>SCTQ01000305.1 GCA_004322345.1 Aquabacterium sp. | reverse complement strand
CGTGGCCGCGGGTGAAGCCGGCGGCATCACGCAGCACATCGGCGCCTATCACGTCGAGACGCCGCGCGGCATCGTCACCTTCCTCGACACCCCGGGCCACGAGGCGTTCACCGCCATGCGTGCCCGCGGCGCCAAGGCGACCGACATCGTGATCCTGGTCGTGGCCGCCGACGACGGCGTGATGCCCCAGACCAAGGAAGCCATCCACCACGCGAAGGCCGCGAACGTGCCGATCGTGGTGGCGATCAACAAGGTCGACAAGCCCGAAGCCAACCTGGAGCGCGTGCGCTCCGAGCTGGTGGCCGAGGAGGTCGTGCCCGAAGCGTTCGGCGGCGACGTGCCGTTCTGCCCCGTGTCCGCCAAGACCGGCCAGGGCATCGACGAGCTGCTGGAGAACGTGCTGCTGCAGGCCGAAGTCCTGGAGCTGACCGCACCCAAGGACGCGCCTGCCAAGGGCCTGGTGATCGAAGCCCAGCTGGACAAGGGCCGCGGCCCGGTGGCCACCGTGCTGGTGCAATCCGGCACCCTCAAGCGCGGCGACGTCGTGCTGGCGGGTTCCAGCTACGGCCGCGTGCGCGCCATGCTGGACGAGAACGGCAAGCCCGTGCAGGAAGCCGGCCCGTCCATCCCGGTGGAGATCCAAGGCCTGTCCGACGTGCCGCTGGCCGGCGACGAGTTCATGGTGCTGGCCGACGAGCGCCGTGCGCGCGAAGTCGCCACCTTCCGCCAGGGCCGCTACCGCGACGTCAAGCTGGCCAAGCAGCAGGCCGCCAAGCTGGAGAACATGTTCGAGCAGATGGGCCAGGGCGACGTGAAGACGCTGCCGCTGATCATCAAGGCCGACGTGCAGGGTTCGCAGGAAGCGCTGGCTGCCTCGCTGCTCAAGCTGTCCACACCCGAGGTCAAGGTGCAGATCGTGCACGGCGCCGTGGGCGGCATCAGCGAGAGCGACGTCAACCTGGCGCTGGCCTCCAAGGCCGTGCTGATCGGCTTCAACACCCGTGCCGACGCCAATGCCCGCAAGCTGGCCGAGAACAGCGGCGTGGACATTCGTTACTACAACATCATCTACGACGCCGTCGACGAGGTGAAGCAGGCGATGTCCGGCATGCTGACGCCGGAGCAGAAGGAAGAGGTCATCGGCATGGCCGAGATCCGCCAGGTCATCCGCGTGTCCAAGATCGGCTCGATCGCGGGCTGCATGGTGCTGTCGGGCGTGGTCCGCCGCAACGCGCGCCTGCGCCTGGTGCGCGAGAACGTGGTCATCTTCACCGGCGAACTCGACTCCCTCAAGCGCTTCAAGGACGATGTCCGCGAGGTGAAGGAGAACTTCGAGTGCGGCCTGACGATCCGCGGCTACAACGACATCGCCGAAGGCGACCACATCGAGTTCTTCGAGATCAAGGAAGTGGCGCGCACGCTCTGATTCGACGACTTTCGCGAAGCAGTGCACACCCGGGGCCCCAGGGCTCCGGCGCCGACCCCGCCAAAGATTGTTGGCCCCCGGACCTGCCGCGGGGCGGCAGGCCCCCCGAGGGGGGCGAGTCGCCTCGGGAGCGGCCCGTCGCCGACTCGATGGCGGGGTTCGTGCTTGAAGGAGACCCAACATGAGACACAAGCCATCGACCCCGAACCGCGGTTTCCGCGTGGCCGACCAGATCCAGCGTGACCTGGCCGAGCTGCTGCGCGACCTGAAGGATCCGCGCATCGGCATGGTGACGATCAACGCGGTCGAGGTCTCGCCCGACTACGCGCATGCGCAGGTCTACTTCTCGCTGCTGATCGGCAAGCCCGACGAGACCGAGGAGGCCCTCAACGAGGCCGCGGGCTTCCTGCGCAACGGCCTGTTCAAGCGCCTGCAGATCCACACCGTGCCGACGCTGCATTTCCACTTCGACCGAACGACCGAGAACGCCGCCGAGCTGAACGCGCTGATCAACCGCGCCAACTCGCAGCGCGCCAAGGACGACTGAGGCTGCCATGAACGCCCCACGGCCTTCCCAACAACAGCGCCCCCGCATCGCCCGCCGTGCCCTGCACGGCGTGCTGCTGCTGGACAAGCCCCTGGGCCTGTCCAGCAACGATGCGCTGCAGAAGGTCAAGCGCCTGTTCCGCGCCGAGAAGGCCGGCCACACCGGCACCCTGGATCCGCTGGCCACCGGGCTGCTGCCGCTGTGCTTCGGCGCCGCCACCAAGTTCTCCCAGCTCAGCCTGGACGCCGACAAGGGCTACCGCGCCGTCCTGAAGCTGGGCGTGCGCACCAGCACCGGCGACGCCGAAGGCGAGGTGCTGGCCACGCGGCCGGTGGCCTTCGACGCCGCGCAGCTGGAAGCCGCGCGCGCCGCGCTGCTGGGCGAGATCGAGCAGGTCCCGCCCATGCACTCGGCGCTGAAGCACCAGGGCAGGGCGCTGTACGACTACGCCCGCGACGGCATCGAGATCGAGCGCGCGCCGCGTCGCGTGCGCATTCACCGCCTGGACATCCTGCGCTGGCAGGCTGACGAGATGGAGATCGACGTGCTGTGCAGCAAGGGCACCTACATCCGCACGCTGGCCGAGGACCTCGGCGAGCGCCTGGGATGCGGCGCCCACCTGACGGCCTTGCGCCGCACCCAAAGCGGCGCGCTGGGCGTGCCTCAGGCGCACACGCTGGAGTCGCTCCAGCAGATGGGCGAATCCGAGCGCGACGCGCAGCTGTTGGCCCCCGACGTGCTGCTGGCCGGCGAGCCCGAGGTGCGCCTGAACGAGGCCGAGGCCGGCCGCTTCCTCACCGGCCTGCGCCGTCGCATCAACCTGCCCGACACGCCGCTGGTGCGCGTCTTCGGCCCCCAGCCGCGTGCCTTCCTGGGCTCCGCCCACGTGTGCGCCGGCGAACTGATTCCCAACCGTCTGCTGAGCCCGCCCGAGGTCGAAGCGCTACTGGCCTGACCCGGGCCGCCCACGATTCACGAAACTTCCAGAGAGTCCCCGATGAGCACCCCGATCCGCAACATCGCCATCATCGCCCACGTCGACCACGGCAAGACCACGATGGTCGACCAGCTCCTGCGCCAGTCCGGCACCTTCGCCGACCATGAGAAGGTCGTCGACACCGTGATGGACAACAACGCCATCGAACGCGAGCGCGGCATCACCATCCTGGCCAAGAACTGCGCCGTGAGCTGGCAAGGCACCCACATCAACATCGTCGACACCCCGGGCCACGCGGACTTCGGTGGTGAAGTGGAGCGCGCGCTGTCCATGGTCGACGGCGTGGTGCTGCTGATCGACGCCCAGGAAGGCCCGATGCCGCAGACGCGCTTCGTCACCAAGAAGGCGCTGGCGCTGGGCTTGAAGCCCATCGTCGTCGTCAACAAGGTCGACAAGCCGGGCGCCAAGCCCGATGCCGTCGTCAACGCCGCCTTCGACCTGTTCGACAAGCTGGGCGCCACCGACGAGCAGCTGGACTTCCCCGTCGTCTACGCCTCGGGCATCAACGGCTGGACCTCGCTGACCGAAGGCGCGCCGGGCGAGCAGTGGGGCCCCGACATGTCGGCCCTGTTCGACACCGTGCTCAAGCACGTGCCGGCGCAGAAGGGCGACCCCGCCGCGCCGCTGCAGCTGCAGATCTCCGCGCTGGACTTCTCCACCTTCGTCGGCCGCATCGGCGTGGGCCGCATCAGCCAGGGCACCATCAAGCCGTCCATGGACGTCGTCGTGATGGAAGGCCCGGACGGCAAGACCGTCAAGGGCCGCATCAACCAGGTGCTGACCTTCCAGGGCCTGGACCGCGTGCAGGTCACCGAGGCCGGCCCGGGCAACATCGTGCTGATCAACGGCATCGAGGACATCGGCATCGGTGTCACCGTGACCGACCCGGCCAACCCGCAGCCGCTGCCCATGCTGAAGGTGGACGAGCCGACGCTGACGATGAACTTCTGCGTCAACACCTCGCCGCTGGCCGGCCGTGAAGGCAAGTACGTCACCAGCCGCCAGATCTGGGACCGCCTGCAGAAGGAGCTGCAGCACAACGTGGCCCTGCGCGTGAAGGAGACCGACGAGGACGGCATCTTCGAGGTCTGCGGCCGCGGCGAACTGCACCTGACCATCCTGCTGGAGAACATGCGCCGCGAGGGCTACGAGCTGGCCGTCTCCAAGCCGCGCGTGATGTTCAAGGACATCGACGGCGTGAAAAGCGAGCCGATGGAGCTGGTCACCGCCGACGTGGAGGAGATCCACCAGGGCGGCGTGATGCAGGCCCTGGGCCTGCGCAAGGGCGAGATGATCAACATGGAGCCGGACGGCAATGGCCGCGTGCGCCTGGAGTACCGCATCCCCGCCCGCGGCCTGATCGGCTTCAGCAACGAGTTCATGAACCTGACCCGCGGCTCGGGCCTGATCTCGTCGATCTTCGACGGCTACGAGGCCCACAAGGGCGAGATCGGCGGGCGCAAGAACGGCGTGCTGATCTCCATGGACGACGGCGAGATCTTCACCTACGCGCTGGGCAAGCTGGACGACCGCGGCCGCATGTTCGTGAAGGCCAACGACCCGGTGTACGAGGGCATGATCGTCGGCATCCACAACCGCGACAACGACCTGGTGGTCAACGCCACGCGCACCAAGCAGCTCACCAACTTCCGCGTCAGCGGCAAGGAAGACGCGATCAAGATCACGCCGCCGATCGACCTCACGCTGGAATACGGCGTGGACTTCATCGACGACGACGAGCTGGTCGAGATCACGCCCAAGAGCGTGCGCCTGCGCAAGCGCTACCTGAAGGAACACGAGCGCAAGCGCGCCTCGCGCGACGCGGCCTGATCGCCCGCCTCCCATCGGCAAGGAGCCCGCGGAAGCGGGCTTCTTGCCGTTCGGGCCGCTCACGCACTGCCCACCCTGGACGCGGGCGACTCCGTCCACCCCCGCCACCCGCGCGGCGCATGCCGTGGGTGCGAGAGAATCCGCGCCGTCATGATTGATGGGGGGATGAGATGAGTTTCGTAAGGATCCTGCTGCTGATCGGCGCCGTCGGGCTCGGTTGGCACGAATGGCAGAAGCACCAGGCCGACAAGATCCGGGCCGTGGCCGATGCCGGCACCAGCGCGACGGGCTTCGTGCCCACGGCCATGCCCACGGTGGCCAAGCGCAACGTGGTCCTCATCCTGGCGCCCATCGACTGCCCGTCGGACGCCGCCCAGCGCGCGGACGCCCTGGCCTCCGAGCTGACCCGCCGCGGCATCCCCAACGAGCGCGGCGCCTCCTTCTCCCTGTCGCTGAACGACCCGAACGCGGAGGAACGTGCCGCCGCCGACCGTGCCGTGGCCGTGCTCAACGGCACCATCCCCGCGGTCTTCATCAACGGCATGGGCAAGGCGAATCCCTCGGCCGACGAGGTGGCCGCGGAGTTCACGCGCACGCGCTGATCCGGCTGCGGGCAGATGCGGGCGAGAATCCCCGCGCACCAACGAGGAGGCCGCACGATGAAGATCAGCCGCAAAGCCCTTTGCCTCGCCTACGGCCTGCTGGCCGTTCTGGCCCTGGTCGGCACCTGGGGCAACAACGTGCAGTACCTGTCGCTGGGCTTCCTGGGCGCCAACCTGCGCTTCTGGCAGGACACCCTGGCCAACCCGGCCAGCCGCTCGATCACGGTCGACGTGCTCTTCCTCTTCGTCGCGGTCTCGATCTGGATGTTCCTGGAGGCGCGCCGGCTGGGCATGCGCGGGGCATGGCTCTACGTGATCCTGGGCGTCTTCATCGCGATCAGCGTGACCTTCCCGCTGTTCCTGCTCAACCGCGAGCGGGCGCTGCAGCGCCAGGGGGGCGAGGCAAAGGGCGGCCAGCTCGGCACGGTGGAGATCGCGGGGCTGCTGCTGTTCGCCCTCGTGGGCTGCGCCTACACGGTGGCGGCGCTGTCGCGTTAGGACCCAGCGGCGCCGCTTCCGCGGGTGGCGCGGGTTCAGCTTCATGCGCTAGTGTGGTGCGCCACTCAGATCTGTACTTTTGCTGAGCCGTATCGGGCCGCAGGCTAGGCGCGTGCGCAGGCCCGTACCGGGCGGTACGGGCCTGTGGACGCAACGACGTATGCGGCCCGATACGGCTCAGCCCAAGGGGTTCTGACCAGGCAAGGCCCTCGACGCACCTGGGCAAGGGGTCCAGACGCCCAGTCTGGACCCCTTGCCCAGGCACGCCGATCTTCCTCGCCTGGTCAGAACAAAAGTACAGATCTGAGTGGCGCACCACACTAG
>SCTQ01000304.1 GCA_004322345.1 Aquabacterium sp. | reverse complement strand
CGGACGGCGCATGGATGCCAGGGGTACTGCAAGACTCGAGGGGTACGACTAGTAGTGGCCGATTGCGCGCCCCTCCCTGGGTTCTGCGACACCTTGCGGGCTGTTGCAGGCACCTCCTGCGCGTCTGCCCCGCTGCTTCAACACGCCTTCCTTGCAATCCGCGGGTTGCGAGGAGACGGGCAGCGGTGGTACGCGGCGAACGGGCGCCAAGCCGACAACGACCGGACCATATTAACCGCGTGATTCCCCCGCCCAGGGGCTGCGGCCGAGCCGCTCATGCAGAAATCCCCGCGAATGGAGACCCGAAAAAACCTCAGGTGAACCCGAGGTGAATCGAACGGACAAGACGAAGCCGCCACATCTGCCCCAATTTGTGTACGCCGCAGTACGCCAAGCGTCGCTGCGGGACGCCTGCGCACCCTCAGGTCTTGGGCAGCGTGACCCCCGTCTGGCCCTGGTACTTGCCGCCGCGGTCCTTGTAGCTGGTCTCGCAGACCTCGTCGCTCTCGAAAAACAGCACCTGCGCGCAACCCTCGCCCGCGTAGATCTTGGCCGGCAGCGGCGTGGTGTTCGAGAACTCCAGCGTCACGTAGCCTTCCCACTCGGGCTCGAAGGGCGTGACGTTGACGATGATCCCGCAGCGCGCGTACGTGCTCTTGCCCAGGCAGATGGTCAGCACGCTGCGCGGGATGCGGAAGTACTCCATCGTGCGCGCCAGCGCGAAGCTGTTGGGCGGGATGATGCAGACATCGCCCTTGAAGTCCACGAAGCTCTTCTCGTCGAAGTTCTTGGGGTCGACGATGGTGGAGTTGATGTTCGTGAAGATCTTGAATTCGTCGGCGCAGCGGATGTCGTAGCCATAGCTGCTGGTGCCGTAGCTGACGATGCGGTGGCCGTCGGCCGCGTGCCGCACCTGGCCCGGCTCGTAGGGCTCGATCATCCCGTGCTGCTCGGCCATGCGGCGGATCCAGCGGTCTGACTTGATGCTCATGGGACGAGGCTCCTGCGTGGGCTGACGGGAAAAGGCGCGGATTGTAGGCAAGCGGTCCGCTGCATCCGCCGCCCTGAGCCCCTTGGACGCGTGAACTCCGCCCACGCGAAGCCCGTCCTTGGTGCAAACACGGCCGGGATTGCCCCGGTTTGGCACCACGCCGATGCACAACCCCTGCGCTTCGCGCCGATTCCACGTGGCACACAGCTTGCGTTCATGAAGGCCCAACGAGGTCAACGGCGACCTCCAGCGCATAACTAGTGCATGCGCTCTCAAAGGACGAAGGCGTCCCCACCAAGCTGCTCAATACAGCGAACGTGCGGGCGCCTTTTTTGTTTTCTGGGCCGGCCTCCCCCACCCGGCCCGCAAGACGACAGGCGGCGAAGCGATGAAGAAGATGAAGCTGGTGATGATCGGCAACGGCATGGCCGGTGTGCGGACGCTGGAGGAGCTGATCAAGCTCGCTCCGGACCTCTACGAGATCACCGTGTTCGGCGCCGAGCCGCATCCCAACTACAACCGCATCCTGCTGTCGCCGGTGCTCGCAGGCGAGCAGACGCTGGACGAGATCATCCTCAATCCGCTGTCCTGGTACGAGGAGAACAACGTCAAGCTGCATGCCGGCAAGAAGGTGGTCGGCGTGGACCGCAAGCGCCGCATCGTGCAGGCCGACGACGGCACCGAAGCCGAATACGACCGCCTGCTGATCGCAACCGGCTCCAACCCGTTCATCCTGCCGGTGCCGGGCAAGGAGCTGGACGGCGTGATCGCCTACCGCGACATCGCCGACACCAACACGATGATCGAGACCGCGAAGACGCACAAGCACGCGGTGGTCATCGGCGGCGGCCTGCTGGGCCTGGAAGCGGCCAACGGCCTGATGCTGCGCGGCATGCAGGTCACCGTCGTGCACATCATGCCGTGGCTGATGGAGCGCCAGCTCGACGACGTGGCGGGCAAGATGCTGCAGAAGTCGCTGGAGGACCGCGGCCTGAACTTCCTCATCGGCGCGCAGACGCAGGAACTCGTCGGAGACGGCCCGGACGGCAGGAGCGGCCGCGTGAAGTCCGTCAGGTTCAAGGACGGCACCGAGGTCCCGGCCGACCTGGTCGTGATGGCCGCCGGCATCCGCCCCAACACCGAGCTGGCCGAGAAGATCGGACTGCACTGCAACCGCGGCATCGTCGTCACCGACACCATGCAGACGGTCACCGATCCGCGCATCTACTCGGTGGGCGAATGCGCCAGCCACCGCGGCATCGCCTACGGCCTCGTGGCCCCGCTGTTCGAGCAGGGCAAGGTCTGCGCGAACCACCTGGCCGAGTTCGGCATCGGCCGCTATACCGGCTCGCAGACCTCGACCAAGCTGAAGGTCACCGGCATCGACCTGTTCTCCGCCGGCGAGTTCATGGGCGGCAAGGACACCGAGGAGGTCGTGCTGTCCGACCCCTTCGGCGGCGTCTACAAGAAGCTGGTGATCAAGAACGACAAGCTCGTGGGCGCGTGCCTCTACGGCGACACCGCCGACGGCTCCTGGTACTTCAGCCTGCTGCGCGAAGGCCGCAGCGTGAAGGACCTGCGCGACAAGCTGATGTTCGGCGAGAACCATCTCGGCGACACCGGCCACCAGGGCATCAGCAAGGCCGAAGCCATGCCGATGGACGGCGAGGTCTGCGGCTGCAACGGCGTGACCAAGGGCACCATCTGCAAGGCTATCCAGGAAAAGGGCCTGTTCACGCTGGACGACGTGCGCAAGCACACCAAGGCCAGCGCCTCCTGCGGCTCCTGCACCGGCCTGGTCGAGCAGATCATCATGTTCACCGCCGGCGGCGACTACTCCGCCGCGCCGAAGAAGAAGGCCATGTGCGGCTGCACGGACCGCTCGCACCAGGAGGTGCGCGAGGCCATCGCAGAACAGAAGCTGCTGACCATCGCCGACACCTACAAAGCGCTGGAATGGCGCACGCCCAACGGCTGTTCCACCTGCCGCCCGGCCATCAACTACTACCTGATCTCCACCTGGCCGAAGCTGGCGAAGGACGACCCGCAGTCGCGCTTCATCAACGAGCGCAGCCACGCCAACATCCAGAAGGACGGCACCTACTCGGTGATCCCGCGCATGTGGGGCGGCGAGACCACGGCCGACGAGCTGCGCCGCATCGCCGACGCGGTGGACAAGTACAAGATCCCCACGGTGAAGGTCACGGGCGGCCAGCGCATCGACCTGCTGGGCGTGAAGAAGGAAGACCTCATCAACGTCTGGAAGGACATCGGCATGCCTTCGGGCCATGCCTACGCGAAGGCGCTGCGCACGGTGAAGACCTGCGTGGGCAGCGAGTGGTGCCGCTTCGGCACCCAGGACTCGACCCAGATGGGCAAGGACCTGGAGCGTGCGCTGTGGCGCATGTACGCCCCGCACAAGGTGAAGATCGCCGTCTCGGGCTGCCCGCGCAACTGCGCCGAGGCCGGCATCAAGGACGTCGGCGTGATCGGCGTGGACTCCGGCTGGGAGATCTACGTGGCCGGCAACGGCGGCATCAAGACCGAGGTCGCCCACTTCTTCACCAAGCTGAAGACCCCCGAGGAAGTGCTGGAGTACTCCGGCGCCTTCCTGCAGCTCTACCGCCTGGAGGGCTGGTACCTGGAGCGCACGGTGCACTGGGTCAACCGCGTGGGCCTGGACTACGTGAAGGCCAAGATCCTCGACGACCACGAGCTGCGCAGGAAGCTGTGGGCCGACCTGCAGTTCGCGCTGGACGGCGAGCCCGACCCCTGGTTCGAGTTCGACAAGGCCAGCGTCGACACCCGCCAGTTCCAGCCGGTCTGATCCCCGCCCCCCGATACGAGATTGAGGAAAACACACCATGCCGAACTGGACCACCGTCTGCGCCGTCGAGGACATCCCGGTGCTGGGCTCGCGCCGCGTCACCCGCGACAAGGGCGCGGCCGTCGCCATCTTCCGCAACACCGAGAACCAGGTCTTCGCGCTGCTGGACCGCTGCCCGCACAAGGGCGGCCCGCTGAGCCAGGGCATCGTCTTCGGCACCAGCGTGTCCTGCCCGCTGCACAACTTCGTCATCGGCCTGGACGATGGCCGCGCGAAGGAGCCCGACGAAGGCTGCACGCCGAAATTCGCGCTGCAGGTCGTCGACGGCAAGGTGCAGCTGGACGCCGATGAGCTGGCCACGCTGGGCACCGAGCTGGCGCTGCCGGTGGCCGGCCCCTGCGCCTCCAAGGGCGCGGTCGGCGGCGGGCAGGTCTACGACGTGCAGACACCGCATACCGCCTGAGCAGACGCTTGCGCGACACAAGAACGAATCCATCCCGCTCGAACCTGACGCGTTTGCCAGGCCGATGACCGTCACCAAGTCCACCTGTCCCTATTGCGGCGTCGGCTGCGGCGTGCTGATCGAGAGCGAGGGCCCGAAGATCATCAACGTCCAGGGCGACCCGCAGCATCCGGCCAACTTCGGCCGCCTGTGCACCAAGGGCAGCACCCTGCACCTGACCGCCGCGCCGCACCTCAGCGCGCAGGCGCGGCTGCTCGCGCCGATGCGCCGCGCCCGGCGCGGCGAAGCGCCGCAGGCGGTGTCCTGGGATACCGCGCTGGACGACGCCGCGCAGCGCATCGCCGCCATCGTGCGCGAGCACGGGCCGGACGCCGTGGGCTTCTACATCTCCGGCCAGCTGCTGACCGAGGACTACTACGTCTTCAACAAGCTGGCCAAGGGCCTGCTCGGCACCAACAACGTGGACACCAACTCGCGCCTGTGCATGTCCAGCGCGGTGGCGGGCTACAAGGCCACGCTGGGCGCCGACGCGCCGCCGGCCTGCTACGACGACTTCAAGCACGCCCACACGATCTTCATCACCGGCTCGAACACGGCCTACGCGCACCCCATCCTCTTCCGCCGCCTGGAGGACGCGCGCGCCGCCAACCCCGGCATGAAGCTCATCGTCGCCGACCCGCGCAAGACCGAGACCGCCGAGGTCGCCGACCTGCACCTGCCCATCCTGCCGGGCACCGACGTCGCGCTCTACCACGGCATGCTGCACGTGATGATGTGGGAGGGCCTGATCGCGCCCGACTACATCGCCGCCCACACCAGCGGCTTCGAAGAGCTGCGCAACACCGTGCGCGAGTTCACCGCCAAGGAAGCCGCCCGCGTCTGCGGCATCCAGGAATCGGATCTCGTGCAGGCGGCCAAGTGGTTCGGCCAGTCCTCGCTGGCCGGCACGCCCGACCGCACGCGCAGCACGCTGTCGCTCTACTGCCAGGGCCTGAACCAGAGCAGCTCGGGCACCGACAAGAACGCCGCGCTGATCAACCTGCACCTGGCCACCGGCCAGATCGGCAAGCCGGGCGCCGGCCCCTTCTCGCTGACCGGCCAGCCCAACGCGATGGGCGGGCGCGAGGTCGGCGGCATGGCCAACCTGCTGTCGGCCCACCGCGACCTGGCCAACCCCGATCACCGCGCCGAGGTCGCGCGCCTGTGGGGCGTTTCCGACGTGCCCGCCGCGCCGGGCAAGACCGCGGTGGAGATGTTCGAGGCCGCCGCCGACGGGCAGGTCAAGGCCCTGTGGATCGCCTGCACGAACCCCGCGCAGTCCATGCCCGACCAGGCCACCGTGCGCCGCGCGCTGGAGCGCGCCGAGCTGGTGATCGTCCAGGAGGCCTACGGCACCACGATCACCTGCGATTACGCCGACCTGCTGCTGCCGGCCACCAGCTGGGGCGAGAAGGACGGCACCGTCACCAACAGCGAGCGCCGCATCAGCCGCGTGCTGCCTGCGGTGGCCGCCCCCGGCCAGGCGCGCCATGACTGGGACATCGTCAACGACTTCGCGCGCCGGCTGGAGGCGCTGCTGCCCGCGCGCCTGAACGGCCAGACCACGCTCTTCCCCTACACCGACGCCGAGTCCATCTGGGTCGAGCACCGCGAGTCCACCCGCGGCCGCGACCTCGACATCACCGGCCTGAGCTACGAGATCCTGCTGTCCCGCGGCCCCCAGCAATGGCCCATGCCCGAGGGCGCGGAGACCGGCAAGGTGCGCCTCTACGAGGACGGCGTCTTCCCCACCGCCGACGGCCGCGCACGCTTTGCCGCCGTGGCCTTCAAGCCGGTGGCCGAGCCGCGCGACGCGCGCTACCCGTTCTCGCTGACCACCGGCCGCCTGCGCGACCAGTGGCACGGCATGAGCCGCACCGGCACGCTGGGCCGGCTGTACGGCCACGTCAGCGAGCCCACGATCGACCTGCATCCCAGCGACCTCGCCCGCCTGCGCATCAAGGACGGCGACCTGGTCCACGTGACCTCGCGCCGCGGCTCCATCGTGCTGCCTGCTGCCGCCACCGAAAGCGTGCAGCCCACCCAGGCCTTCATCGCGATGCACTGGGGCGAGGAAGTGCTGTCCGGCGTCACCGCCTCCGGTTATGCGGCCACCGGCGTCAACGCGCTGACGACGCCCACCTTCTGCCCCAAGTCCAAGCAGCCCGAGCTCAAGCACGCCGCCGTCAAGGTGCTGAAGGCCGAGCTGCCCTGGGCGCTGATCGGCCTGGCCTGGCTGCCGCAGGAAAGCGCCCTGGCCGCGCGCGAGGAGCTGCGCGCGCTGATGCCCGAGTTCAGCTACGCAGCCTGCGTGCCCTTCGGCCGCGAGCCCAGCGAGCGCGGCCAGACCGGCCTGCTCTTCCGCGCCGCCGCGACCGAGGCCGTGTCCGACGAGCTGCTGCAGCGCCTGGAGACCATCCTGGGCCTGAACGGCGCGGACATGCTGCGCTACCACGACCGTCGCCGAGGCCAGCACCGCGCGATGAAGCTCGACCGCAGCGACGCCGCCGCGCCGCGCCTGCGCGCCTTCCTGCTGGGCGGCGACGTGCAGGCCCAAGGCTGGCTGCGCACGCTGCTGCAGGAGGAACTGGACGCCCAGGCCTACGGTCGCCTGCTGCTGGCCCCGACCGCGCAAGCCCCTGCCGCGCTGGCCCGGCGCGGCCGGCAGGTCTGCACCTGCTTCAACGTCACCGAACCGCAGATCAACGAGGCGCTTGGCACCTACACCGGTACCGAGGAGACACGCTTCGCCCAACTCCAGACCGACCTCAAGTGCGGCACCAACTGCGGTTCCTGCATCCCCGAGCTGAAGAAGATCATCCGGCTGCAGCTCCAGCCCGCCTGACCCCTGCCCTGCCCGACCACGACTACAAAAATCATGAGCACTCCGTTCAAGACCTTCCTGAAGTCGGGCCACGCGCCCACGTTGTTCGCTGCCTTCCTCTATTTCGGCTTCTCCTGCTGCATCTGGGTGCTGAACGGCGCGATGGCGCCCTTCATCACCGAGGAGTTCAAGCTCACGCCGGCACAGAAGGGCCTGATGCTTTCCATCCCCATCTTCGCCGGCGCGCTGATGCGCTTCCCGCTGGGGCTGCTGGCGCAGTACATCGGCCGCAAGAGCGCGACGCTGGTGGAGATGGCGCTGATCGCGGTGGCCATGCTCTTCGGCTACATCTTCGTCAACGACTTCAACGACCTGCTGGCCATGGGCGTGCTGCTGGGCATCGCCGGCGCCAGCTTCGGCGTCGCGCTGTCGCTGGGCTCGGGCTCCTTCCCGCCCAAGCACAAGGGCCTGGCGATGGGCCTGGTGGGTGCGGGCAACGTCGGCACCGCGGTGTCGGTGCTGATCGCCCCGCCGCTGGCCGTGGCCTTCGGCTGGCGCAACGTCTACGGCATCGCCGCGGCGGCCATCGCGATCCCGATGGTCGTGATGATCTTCTTCGCCAAGGAGCCGCCCGACCGCGACGCCCACGCCAGCTTCCGCGACCACATCGCCTGCCTGTTCGAGAAGGACGGCTGGGCCTTCAGCCTGATCTATGCCATCACCTTCGGCGGCTTCATCGGCCTGACCACCTTCCTGCCCACGTACTACTACGACCAGTTCCAGGTGACCAAGGTGCAGGCGGGCCAGCTGACCATGCTGGCGGCCTTCATGGGCGCGGCGATGCGTATCGTCGGCGGCTGGCTGTCGGACCGCCTGGGCGGCGTCAACACGCTGACCTTCGTCATCGTCACCGTGGCCGTCTCGCTGACCCTGTGCGGCTTCGCGGGCAACAACCTGCAGCTGACCACGCTGCTGCTGATCGTCTGCTTTGCCGCCCTGGGCGCGGGCAACGGCGCGCTGTTCCAGCTGGTGCCGCTGCGCTGGCCCACCACCACCGCGGTGGCCGGCTCGATGATCGGCGAGCTGGGCGCCCTGGGCGGCGGCCTGGTGGCGCCGTCGATGGGCGCCTTCAAGCAGCACACCGGCAGCTACGCCGGCGGCTTCTTCCTGATCGCCGGGCTGTCCTTGCTGGTGCTCGTGATGATGCGCGTCATGCAGACCCGCTGGACCCGTACCTGGGCAGAAAAGGGCGGCCGCGCCCGTCTCGTACCCGCAACCTGAGGCGCGCCTCATCAGCGCCGCGGCGCTACCCTGCCCAGCCATGAGCTTCGACGTCGACATCGGCCTGGCCCTGGCCCGCGGCCCCCGCGAGCGCCAGGAGGACTGCGCGGCCGTGCGCCGCACCGGCATCGACGAGGGCCTGATCGCGGCCATCGCCGATGGCGTCTCTTCCTCCGGCGCAGGCGGCGAGGCCGCGCAGACGGCCGTGCTCGGCGTGCTGGAGGACTTCCCCGCGACACCGGCCACCTGGGACACCACGGTGGCGCTGGACCGCGTGGTCCGCGCCCACAACGCCTGGCTGGCCGACCACAACCGCCGCCGCACCGGGCTGGCCGGCCCGGACGGCAAGCCGCTGGGCGCGGCGATGTGCACGCTGACCGCGCTGGCGCTGCGCGGCCAGGGCTACACCGTGGCCCACGTCGGAGACACGCGGGCCTGGCTGCTGCGCGAGCGCGACGGCCAGGTCGACTGCGTGCAGATCACCGCCGATCACCGCCTGGACCACCCCGACCTGCGCAACGGCCTGAAGCGCGCGCTGGGGCTGGACGACGAGGTCCGCATCGACTACCTGCAGGGCGACCTGCGCATCGGCGACGTCTTCGTGCTCAGCTCCGACGGCGTGCACGGCAGCATCCGCCCCAGGCGCCTGAGCGAGCTGGCCCGACAGGGCACGGCACAGGAGGCCGCCGACGCGCTGGTGAAGGCCGCACTGGACGCCGGCTCGCGCGACAACTGCAGCGCCGTGGTGCTGCGCGTGCGCGCGCTGGCCTCGACCCGCCTGGAAGACGCGATGCGCCAGGGCCGCCTGCTGGACGTGCCGCAACGCCTGCGCACCGGCGAGGCGCTGGACGGCCTGGTCGTCGAGGCCCTGGTGCAGGACAACGGCGTGCACCGGCTCTACCGCGTGCGCGACGGCGCGGGCCGCGCGCTGGCTCTGAAGACCCTGCACGAATCGCGCGCCGCGGATGCCGAGGAACGCGCGATGCTGGCCCACGAGTCCTGGCTCGCCGCCCATGCCACCCAGCGCGAGCGCGCCGGCCTGGTGGCCACGGTGGAGCCGCGCGAGCCGACGGCCTTCTACACGCTCTACGAATGGCACGAGGGCCACACCCTGGCCCAGTTGCTGGACGCCGGACGGCGCTTCAGCGTGCAGGAGGTGCTGGACGCCTCCATCGTGCTGGCACGTGCGCTGGGCCGCCTGCACCGCATGGGCGTGATCCACCGCGACATCAAGCCCGACAACCTGCACCTGGGCGAGGACGGCCAGTGGCGCATCCTGGACCTGGGCGTCGCGCTGTCTGGCAACGAGCCTCCTTCCGCGCGCGACCTGCACGCCGGCACGCCCAGCTACATGAACCCCGAGCAATGGGGCGACGACGCGGACACCAACCGCGCCGACGCGATGAGCGACCTCTACGCGCTGGGCGCCACCATCTACCGCTGGCTGACGGGCAAGCTGCCCTATGGCGAGGTGGAGCCCTATCAGGTGGGCCGCTTCCGCCGCGACCCGCCGCCGCCCAGCCGTTTGCGCCCCGAAGTGCCCATCTGGCTGGACCACCTGCTGGTCAAGGCCGTGGCGCTGGATCGCAGGCACCGCTTCGAGACGGCCGAGGAGATGGTGCTGGCGCTGGAGCGCGGCGCCTCGCGCCCGCTGCCGGCCGCGGGCTCCACGCCGCTGCTGGGCCGCGATCCGACGGCCCCCTGGAAGATCGCCTTCGCGATCTCCCTCATCCTCAATCTCCTGCTGATCTACTGGCTGCTGTTTCTGCCCCAAACTGGCGGCTGAACAAACCAGAAGAAAAGACATGGGCATCGCGGCATACATCAAGGTTGTGGGGCGCGGCAAGGACGGCGCGCGTTCGCTGGACGTGGAGCAGGCGCGCGAGGTCTTCGGCCTGGTGCTGGACAAGCAGGTCACCGACCTGGAGATCGGCGCCTTCCTGATGGCCATGCGCATCAAGGCCGAGAGCGACGAGGAACTCGAGGGCTTCTGCCAGGCGGCCGAGCAGCGCGGCCTGCGCATCCACAGCGAGCGGCCCGTGGTGCTGCTGCCGTCCTACAACGGCGCACGCAAGCTGCCCAACCTGACGGCCCTGCTGGCCTGGCTGCTGGCCCGAGAAGGCGTGCCGGTGCTCGTGCACGGCGTGCTCAACGACGAGACCCGCGTGACCACCGCCGACATCTTCCAGACCATGGGCTGCCACCACGCGCGCCACGAGCAGGACGTGCAGCGCGCGTGGTCGCGCCACGAGCCGGCCTTCGTCTCCATCGACACGCTGTGCCCGCCGCTGGCGCGCCTGCTGGACGTGCGCTGGACCATCGGCCTGCGCGGGCCGGGCCATACGGTGGTCAAGCTGCTCAACCCGGTCACCGGCACGCGTGCGCTGCGCGTCGTGAGCTACACGCACCCGGAATACGGCCGCGGCCACCACGGCTTCCTGCAGAAGATCGGGGCCGACGCCATGCTGATGCGCGGCACCGAGGGCGAGCCCGTGGCCGACCCGCGCCGCCAGCCCAAGATCGAGACCTTCATCGCCGGCCAGCCCCGCCCCGAGCTGTCGCTGGTGCGCGAGGACGGCAGCCTGTCCGAGCTGCCGCTGCTGCCCAAGGAGATCGACGCCAACACCACGGCGCTGTACATCCAGTCGGTGGTCAGCGGCGAGAAGCCGGCGCCCGAGCCGGTGCTCAAGCAGGTGGAGGCCGTGGTGCAGGCGCTGGGGACGATGCGAGCCTCCTGATCGGCAGGTTCGGCAATCGGCGCTCCTTAGTCCCCCCGCCTCGCGATGCCCGCCTTGTCCGACACAAGAGCCCTGCTCTTCGCCCGCTTTGCCGAGGAATCGCTGAACGTGCGCGACGAGGACGGTTTCCGCGGCCTGGTGCGGCAGCACGTCCAGCCCCTGCTGCCGCACGCGACGCTGCTGGCGGCCATCGGCCGCGTGCACTTCGATCACCTGCAGATCCTGCACATCGTCGATGTGGACTACCCGCAGCCCTTCCTCGAGTCCCTGCCACGAGTCTTCCGCGTCAACGAGCGCCCGGCATTCGCACGCTGGCTGAGCACCCGCAGCGCCGTCGTGCTGGACACCGGCAGCGACGAGGTACCGATGTCCGAGCAGGAACGCGCGGAGGTGGAGGTGATCGGCAACGGCCGGCTGGTGATCCACGGCGTGCCGGACCTTTCCGGCTACATGGGCAGCTTCCTCAGCTTCGCCCAGGTGCCGCGCGACATCCCTGCCGACGACGCCAGGATGGTGGTGAACCTGCTGTGCCCGCACCTGCACGCCGCGCTGTGCCGCCTGCCCCAGCCGCTGACCAAGGACGACGCCGTGCTGGGCAACCTGACGCAGATCGAGAAACAGCTGCTCGGCCTGCTGGCGGCCGGCCGCACCAACGCAGAAATCGCCAAACTCAGGGGCAAGAGCCCGGACACGATACGCAACCAGCTCTACAAGCTGTTCGACAAGCTGAACGTGGGTTCGCGCGCGGAGGCCGTCAGCCTGCTGCTGGCGTCGAAGACGCTGAGCGATATCCGCATCGATTGAGCGAAGGCGCTCATCTCGCGCGCAACGGCCCGTACCAGACCGGCCGTTGCGCGCCCCGATGAGACAACTGCTTCCCTGGCAGCGACCAGGCCACATGGCCCACCCGCTGTCGGGCTGCTATCAGGTCCCGCGATCTTTCCGATTCGTCGGGCGCTTCTCCTCCGCGATTCGCCTGCTGCGCGCTGGCAGGATGACATGCCATGTGCGCGTCACGCATTTGCTATCAAGTAGCAACGAGACGGATACTAGTTGGCAGATATGTCTCTGTCAACGCGAGGGAACGCCCGTATACAGGTGGCCAGGACGGCGCATATTGCGTGGCATGTGCGGTGCCAGGCGGCGGCAATCAACTTGCTTGCCGATAGAATCTGCGCCCTTTCGCCCCAACGCCGGGGCCGCCGGCAGGATGAACGGATGCATGAGGGGCGTGCGGCCCCCGGACGCAACCTGAGGACACGATGCGGACAACCAGCGTGATGATTGCCGACGACCATCCGCTGATCGTGGAGGGCCTGTCCAGCGTGCTCGCGCGCCACAAGCTCAAGGTGGTGGGCTCGGCCAGCGACGCTGCGGCCGTGCTCGACACCTACGCCGAGCTGCAGCCCGACGTGCTGGTGCTGGACCTGCGCTTCGGCGACGGCATCAGCGGCCTGGACGTGCTGCGCGACCTGTTCGCGCGCTTCCCGGACGCTCGGGTCGTGGTGTACACCCAGTTCGACCAGGACACCGTCGTGCGCGAGGCCTACAAGCGCGGGGCCAAGGCCTACGTCACCAAGAGCACCGATCCGGCCGAGCTGGCCCGCGCCATCGCCCAGGTGCACCATGGCGAGACCGTCTTCTTGCCCGGCATCGCCGAGCGCCTGGCGCTGCTGAGCGTGCGCGGCGACGAATCCCCGTTGGGCAAGCTGCAGCCGCGCGAGGTCGAGGTTTTCAAGCTCATGGCCCAGGGCCTGACCAACGTCGAGATCGCCGAGCGCATGAACCTGTCGCCCAAGACCATCAGCACCACCAGCCAGTCCATCAAGGACCACCTGGGCATCCACCGCCCGGCCGACATCACGCTGCTGGCCGTCAAGTCGGGACTGATCGAGCCGTGATGCGGCGGGCAGTGGCGGCAGCAGCGGCCGCGTGTGCGCTGCAGATCGGCTGCGGCCTCGTCGCGCCCGCCTGCGCGCAGCAGGCCGACGCGTCCACCGACTACGCTGCCGACCCCAGCTACCCGGTCGTCATCACCCCCACCCGGCTGCACCAGTCCCTGGCCGACGTGCCGGCCAGCGTCACCGTCATCACCGCGGAGACCATCCGCCGCTACGGCATCACCAGCATCCCCGAGGCACTGAGGCTGGTGCCGGGCATGGCGGTGCTGCAGGCCACGGGCAACGACTGGCGCATCAATTACCACGGCGGCTACGCCTTCAGCCCACGGCGGCTGAACGTGCTGGTCGACGGCGTCTCCGTCTACCGCCCCGGCCTGGCCCGCGTCGAATGGGCCCAGCTGCCGGTGGCCATGGAGGACGTCGAGCGCATCGAGGTCACCCGCGGCCCGGACTCCGCCGCCTACGGCCCGAACTCGATGACGGCCGTCGTCAACATCCTGACCTGGCATGCCAGGGATGTGGAGCGTGGCCTGGCCTCGGTGGCCGCCGGCTCGCACGGCACGGTGGAGACCACGCTGCGGCTGGCCACCACCGTCGGCGGCACCAGCCTGCGCGCCACCGCCAGCACCCATCGCGACAGCGGCTACGACCAGCTGCCGGCCGCCGCGGGCGGCCACGACAGCACGCGGCTGCAACGGCTGAACCTGCGCGCCCAGGGCGAGCTGGGCGACGGCTCGTCGCTGGACCTGCAGCTGGCCTACGCCGGCGGCCGCTTCGGGACCACGGTCGCCGACCCGCTGCGCACGACGCCCGACCCGCAGCAGCGCCGTGCCGAGATGACCTTCAGCGCCCGCTGGACCCGGCAGCTGTCGGCCACCCACGAGCTGCAGCTCAGCGCCCACGCCAGCCACGCCGCCCAGCGTCAGAGCTGGCGCACCTGCTGGCCGCGCGTGGCCTTCATGCCCCAGCTGGGCGCGCTGTACGCGTCCAACCCGGCCTACGTCGCCAGCATCCTCGCCGGCCGCGTGCCCAGCGGCGGCAGCGCGCAGGACGACGCGCTGCTGGGGCAGTTGCTGGTCGCGGCCTTCTCCCTGGGCCCCGGCGGCGCCACCGCGCCGGTCTGCGGCTGGGCCAACCAGGATGGGGACGAGCAGCGCCAGCAGCTGGAGCTGCAGGACACGCTGGTGCTGTCCGACACGCTGCGCGTGGTCTCCGGCGGCGGCATCCGCTGGCAGAGCATCGACAGCGCCACCTATGTCGGCCCGAAGATCGGCAACACCGTGCGCTGGGCCTTCGGCCATGCCGAGTACCGGCCCGCGTCCTGGGTGACGGCCAATCTCGGCGGCTACTTCGAGTCCAACTCGCTGTCGGGCAGCAGCTTCTCGCCGCGCGCCGCGCTCAACCTGCACCTGTCGGACAGCCAGACCGTGCGCCTGGTGATGTCCAAGGGCACGCGCTCGCCGGACATCTTCGAGGAGAAAGGCGTCTGGACCTACACCCTCAGCGGCGTGACGCCGCAGGTGGACGGGCGCAGCACGGCGCTGATCCAGCTCGGCGGCAGCGTCGGCGCCGGCAACCTGGACAGCGAACGCATCTTCTCGCGCGAGCTGGGCTGGCTGCTGTTGCGCCGCGACCTGGGCCTGGCACTGGACGCACGCCTCTTCGACGACCGGCTGTCGCGCCTGACACCGTCGCTGCCGCTCAGCGGCCTGTCCAACGGCGGCCACGTGCGCCTCACCGGCGCGGAGCTGCAAGGCTCCTGGGAGCTGGCGCAGGGCTGGTCGGCCATGCTGGGCTATGCCTACCTGATCAGCCGCGACGCGCCGGACCTGGCCGAGCGCATGCAGTACTCGCGGCACAGCGGCTCGGTGGGCATCAGCCGCGCGCTGCCGGGGGACTGGCGGGTCTCGTTGGCCCACTACGGTGCCAGCGGCGATGGCTACGAGGAGAGCCGCTATTCGCGCACCGACCTGGCGGTGACCCACGGCTTCCGGCTGGGCGCCCTGCCCGCTTCGGCCGGCATCGTGCTGGGCTGGCTGGATTCCCCGGCCGCAACCACCGCCGAATCCAGCTTCCCCGCCGGCCTGGTCCCCGTGCGCGCGGCCTACGACAGCCGCTTCAACTTGCGCGGCAGTTTGCGCATCACGTTCTGACGGGCCGGCCATGACCCCCCGCCCGCTGCCGCACGCCGCCCACCCCGGCCTGAGCCGCCGGACGCTGCTGGCGGCGCTGGGGCTGGGCGGGCTGCAGTTGCGCACGCAAGCCTCGCCGCGGGACATGCACGAGGCGCGCGAGCTGCGCGTGCTGACCGCCGGCGAGCCGGCCTCGCAGAAGGCGGTGCTGCAGGCCCTGCGGCAGCGCTTTCCCCTGGTGCTGGCCGACAGCGACCCGCTGCAGTTGATGGAGGCCGGCAGGACGGCCGGCGCGCCGGCGGCCCCCCTGACCGGCCCCCTGGTGACCATCGGCCCCGTCGCGCTGCGGCGTGCCCTGGAGTCCGGCGTGCGTGCGCCGCTGGTCGCCGTGTTCGCCTCCAGCCAAGCCTGCATCAGGCTGATCGGCGAAGGCCCGCGCGAGCGCATCGCCGCCACCGCGATCTACGCCGACGCGCCGCCCGTTGCACAGCTGCAGCTGGTGTCGCACCTGTTCGAGCGCGGGGTCATCGCCGGCGTGCTGCTGTCCGAATCGTCCGCCTACCTGGAGCGGCCCCTGCGCCAGGCTGCCGCCCAGGCCGGCATCGACCTGCTGCTCGAATACGCCGCGCCCGGCAGGGACGCCGTGCGCTCGCTGAACCGCCTGGCCGGCGCCCACGTGCTGCTGGCGGTGCCCGACAGCACGCTCTACACCCCGGAGACGCTGCGTTCCGTGCTGGAGTCCACCTACCGGCGCGGCCTGCCGGTGATCGGCTTCTCCGCCGCCACCGTGGCTGCCGGCACCCTGGCCGCGGCCTATCCCGACATCGACGACGTGGTGTCGGACCTCTCCGACCTGCTCGACACCCTGGGTGGCGGCAGCCTGCCCGAGCCGCGCTACCCCAATTACTGGCGCGTGGGCGTCAACGGCAAGGTGGCGCGCTCGCTGGGCATCGCGGTCAGCGACAAGGTGCTGGCACTGGGAAGCCGGCCGCCGGCCAGGTGACGACGACACGATGAGTGCCCGCACCTGGCCCAGCTGGGGCATCGCCGCGCGGCTGCTGGCCATCGCCGTGCTGCCGGCCAGCATCATGTTCGTCGCCGTCACCGGCGCGCTCTACCTGGGCGCCCGCGGCGAGGTCCAGCGCGACGTGGCCGAACGCGGCCGGCTGATCGCCACCGCGCTGGCGCAGAGCAGCCAGTACGCGCTGGTCTCCGGCAACAGCGGCTACCTGCGCACGACGCTGCGCAGCCTGCAGGAGACCGACCCCAGCATCGTCTGCATCTCGATCACCGACGACACCGGTCAGCTGGTGGCCTCCGACTGCCCGCTGAGCAGGCCCTCGCAGTACACCGCCTACGAGGCGCCAGTGCGCATACCCGCCCTGCCCGACGTGGACCTGCTTGATCCGGGGGAAGGCCCCGAACACGGCCAGCACCCCCCCGCAGCGGGAGGCATGGCCGTGCCGCCCGCATCGTCCCCCCTGCCCGCGCTGCGCACCGTGGGCCAGGTGCGCGTGCTGATGTCCGCCGCGACCCTGCTCAAGGCCAAGCAGCGCACGCTGCTGGCATCGTCTGCCCTGGTGCTGGGCGCGGGCGTCATCAGCTGCCTGGTCGGCCTGCGCCTGGCCGGGCGGCTGCGCCGCACGCTGGGCTCGGTGATGAACGCGCTGCGGGCGATGCGTCGCGGCAGCTTCGACGTGGAGTTCGACTCCGTGCAGCCCGGCGAGCTGGGCGAGCTGCAGCGGACCATCCTGCAGATGTCCCACACCATCGCCACCTCGCAGCACGAGCTGGAGCAGCAGGTGGAATCGCGCACGCGCGAGCTGCAGCAGGCGGTGGACCACGTGCGCCAGGCCGACGCGGAGAAGCGGCGCCTGATCGTGCACAGCAACGCCCGCGTCGAGGACGACCGCCGCCGCATCGCGCTGGACCTGCACGACCACCTGGGCGCCGCGCTGATCTCGGTGCGCCTGGAGGCCGCCGCGCTGCTGGCCAAGGCCGAGGCCGCCGGCGACGCCGAGGCCGCGCGCGGCGCGCAGCGCATCTTCGACACCGCCGAGTCGCTCTACTCCAGCACGCGCAGCATCGTGAAGAGCCTGCGCCCCGAGGCCATCGACACCCTGGGCCTGGCCGGCGCGCTGGAGGACATGGTGCACAACCTGGACAAGCCCCACACCGGCTGCAGCTTCGAGTTCAACGTGGACCGCGACTGGCCCGACCTGCGCGGCGAGGCCGCGATGCCCGCCTTCCGCGTCGTGCAGGAGGCGCTGAACAACGCCGTCAAGCA
>SCTQ01000303.1 GCA_004322345.1 Aquabacterium sp. | reverse complement strand
GCCGGCGAGCGCTTCCACGAGGGCTGCGCGGCGATGGTCGCCGCGGCGCGCAGCGCCCAGCGACAGGTCGAGCAGGTGCGCGAGGCGCCCGTCGGCGAGCTGCGCCTGGCCGCCCCGGTGGGCTTCGCGCGCCATCTTGGCCAGGCCCTGGCTCCCCTGCTCGCCGCCAACCCCGGCCTGAGCCTGCACCTGCAGGTGGACGACGCGATGATCGATCTCGTGCAGGCCCGCATCGACCTGGCGATCCGCTTCGGCCGCCTGCCCGACTCCAGCTGGGTGGGCCAGCGCATCGCCGAGCTGCAGCAGCTGGTGTGCGCCTCGCCCGCCTACCTGGCCGCGCGCGGCATGCCGCGCAACCCGCAGGACCTGCTGCAGCACGACTGGCTGCGCCTGACGCTGCGCGGCGTGGGCGGCGACGTCGAGCTGGAAGGCCCTGGCGGCGCCACCGAGCGGCTGAGCGTGCGTGTACGCGCCACCAGCAACAACCAGCTCACGCTGCAGCAGCTGTGCGAGGCCGGCCTGGGCCTGGCCGTGCTGGCCCGCCAGGATGCGGAACCTGCGCTGCGCATCGGAGCTCTGATGCCGGTGCTGCCTTCGTGGCGCCCCCGCAGCCTGCCGATGATGGCCGTGACACCGGGGCGCGACGCCCAGCCGGCCAAGGTGCGGCATGCGATCGAGGCGATCCGCGCCTACCTGGGCAGCGGGGCGGCCGGAGCCTGAGCACCCGGGCCGCCGATCTTTGAAGCCCGCGGACCGGGGATAGGGATGTCCATGAGCCAGTCATCCCGGTGCGCTCCAATAGGCCCGTCACTTCAGGACGGGCCGTGGCGCGAAGCCGGCCTTCCCAGAACAACACACATGCACATGCAAGCATCCTCCCCTCTGTTCGTCGACCTGGACGGCACCCTGATCAAGACCGACCTGCTGGTCGAGTCCTTCCTCAGCCTGCTGGTCGAGCAGCCCCTGGCCGCCCTGCGCGCGCCGATGTGGCTGGCGCGCGGCAAGTCCGCGCTCAAGCACGAAATCGCCGGGCGCATCGAGCTGGACGCCGCCGCACTGCCCTACAACGAGGACCTGCTGGCCTGGCTGCGCCAGCAGCGCGAAGGCGGCCGCCGGATCTTCCTGGCCACCGCCTCCAACGAGCGCCTGGCGCAGCGGGTGGCCGACCACCTGGGGGTCTTCGACGGCGTGCTGGCCAGCGACGAGGCGCGCAACCTGTCGGGCGTGCGCAAGCTGGAGGCCATCCGCGGCGTGGCCGGCGACGACTTCACCTATGCCGGCAACGACCACGTCGACGTGCCCATCTGGCAGGCCGCGCGCGGCAGCATCGCCGTCGGCGCACCGGCGGGCATCCTGCGCGACCTCAAGAGCCGCGGCAACCTGGAGGCCGAGTTCGAAGGCGGCAGCGGTGGCCTCAAGGCGCTGGTCAGGGCCCTGCGCCCGCAGCAGTGGCTGAAGAACCTGCTGGTCTTCCTGCCGCTGCTGCCGCTGGCCAAGGCGGCGGGCGTGCAGATGCCGCACATGCTGCTGCAGTGCCTGCTGGCCTTCGTCGCCTTCAGCCTGTGCGCCTCGGCCGTCTACGTGGTCAACGACCTGTCGGACCTGCCGTCCGACCGCGCCCACCCGCGCAAGCGCAAGCGCCCCTTCGCCAGCGGCGCGGCCTCGGCGGTGCACGGCATCCTCGCGGTGCCGCTGCTGCTGGCGGTGGCCTTCGCCATCGCGGCCTCGGTGTCCTGGCTGTTCACCACCGTGCTCTTCATCTACCTGGTGATCACGACGGCCTACACCTTCCTGCTCAAGCGTTACGCGCTGATCGACGTGCTGACGCTGGCCGGCCTCTACACGATCCGCGTGATCGGCGGCGCGGCGGCCATCGCGGTGGTGCCCTCGTTCTGGATCCTGGCCTTCTCGATGTTCGTCTTCTACAGCCTGGCCCTGGCCAAGCGCTATGCGGAGCTGGACACCATGCGCGCGCTCAACCGCGAAGGCGCCAAGGGGCGCGGCTACCACGTGGCCGACATCTCCGCGGTGCAGCTGATGGGCATCTCCTCGGGCCTGCTGTCGGTGCTGGTGATGGCGCTGTACATCAACAGCCCCGAGATCCTCACCCGCTACCGCCATCCCCAGTGGCTGTGGGGGGTGTGCCCGCTGCTGATGCTGTGGGTCAGCCGCGTCTGGCTGAAGGCCGCGCGTTCGGAGATGACGGATGATCCGCTGGTCTTCGCCGTCAAGGACAAGATGAGCCGCCTGACCATCGCCGCTGCCGGCCTGCTCGTGCTGGCCTCGCTGCTGTGGTGAACTCGCTGCTGCGCCCCTGCGCCCTTTTCCCTCCGATATCCAGCCAACGATGAACCTCTCCAGCCTTCTCTTCATCCTCACCAGCGTCTTCATCTCGGCGGGCGCGCAGATCCTGCTGAAGATCGGCATGAACAAGGTGCGTGCCGACCAGCTCGCCGAGGCCGGCGGGGCCGGCGCCGGGTTGCTGCCCATCCTGATGTCCCCCCACGTGATCGGCGGCCTGTTCGCCTACGGCATCGGCGCGCTGGTGTGGCTGAAGGCGCTGGAGCGCGTGGACGTGAGCCAGGCCTATCCCTTCGTCGCGCTGGGCTTCATCGCCACCATGGCGCTGGGGATCTTCGTGCTGCACGAGCCCGTGCACACCACGCGCCTGATCGGCGGCGCGCTGATCCTGGCGGGCGTGGTGCTGGTGGGCCTGCGCTGAAGCGGCCTCGCTACCCTCGCGCTCCATGAGCACGCCGGGCCGCCCCCAGTGCGAACTCCCGCAGCGCCTTGCGCGAAGGGTCGTCCAATGAGCGCACAACCCACATCCGCCGCGGGCCCGCTGGCCGGGCTCAAGGTCATCGAACTGGGCCAGCTGATCGCCGGCCCCTTCGCCGGCAAGACGCTGGCCGACTTCGGCGCCGAGGTCATCAAGGTCGAGCCTCCGCCCACCGAGGACGGCCCCGGCGGCGACCCGCTGCGCCAGTGGCGCATGCTCCACAACGGCACCAGCGTCTGGTGGCAGGTGCAAAGCCGCAACAAGAAGAGCGTGGTGCTGGACCTGCGCACGCCCGAAGGCCGCGAGGACGTGCGCGCGCTGATCGCCGAGGCCGACATCCTGATCGAGAACTTCAAGCCCGGCACGCTCGAGAAGTGGGGCATGGGCTACGACGAGCTCAGCCGTGGCAACCCGGGCCTGATCATGCTGCGCATCAGCGGCTACGGCCAGACCGGCCCTTACAGAGACCGCCCCGGCTTCGCCGTCGTGGCCGAGGCCATGGGCGGCCTGCGCCACCTCACCGCCGAGCCCGGCCGCGTGCCGGTGCGCTGCGGCGTCAGCCTGGGCGACACGCTGGCCGGGCTGCATGGCGCCATCGGCATCCTGCTGGCGCTGCATGCCCGCCACAACAGCATCAGCGCGCAGGCCCCCAAGGGCCGCGGCCAGGTGGTGGACGTGGCGCTGTACGAGGCCGTCTTCAACTGCATGGAGAGCCTGCTGCCCGAGTACAGCGCCTTCGGCGCCGTGCGCGAGCCCGCCGGCTCCGCCCTGCCCGGCATCGCGCCGAGCAATGCCTACCGATGCGCCGACGGCTGGATCGTCATCGGCGGCAACGGCGATTCGATCTTCAAGCGCCTGATGTCGGCGGTGGAGCGCGAGGACCTGGCGGCCGATCCGCGTCTGGCCAACAACCCCGGCCGCGTGCAGCATGTGGCCGAGATCGACCAGGCCATCGGCGCCTGGACCGAGGCCCGCAGCGTGGACGCCGCACTGCAGGTGCTGCACGCCGCCAGCGTGCCGGCCGGGCGCATCTACAACGCGCGCGACATCGCCGAGGACCCGCACTACCAGGCCCGCGGCATGCTGCTGCCCGTCACTACGCCCGACGGCCTGACCGTGCAGGTGCCCGGCATCGTGCCCAAGCTGTCGGCCACGCCCGGGGGCATCACGAGTCCGGCGCCGGCGCTGGGCGAGCACGACGCGCTGCTGCCGAGGCGCGGCTGAGTCCGGCCGCCGGCGGCCTGCCGACGACGCGCATGCGCTCCAGCGGCGAGGCCAGCGCGCCCAGCGCCACCGACAGCGCGACCGCCGGCGGCAGCATCGCCAGCCACCACAGGCCGCCGCGCGAGAGCAGGGCGGGGAAGAGCAGCACGACGACGGTGTAACCCACGCCCTGCCAAAGGTAGATCGAATAGCTGTACCGGATGAAGGGCTGCACCCACGGGTTGGCGTACAGGCGCTCCACCACCGCCCGGCCCGCCTGCCGCGCCAGCAGGCGCAGCGCCGTGATCCAGATCGCGCTGAAGGCGAGGAAGGTCCAGGTGGGCGGGAACTTCTGGGCCTGCATGTTCAGCCGCTGCGGTGCCCACCGGGCTGCGGCAGCCAGCACCAGCGCGGCGATGAGCAGCGTCAGCAGGTCATCGCGCCGCGGGATGGCCAGCCGGCCGTCGAGCAGGTAGCCCAGCACGGCCCACGACAGGTAGAACACCACCTTCGCGGCGTTGCCCCTGCCGGGCAGGGCGCTGGCCTCGAGTGCGGCCAGCACGGCACCCAGCGCCAGCAGCCAGGCCCACACCGGCAGGCGGCGCAGCGCGGCGGGCAGCCGGATGGCGGTGACCAGCGGCAGGGCCAGCGTCACCGCGAGGAAGGGCGGCACGAACCACAGGTGCTGGTCCAGCCGGCCCAGCTGGTGTTCCGGCGCGACGCTGATCGTCAGCGTCCAGTCGCCGATGACACGCAGCAGGTCCAGGCGTCCCGGTGCGAGGGCTTCGGCGTGCAGGTAGACCAGCAGCGCACAGCACAGGCAGTAGAAGAGATAGGGCACCAGGATGCGCGTGAGGCGCGCGGCGGCGTGGCGCAGGTAGTCGGCCTGCGAGGAGACGTGTTGCCCGGCCCGCTCGGCCAGCGACCACGCATGGCCGGAGATGAGGAAGATCGCAGGCATCTCGAACAGCAGCAGGGCCTTCAGCTCGCCCTTTCCCGGAGCGAGCCAGTACGCGCCGTGCACGACGACCACCACATAGAGGATCACGAGCCCGCGGGCCAGATCCACACCCTGGTTTCTGTTTGTCACGGATGCCCCCATCCCGGGTCGCCTGAGGGACGGGCATGCAAGCCCTGCGCCAGTGGAGCGGTCAGGGGCGGCGCAGTTCCTCGAAGGCGGCGAAGAGCCAGTTGCGCAGCCCGATCACCAGCGCGTAGCCGCGCCGCTGGGCTTCGGGCAAGCGCTGGTCGGCCAGGTGCTGCTGGGCGAAGTCCTGTGCCACGCGCTGCAGCCGCTCGTTGAACAGGTCGACCTGGGCGGCGGCAATGCTGCCGTGGACCAGGGTCAGCAGCTCGCCCTCGCCGTCGAAGCTGCCGGAGAAGAAATCCGGCGCCACGTGCTCGCGGAAATACTGCATCACCGGCCCGTCGGCACGCCAGCGCAGGCCGCCCTTGGTCACCTTCAGCCGATAGCGGTTGTAGGGGCGCAGCTCGATGATGCCCAGCTTGTCCAGGCGCGTGAGGCAGCGCACGCATTCGACCTCGGTGTAGCGGTAGGTGGCCAGCACCTGCTCCATCGTCCACTGGCTGAGGCAGCAGATGGCCATCAGCAGCAGCTTGGGGTCGGCCACCAGAGCCCGCTCCTGCGCCTGGGTCAGTTCCTGCTCGGCGGGCTGCGCGTCGGCCACCTGGCGCGCCAGGTCGGCGAAGTCCAGCTTCAGCACCTTGCAGATCGCGTCCACGCGCGACAGCGGCATCTCGGCACGGGCGAACATGCGCTTGACGCTGCTCTCGGCCAGCTTGAGCTCGCGCGCCAGCGCGGCGTAGGTCATGCGCGAGCGTTTCAGCTCGGACTTGAGGACGTCGACCAGGTCCTGGGTGCTGCTCATATGGGGCGCCCTCGAAAGACAGTATCGGATAACGATACCACCGAGCGGCAAATGTGGAACTCCGTACCTTCTGGTTGAACCCGACCGAAAACGTCCCCATCATCGCGGCCATGTTCAACAGCCCTCGAGGCTTACATGCAAGCGTTCCCCAAGATGCGTCGTGACACCAGGGCCTGGACCTTCCAGGTGTGGGCTTCCTTCGGCGTGGCCGGTCTCCTGGCTGCATCCGGCCTGATCCAGCTGCCGGGACAGGACATCGACCGCGCATTCATGCTGATGGGCTACGTCTTCTGCATCTCCACCGCATTCGCCGTCGCCAAGTACGTGCGCGACAACGAAGGTCAGGACAAGGACACCCCGCTGTGGGGCCTGGTCGTGTGGAGCGGCTTCGCGCTTGCGATGGCGCTGACCGGCTGGGGCCTGTGGCGCATGGACATCAATCCGACCTGGAAGGCCTACCTGATGGTGTGCTGGCTGTTCCTGATCTCGACCGTCTTCACGCTGGCCAAGACCCTGCGCGACGCACACGAGTACGCCCAGTACGAACGCGCCGTCCGCACGCATGCCGACTGATCCCGACCACCCCTTACGGAGTACCAAGCCATGAACACGAGCAGGAAGTTCGCCGCCCTCGCGCTGAGCGCGGCCCTCGTGGCGGGCCCGGGCGCTGCCCGGGCCCACGATGCCCTGTCGGAAGCCAGCGCGCTGTCGCTGCTGCCGGTGGCGG
>SCTQ01000030.1 GCA_004322345.1 Aquabacterium sp. | reverse complement strand
TGCGCAGGCCCGTACCGGGCGGTACGGGCCTGTGGACGCAACGACGCATGCGGCCCGATACGGCTCAGCCCAAGGGGTTCTGACCAGGCGAGGCCCTCGACGCACCTGTGCAAGGGGTCCAGACGCCCAGTCTGGACCCCTTGCCCAGGCACGCCGATCTTCCTCGCCTGATCAGAACAAAAGTACAGATCTGAGTGGCGCACCACACTAGCATGTGCCCACCGCCGTTGACGCCTTAGCCATGCCACCTGCCCTGTCCGTCGCCATCCCCGCGCACAACGAAGAAAAGTACATCGCCCGCTGCATCGAGAGCGTCCGGGCTTCGGCCCGTGATGCGGGCGTCGAGGTGGAGATCGTCGTCGCGCTCAACCGCTGCACGGACCGCACGCGCGAGGTGGCCGAAGCGCTCGGCGCGCGCTGCGTGGTCGACGACCGCCGCTGCATCGCCGCCGTACGCAACGCGGCAGTGCGCGCGACGACGGCGGCGGCAGTGGCCACCATCGATGCCGACAGCTGGATGGCGCCGGGCTCGGTGGCCGCGATCCTGAGGCACGTGCACGACCCGCGCTACGTCGGCGGCGGCGCGACCATCTGGCCGGAGCGCTGGTCCCTGGGCCTGTTCTGCAGCTCGATGATGGTCATGCCCTACGTGATCCGGCTGCGCATCACGGCGGGCATGTTCTGGTTCCTGCGCGAACGCTTCGATGCGGTGGGTGGCTTCGACGAGGACATGGTCAGCGTGGAGGACGTGGACTTCGCGCTGCGGCTGAAGGCCTGGGGCCGCGCGCGCGGCCTGCGCTGGGGCACCCTGTGGCGGCACGGCATCACCACCTCCTGCCGCAAGTTCGACCGCTTCGGCGACTGGTACTTCGTGCGCAACCCGCGCGTCGTGCGCGAGCTGTTCGAAGGCCACAACCGCAAGGCGGCCGATCTTTTCTATTACGACTTCGACCACTGACCCAGGGGGGCGCCTGCACCATCGTGCATCCGTGTTGCACCTGGGGCGAACGAAATCCGGCCTACAGCGCCCCGTCGTCGGGCGCTGACACCCCGTAGGAGCTTGCCTACCCGAGCCACGGGGTATCCCGAAGTTTCAGTCGATCTAAGAATGTAATGGAGCCGCCTCTTCCTCCCGGCTTCAGGAGTACGCATGCAGATCAAACCCCTACTTGCCGCGGCGGTCCTCGCCGTCAGCGGCAGTGCCGCCTTCGCGGCCAACCAGACCGTCAGCTTCGACGGCGAGACCGCGAGCTTCATCGGCTCCGGTCCGCTGCTCGACGGCGGCGACGACGAGCTGTCGTTCACCGGCCTGGCCGCCGGCACCTACGACTTCCTGCTGACCCTCAGCGGCCAGTACATCAACCTGACCGGCATCACGCTCAACGGCGTGTCGGGCAGCGCGCTGTCCAACGGCAAGATCCTGTTCGCCAGCGTCGAGGGCACGGCCACCGCGCCCTTCAAGCTGACGCTGGCCGGCAGCCTGCTGAAGGCCACTGCCGCCTACTCGGGCGAGCTGTCGGTCAGTGCCGTGCCGGAACCGCAGACCTATGCGCTGATGCTGGCCGGCATCGGTGCGCTGGGCTTCGTGGCACGCCAGCGCAAGCAGGGCTGAGGCGCTTCCTCACGGACGCCGAACGGCGCCTTCGGGCGCCGTTCTCGTTGCTGCGCCCGTGTTGCATCAGCCCCTCGTGCGGCCCAGCGTGTCCTGCAGCGAGACCTTCGGCGGCGCGCACCGCGCTGCGTCGGGCCAGGTCCCACATGCCAGCGCGCACGCGTCCTTTGACCGTGTGCGGCACCAGCGGCAGGTCCTCCGTCATCGGCCCCGCGACGCGCCCGTAGCCGCAGACCTTGCCCAAGGTCACCAGGTCCGCGCCGGCCGCGGTGGCCGCCGCCAGCCCGGCCACGCGCCCACGCGCGGGGACGTGGACATCCCGGCCGCCCCGCTAGTGCGGTGCGCCCGTGCCGCGGTTCTCCCGCAGCATGTTGCAGAACAGCGCCCCCTGCTCGATCGCATCGTCCAGCGCGACATGCGTGTGCGGCAGCTTGTCGAACCAGCGTCGCGGCATGTTTTTCTTCGTGCTGTCGCGATAGCCCGTCTTCAGCAGCGCCATCGCGAAGGTCTTCATGTCCAGGGCCGAGTGGCTGAAGGGGCTGTCCCCGGTATAGCGGACCAGGTACCAGTAGACGAAGAGGAAATCGAAGCCCGCGGGATAGGCGACGAAGACCGGTCGGCCGCCCAGGCCCTTGATCCAGTCCGCGTAGCGCCGCATGGCTGCCTCGGGCGGCTCCAGGTCCTTGCGGCAGGCCGCCCAGGCCTCGGGCTGCGCGGCCCACCACGCGGCGGTCTTCGGATGCGCCCGGGCGCCGGGCAGGGTCTCCAGGTTGGCGGAGAAGGTGGCCAGCAGCTGCTTGTCCGCCGTGTAGGCGGCGCTGCCGATGCTGAGCATCGAGTGCGGCCCGGGGATGGGGCCGTCGGTCTCGACGTCAGTGCTGATGTAGATCTCTGATTGCATGAGCACATTCTTCCAGCCCCGCTTAGCATCGCGCCCCTCATGTCCGCCTACGCCCTGTCCCTGGTCCTCGTGGCCGCCCTGATCCACGCGACCTGGAACCTGCTGGCCAAGAGGAGCGGCGGCGACGTGCGCTTCGCATTGCTGACCAGCCTGGTGGTGGCGGTGGTCTGGGCGCCGGCCGGGCTGTGGCTGGCCTGGCGCGACGTCGGCGGCTACGGGCTGCTGCAGTGGTCCCTGATGGCCGTCAGCGGCGTGCTGCACGTGGGCTACTTCGTGGTGCTGCTGCGCGGCTACCGGGTGGGCGACCTGACGGTGGTCTATCCGCTGGCGCGCGGCACCGGGCCGCTGATCACCGCACTGGCCGCCACCACCTTCCTCGGCGAGAGCCTGGGGCACCTGGGCTGGCTGGGCGTGCTGGGCATCGTCGGCGGCATCGTGCTGATCGCCGGCGGCGCCGACCTGCTGCGTGCCCTGCGCGCCGGCACCCATTCGCCGGTCGACGTGCAGCGCCTGCGCGCGGGCATCGGCTACGGCGTGCTGACGGGGCTGTTCATCTCCGGCTACAGCCTGGTCGACGGCTATGCCGTGCAGCACGCCGGCATCACGCCGGTGCTGGCCGACTACCTGGGAAACCTGGTGCGCATCCCGCTGACCTGGCTGCTCATCCTGTGGCTGCGGCGCAGCCAGCGCCTGTCCATGGGCGGCTACCTGAGGCAGTACTGGAAACCTGCGCTGGCCATCGGCACGATCTCGCCGGCGGCCTACATGCTGGTGCTGTACGCGGCGACGATGGCGCCGCTGTCGCAGGTGGCGCCGGCGCGCGAGGTGTCCATGCTCTTCGCCACGCTCTTCGGCGGCCACCTGCTGGGCGAGAAGGGCTTGTGGTCGCGCCTGGCCGGCGCGGCCTGCATCGCCGGCGGCGTGGCGGCGCTCGCGCTGGCGAAGTGAGTGCGCCGCGGCGCCGGCTCAGCGCGGCCTGCGCCGCGCGGCCAGCATCGCCAGCCCGGCGGCCAGCAGGGCCGCGGACATGGGCTCGGGAATGGCGGTGATCACGTGCGTCCAGGTCAGCTTCTGGCCGATGTAGGTGTCCTTGGTGGTGATCGGGTCGCCGTCGGCGACGAAACCGCCCAGCGGGAAGCTGCCGGTGGCCACGACGTTCTGGATGGACTTCTTGACGTACTCCACCGCAGCCAGGTTCTCGAAGCTCTGGAAGACGCGCGAGACGGACTGGGTGGCCGGGTCGTACTCGACCTGGCTCTTGGCCTCGGTGACCTGGGTGAGCACCTTGTAGTTCGTCGTGATGCTGCCCTTGTCGCCCACGGTGTAGAAGGCCGGGATGTCGCGCTCGATGCTCTGCACGGCCGTGCCGTTGTACTGGACGACCTGCAGGGCCACGTACTCGAAGGTCGCCGCCTGCGCGCCGGACGCCAGCATTGCGGACAGGACTGCTGCTGCGGCCGCCAGGCCGCCGGATGGCTTGAATCTCATGTCGCACCTCACCGAAGTTGGATGAATGGAGGGCCGGGCGGACTGCCTGCGCCTGGTCCTGCCATGCCCGCCAGGTGCGCCCGCGAGTCTGCTGGGTGTGCGGGGGCAAAGGCCAGCGCGCAATGGCCCTCGGTTGCGGTCCTTGGGGGATACGAGGCGTGGACGCAGCGGATCAGGCGCGGGCAGGCAGGCCGTCCAGCCAGGCGCTGAAGACCGCACGCGACGCGGCGGCGAGGTCCTCGCCGCACTCGGCCGCCTGGCGGCGCAGCTCGCGCGGGTCGATGCCGGTCGCGGACAACTCGGCCGCGTGGCCGACCAGCCATTGCTCGATGCGGCGCGGATCGGCCTCCAGGTGGAACTGCAGGGCCAGCGCGTGCTCGCCGATCCCGAAAGCCTGCTGCGGGCAATGCGCGGTGTAGGCCAGCCGGCGCGCACCGGCGGGCAGGTCGAAGCGGTCGCCGTGCCAGTGCAGCACCGGCACCTGGGCCGGCAGGCGGCCCAGTGCGCCGTAGCGCCCCTCGGGCGTCAGCTGCAGCGGGGCGAAGCCGATTTCCTTCGTGCGCATCGGGCCCACGGCAGCGCCCGCGGCGCGGGCCATCAGCTGCGCGCCCAGGCAGATGCCCAGCAGCGGGCGCCCGGTCTCCAGGCGGCGGCGCAGCAGGGCCGCCTCGTCGGCGACGAAGGGATAGGTCGCGTCGTCGAAGGCGCCGATGGGGCCGCCCAGCACGACCAGCAGGTCGGCCTCCTGCACCGCCGGGTCGGCCAGGTCGTGGACGCCGACGTCCAGGTAGCGCACGGCATGGCCGCGCTGCTGCAGCAGCGGCTCCAGCGTGCCCAGGTCTTCGAAGGGGACGTGGCGGATGGCGACGGTGGTCTTCATGGTGGGTTCCCCGAGCAGATGCCCTTTCGCTTTGCGCTTTGCGCTTTGCTTCAGGCAATTTGTACTAATACAATAAACATAACGTATGAGTACATATTACAAGGATCCGCCCATCCGGGGCGCCACCGCCGCCGAGATCGCCGCCAGCATCGAGGCCCGGCTGCGCGCAGGCCGCCTGGAGCCCGGCAGCCCCCTGCCTGCGGTGCGCGCGCTGGCGCTGGAGCTGGGCGTCAACGCCAACACCGTGGCCGCCGCCTACGCGCGGCTGCGCGACGCCGGGCTGGTCCACACCGATGGCCGTCGCGGCACGCGCGTGGCGCCGCAGGCCTCGGCGGCCGAGGTGGCCTTCGCGCTGCCGCGCGGGCTGCGCGACCTGGCTTCCGGCAACGTCGACGCGCGGCTGCTGCAGGCCGTGGACCCGGCATGGATGGCCGACCTCGGCCGCTTCGGTGGCCACGACGTGACGGAGGACGCGCCCACCCTGCTGGAGCGTGCACGACAGGCCATCGCCGCGCAGGGCCTGCCGGTGGAGGACACGCCCTGCGTGTTCTCCGGCACGCTGGATGCGGTGGAGCGAGCGCTGCGCCTGCGGGCGCGGCCCGGTGCCTCGGTGATGGTGGAGGACCCCTGCTGGCCGCCGCTGCTGGGCCTGCTGGCCAGCCTGCGGCTGAAGCCCGTGCCGCTGGCGGTGGATGCCGAAGGTGTGCAGGTGCCGGCACAGGCCGCGCTGGCCGCAAGCGCTGCCATCGTGCTGACGCCGCGCGCCCACAACCCCACTGGCGTTTCGCTGAGCCCGGCGCGCATGGCCGCGCTGTGCCGCCTGTTGCGCCGCTGCCCGGACACCCTGCTGGTCCTGGACGACCATTGGGGCCAGCTCGCCGCGGCCCCGCTGCCGCCGCTGCTGCCCTTGCCGGCGCACTGGCTCTATCTGGCCTCGGTCAGCAAGTTCCTGGGGCCGGACCTGCGCGTGACCGCCGCGGCCGGCAGCCGCGCGCTGCTGCAGGACATGCGGCGCCAGCAGACCCTGGGCCCACGCTGGGTCAGCCTGCTGCTGCAGGAGCTGGCCGCGCGGCTGTGGACGCAGGCCCCGCTGCCGCGCATGGCGCGCAGCTATGCGGTGCGGCGCGACGCCCTGCGCGCCGCGCTGCGGGCCGAGGGCCTGGTGCTGCCGGCAAGCGACGGCCTGCACCTGTGGCTGGCGGTGAAGGACGAGGCCGCCGTGGCCCAGGCCATGGCCTCGGTGGGCTGGGCCGTGCAGCCGGGCCGCCCCTTCCGCCTGCGCAGCGGGCCGGCCGTGCGCGTCAGCCTGGGCAACCTGGAGCTCGACGACATCCCGCGCCTGGCCACCGACCTGGCGCAGGCACTGCGCGCGCCCGTGCGCACCGTGTCCTGAACCCGGCCGCTCGCCAACCTGGCCCGGCGCCGGTCGAGGCGGCAGCACGAACTGCTGCACCGCGCGCAAGGCTGGCGGCGGCGAGGCAGCCGCGGGTGCCCGGGCCGGGTACGCGTGTTGCACGCAGCCGCAGCTTTCGCCTTTCCCACGGCCCGACCATGACCATCGCCCTGCACTACTGGACCACCCCCAACGGCCACAAAATCACCATCTTCCTGGAGGAGACCGGCCTGCCCTACCGGATCGTGCCGGTGCACATCGGCCAGGGCGAGCAATTCCGCCCCGAGTTCCTGAAGATCGCCCCCAACAACCGCATCCCCGCCATCGTGGACTACGAGCCGCAAGGCGGCGGCGAGCCCATCGCCCTCTTCGAGTCCGGCGCCATCCTGCTCTACCTGGCCGACAAGACGAAGCAGCTCATCCCGCAGGACCTGCGGGGGCGCAACGACGCGCTGCAATGGCTGTTCTGGCAGATGGGAGGGCTGGGGCCGATGGCCGGGCAGAACAACCACTTCGCGCATGCCGCGCCGGAGAAGCTGCCGTATGCGATCGAGCGTTACGTGAAGGAGACGGCGCGGCTGTACGGCGTGCTGGACAAGCGCCTGGCGGATCGCGACTACCTGGCCGGCGACTACTCCATCGCCGACATCGCGAGCTATCCGTGGATCGCGGGCCACGAGCGGCAGGGCCAGAAGCTGGAAGACTTCCCCCACCTCAAGCGTTGGTTCGACACGATTGCGACGAGGCCGGCGGTGCAGCGTGCGTATGCGGTGGCGAAGGAGGTGAATCCGCCGAAGTGAGCCGTCGAGCCCGGACCACCCATGACTCACCGCGCAGATCCCATCGCGGCCTTCCTGCGTGCACGCCTGCCGGAGCCGGCCGCCGAGCCGTCGCCAGGCCGATGTCCGCGCAGCAATCGGGGCAGGAAGGCAAAGGCGGCTGTGGCCGAAGCCACAACCGCCTTGCACGTGGCGCTGGGGAATCAGCGCCGATGCGCCACCAGCCTGCGCAACACGGCGATCATCGAATCGACTTCCTGGCAGGTGTTGTAGAAGGCCAGCGAGGGCCGCACCGTGGCCTCGACGCCGAAGCGGCGCAGGATGGGCTGGGCGCAGTGGTGGCCGGAGCGCACCGCGATGCCTTCCTCGTTCAGCGCGTGGCCCACTTCCTCGGTCTTGTAGCCCTGCAGCACGAAGGAGGCGACGCTCGCCTTGTCCGCGGCCGTGCCGATGAGGCGCAGGCCGGGGATCGTCAACAGATGCTGCGTGGCATAGGCCAGCAGGTCGTGCTCGTAGCGCGCGATGTTCTCGATGCCGATGCGCTCGACGTAGTCGATCGCCGCACCCAGCCCCACCGCGTCCGCGATGTTGCCGGTGCCGGCCTCGAAGCGGGCCGGAGGGCCGTGGTAGATCGTGCGCTCGAAGGTCACGTCCTGGATCATGTTGCCCCCGCCCTGCCAGGGCGGCATGTCCTCCAGGATGGCGCGCTTGCCGTAGACCACGCCGATGCCCGTGGGTGCGAACACCTTGTGGCCGGAGAAGACGAAGAAGTCCGCGTCGATGGCCTGCACGTCCACGCGCATGTGCGAGACCGACTGCGCGCCGTCGACCAGCGCCTTGGCGCCCGCGCGATGCGCCAGCTCGACGATCTCCTTGACGGGGACCACCGTGCCCAGCGCGTTGGACACCTGCGTCACCGCGACCAGCTTGGTGCGGTCGTTGAGCAGGCGCTTGTATTCCTCC
>SCTQ01000302.1 GCA_004322345.1 Aquabacterium sp. | reverse complement strand
CCGTGCCGCGCATGCTGCAACGCGCCAACCTGAAGCTGCAGGACTTCGACTTCTACGAGATCCACGAGGCCTTCGCCGCCCAGGTGCTGTGCACGCTGAAGGCCTGGCAGGACCCGAAGTACTGCAAGGAGCGCCTGGGCCTGGACGAGCCCCTGGGCGCCATCGACATGAGCAAGTTCAACGTGCTGGGCAGCTCGCTGGCCGCCGGCCACCCCTTCGCCGCCACCGGGGGCCGCATCGTCGCCACGCTGGCCAAGCTGCTGGACAAGCGGGGTTCGGGCCGTGGCCTGATCTCGATCTGTGCAGCGGGCGGGCAGGGCGTGGTCGCGATCCTGGAGCGTTGAGCCCTCAGCGGGAGTTGGGTGGGCCGTAAAGATGCGGCCATTTCCGACGCAAGCCCCGCAGGTAGGAGCTGTGCGCCTTGCCACGGCCCCCGCCTTCCGGTTCAATCCGGTGGAGATATCTAGTTGTAAACGCGTAGTCGTCAGTGGCCGCCCCGCCAATACAAGACAACGGGAGCAGGTGACGACGCGCCGGCATTTCGGGAACACGAGGAGCACACCATGAGTCAAGTCGCCATTGCCCAGCCGGGCTCGGCCGGGCAGTCGATCGTCAATCCCGACGGCACGACCAACCGCATCTGGTTGTCGTCCTACGTCAAGGGCGTGCCCTCGGACATCGACGTCAACAAGTACCAGTCGCTGAACCAGTACTTCGACGAGGCCATCGCCAAGTACCGCGAGCGTCCCTGCTTCGTCAGCGCCAAGACCGAGATGACCTTCGGCCGCTTCGACCAGAAGGTGCGCCACTTCGCCGGCTACCTGAAGTCCAAGGGCGTGAAGAAGGGCGACCGCGTCGCCATCATGCTGCCCAACTCGATGCAGTACCCGGTGGCGCTGTTCGCCACGCTGCGCATCGGCGCCGTGGTGGCCAACGTGAACCCGCTGTACACCGCGCGCGAGCTGCACCACCAGCTGAAGGATTCCGGCGCCGAGACCATCGTCGTGATGGAGAACTTCGCCAAGGTATTGGAAGACGCCCTGGCGATGGGCGGCACCCAGGTCAGGAACATCGTCATCACGCAGCTGGGCGACCTGCTGAAGGACGGCTTGAACGCGAAGGGCCGCTTCATCAACTTCGCGATCCGCAAGCTCGCGAAGATGGTGCCGGCCTACAAGCTGCCCACCGCCGTGTGGATGCGCGACGCCATCGCACAAGGCAGCAAGAACCCGGTGGACAAGCCCGCCGCGCTGACCCGCGACGACCTGGCCTTCCTGCAGTACACCGGCGGCACCACCGGCGTGTCCAAGGGTGCGATGCTCACCCACGGCAACATCCTGGCCAACTGCCAGCAGGCGCACGCCTTCGCCGAGGGCCAGCTCACGGGCGAGGTCGAGACCATCGTCACGCTGATCCCGCTGTACCACATCTTCTCGCTGACGGTGAATTGCCTGATCTTCATCGGCCTGGGCGGACGCAACATCCTGGTGTCCAACCCGCGCGACGTGAAGCTGGTGATGATGTCGCTCAAGGGCGAGAACTTCAGCGGCATCTCCGGCGTGAACACGATGTTCGCCTCGCTGCTGGAGAACCCCGAGTTCTGCAAGCGCGACTTCTCCAAGCTCAAGCTGGCCATGGCCGGCGGCATGGCGCTGCACCGCTCGGTGGCCGAGCGCTGGAAGGCCGTCACCGGCAACTCCATCTCCGAGGGCTACGGCCTGACCGAATGCGCGCCCGTGGTGACGACGCAGCCGGTGGACATCTCCAAGCCCGTTCCCACCTTCACCGGCACCATCGGCGTGCCCGTGCCGTCCACCGAAGTGCGCATCCGCCGTGACGACGGCAGCTGGGCCGACGTCGGCGAGGCCGGTGAGCTGTGCGTGCGCGGCCCGCAGGTGATGAAGGGCTACTGGCAGCGTCCGGAAGAGACCGCCAAGGTGCTGGACGCCGAGGGCTGGCTGGCCACCGGCGACGTGGCGGTCATGGACGAGAAGGGCTTCCTGAAGATCGTCGACCGCAAGAAGGACATGATCCTGGTCTCCGGCTTCAACGTGTACCCGAACGAGATCGAGGACATCGTCGCCATGCACCCAGGCGTCAAGGAAGTGGCCGCCATCGGCGTGCCCGACGAGGTGGCCGGCGAACGCGTGAAGATCATCGTCGTCAAGCGCGACCCGGCGCTGACCAAGGAAGCCATCATCGAGCACTGCCGTGCGAACCTGACCGGCTACAAGATCCCGCGCATCGTCGAGTTCCGCGAGACCGAATTGCCCAAGACCCCCGTGGGCAAGATCCTGCGCCGCGAGCTGCGCTGACGGGCCGCAGCGAGAGATCCCGCGCGGCGGCAGCGATGCCGCATGCAAGGTAAAAAGCAGGCCCCCGCGGCCTGCTTTTTTTCTCGGGCCTGCATCGCCGACGCCGTGATCGACGCCATGACCGACCGCATCCATACCGAGCCTCCGAAGCCCTTTCGATGCAAGCACCGCCTGCGCGTGCGCTGGTCCGAGGTGGACGCCCAGCGCGTGGTCTTCAACGCCAACTACCTGGCCTATGCCGACACCGCCGTCACCGAGTACTGGCGTGCGCTGGGCCTGCCCTTCGAGCAGGTGCTGCCGCGCTTTGGCGGCGACATCTTCGTGCGCCGCGCCGCGCTGGACTTTCGCGCCAGCGCGCGCTACGACGACTGGGTGGAGGCGGGCGTGCGCTGCGAGCGCATCGGGCGCTCGTCGCTGACGGTGGTCTGCGGCCTCTTCTGCGGCACCACGCAGCTGATGGAGGTGGAGCTGGTCTACGTCTACGCAGACCCGCAGGCAGGCAAGCCACTGGAGCTGCCGGCGCTGCTGCGCGACTGGCTCACGGCCTACGAGGCCGGCGAGCCCATGGCGCAGGTCGAGCTGGGCCCCTGGGAGCGGCTGGGCGCCGAGGCGCGGCCGCTGCGCACGGCGGTCTTCATCGAGGAACAGCGCGTGCCGGTGGAGATGGAGTGGGACGACGACGACGCCCATTGCCTGCACGCCGTGGCCCGCAACCGCCTGGGCGACGCCGTGGCGACCGCGCGCCTGCTGCCCGCCGTGGACGGCCGCACCCGCATCGGCCGCATGGCGGTCACCCGCGCATTACGCGGCACCGGCATCGGCCGCGAGGTGCTGCGGGCGCTGATGCACGCATCCGCCCGGCGCGGCGACCGCGAGATCCTGCTGCACGCCCAGACCTCGGCGCTGGGCTTCTATGCACGCGAAGGCTTCGTCGTGCGCGGCGAGCGCTTCGAGGAGGCGGGGATCGAGCACGTGGAGATGGTCAAGGTGCTGGCGCCTGCCGGCTGACCAGCCAGCGCTCCATCAACTCGAACACGCCCTGCGTCAGCAGCGCCAGCGCTGCCGACGGCAGCGCGCCGGCCAGCAGCATCTGGCTGTCGTTCAGCGCCAGCCCCTGCACGATCCGCTCGCCGTAGCCGCCCGCTCCGATGAAGGCTGCGATGGTCGCCGTGCCCACGGTGATCACCGCCGCGGTCTTGATGCCGGCCAGCACCACCGGGGCGGCCAGCGGCAGGTCGATCACGCGCCAGCGCTGCGCCGGCGTCAGGCCCAGGGCCGTGGCTGCGAGCTGCAGGCCGCGGGGCACCTGGGCCAGGCCGGCCTCGGTGTTGCGCACGATGGGCAGCAGCGCGTAGATCGCGAGTGCCGCGACGGCGGGGACGGTGCCGATGCGGCCGAAGAGCGGGATCAGCGCGGCCAGCAGGGCCAGCGCGGGGATGGTCTGCAGCACGCCGACGACGGCGAAGACCGGCTGCCTGAGCCCGCGGCGCGTCGCGGCCAGCGCGCCGAGGGGAAGGCCGGCGAGCACGGCGATCAGCAGGGCGGCGGCGACCAGCGCGACGTGCTCGCGCGTCAGCCGGGCGAAGTCCGGGCCGAACAGCCGCTCGCGCAAGCCTGCCCGCACCGGCTGCGCCGCCGCGAGCCCGTGCAGGAAGCCGTCCGCGATGGCGGCGAAGGAGCGGCCTTGCAGCTCCGCCTCGGCATTCATCCGGATCATCCGGCCCTGGTCGATGCGCCCCTCCAGCGCGGCGATGCGCTTCCATGCCTTCGGTACGCGCTGCGGCAGGTCGCGGCGGTAGAGCAGCACGGCGTCGTAGCGCGGGAAGTAGCCCGCGTCATCCAGCAGCACCACGAGGCCGAGCCGCTCGATCTGCGCATCGGTGGTGTAGATGTCGGTGACGGCGATGCGGCCGGCGGCCAGGGCCTCGTAGGCCAGGCCGTGGTCGATGCCGGCCGGGCGCTGCGGCAACCCGTAGCGGGCGGCCAGGCCGGGCCAGCCGTCCGCGCGGCCGAGGAACTCCTGCGAGACGGCGACCTGCAGGCCGGGGTGGGCCTTCAGGTCGCTGACGCTGCCCAGGGACAGTTCGCGCGCCCGCGCCGCGGTGGTCGCCAGCCCATAGCCGTTGGCGAAACCCAGCGGCACGCCAAGGGCCAGGCCCATCCTCGCCAGCCCGGCGTGCAGGCGCTCGGGCGGGCTGCCGGGCGGCAGGTGCAGGATCTCCTGCTCGATCGTGCCCAGGTACTCCGGATAGACGTCGATGTCCCCCGTCTGCAGCGCCTGCAGCACCACCGCGGTGTTGCCCAACCCGGCACGGTGAGCCGGCTGCGCGCCCGCCTCCTGTGCCGTGCGGGCCACGATCTCGCCGAGGATGTAGCTCTCGGTGAAGCGCTTGGAGCCGACCACGAGCCGCTCGGCAGGCCATGCCGCGGCGGGCAACGCGCAGATCAGCAGGAGCAGGAAGCGCAGGGCCAGCGCACGCGGCATCGTGAAGGGGCATCCGTTGCGGCGTTCCAGTATGACGCCGCGGCGGCCTCACCAGCCCGCCAGCACCAGCTTGCCCTGCACGCGGTGCGACTCGATCAGCGCATGCGCCTGCTTCAGGTTGGCCGCGTTGATGGTGCCCAGGTTGCGCTGCACCGTGCTGCGGATGGTGCCGGCGTCGACCAGGTCGGCCAGTCGATCCAGCAGCACGTGCTGCTGCTCGACGTCGGGCGTGTCGAACACCGGCCGCGCGAACATCATTTCCCAGTGCAGCGACAGGGCCTTGCGCTTGAGCAGGCGGATGTCGACCGGCTCCTTCGGGTCGTCGATGAGGCCCAGCTTGCCTTGCGGTGCCAGCAACTCCACCAGCGCGGCGTAGTGCTGCTCGGTTTGGGTCAGGCTGGCCACGTGCGTCACCGGCGGCAGGCCGAGCGCAGCCACCTGCGGGCCCAGCGGCTGGCTGTGGTCGATGACCGCGTGCGCGCCCAGCTGCTTCACCCAGGCCTGGGTCTCGGGACGCGAGGCGGTGCCGACTACGGCCAGGCCGGTGAGCCTGCGCGCCAGCTGGACCAGGATGGAGCCCACGCCGCCGGCCGCGCCGGTGACCAGCAGCGTGCCCTTGGCCCGGCTGGGGTCGGCCACCGGTGCGCCCTCGGGCACGCCGAAGCGGTCGAAGAGCAGTTCCCAGGCGGTGATGCCGGTCAGCGGCAGCGCGGCCGCGGTGGCGTCGTCGACGGACGTCGGCTTGCGCCCGACGATGCGCTCGTCGACGAGATGGAACTGCGAGTTGGTGCCGGGCCGTGCGATGGAGCCGGCATACCAGACCGCGTCGCCGGGCTTGAACAGGCGGGCCGCCGGGCCGGCCTCCACGACCACGCCGACGGCGTCATAGCCGATGACCTTGTACGGCGTGCCTTCGGGGTTGGCCGAGGCGCGCACCTTGGTGTCCACCGGGTTGACCGAGACGGCGCGCACCTCCACCAGCAGGTCGCGGCCGCCGGCCTGGGGCCGCGGCAGCTCGACGTCGATGAGGGATTCGGGGGCCGAGATGGGACCGGCTTGCTGGTAGGCGACGGCTTTCATGGGGATGGGTCCTCGTAGGTCTGCGATGGAACGAAGATTAGGCCCGCGTGCGCCGTTTGATAATTGGCCTGATCGTTGATGGATATTCAAAAAGGATTTGAAGATGTTCCAGTTGGCCGACCTGCAGCTCTTCGTGCGCGTGGCTGCCGTGGGCAGCATGAGCGAGGTGGCGCGCCAGATGGACCTGACGCCGGCGGCGGCCAGCGCCACCGTCAAGCGCCTGGAGGCCGCGCTGGAATCACGCCTCTTCGAGCGCTCGACGCGATCGCTGCGCCTGACGCCCGCGGGCGAGACCTTCCTGGGCTACTGCGAGCAGGCGTTGAGCCTGATCGACGAGGGCAGGGCGCGCCTGCGCAGCGGCGCGCAGGAGGTAGCCGGGCCCCTGCGCCTCGGCGCGCCGTCCGACCTGGGCCGCGGCGTGCTGCCGCCGGTGCTGGACGACTTCCAGCGTGCCCATCCCGGCGTGCAGCTCACGCTGCACCTGTCCGACAGCGTGCAGGACCTCGTGCGCGAGGACATCGACCTCGTGCTGCGCTATGGGGAGCCGCGCGATTCCAGCCTGGTCGCGCGGCGGCTGCGCGACAACGACCGCGTGGTCTGCGCGGCACCGTCCTACCTGCAGGCGCACCCGCCCATCCGCAAGCCGGTGGACCTGCTCAGGCACAACTGCATCTGCTTCTTCCTTCACGGCGAGATGCACGACCAATGGACGCTGACCTCGCGCAAGGGCGAGGCCCAGCGCCTGCAGGTCGCGGGCGACCGCAGCGCCAACGACGGCGCGATGGTGCGGCAATGGGCCGTGGCCGGGCGAGGCGTGGTCTACAAGTCGCGGCTGGACGTGCAGGCCGATCTCGATGCCGGCCGTCTCGTGCCGGTGCTCGGCGGCTGGCGCGGCGAGCCGACGCCGCTGTACGTCGTGTACCCCAGCCGGCGTTTCCAGCCTGCGCGGTTGCGCGCCCTGGTGGATCACCTGGCTGTGTACTTCGCGCGCTGATCTGCCCCCTCATGCGCGGGCGGGCTGGGTTTGTGCCGATGGGGCGGCGGGCCGAGGTTTGGGAAATTGTTCCGCTGCTGAACAAATATCCCACCCCCCCCACCGAGGAGCCCGAGACATGCCCACCTTCCGTTCACTGCTGGCCGCCGCGGCCGTCGCCTGCACCGCGGCCCTGCCGGCCACGCAGGCCCTGGCCCAGAGCACGACCACCACCTCGTCCACCTACGCCGCCACCAAGTACCCCATCGTGCTGGTGCACGGCTTCATGGGCTTCAAGGACATCTTCGGCGTCGACTACTTCTACAAGGTGCCGGACTCGCTGCGCAAGAGCGGCGCCAAGGTCTACGTGGCCGCGGTGTCCGAGGTCAACTCCAGCTCCGTGCGCGGCGAGCAGTTGCTCAAGCAGATGCGCGAATGGGCCGCCAAGGACGGCGTGAAGAAGTTCAACCTGATCGGCCACAGCCAGGGCAGCCCGACGATCCGCTACGTCGCCGGCGTGGCGCCGGAGCTGGTGTCCAGCGTGACGACGATGGCCGGCCCCGTGGTCATCACCGACGCGCAGGCCGCCGACAGCAACATCGAGAAGCTCATCACCAACTACGCCGGGCTGGTCCAGTTCGCCGGCAGCTTCGTCGCCTTCGTCTCCGGGCAGTGGCAGCTGCCGCAGGACGCCTCCGCGCTGAAGATGAAGGCCGAGCTGGACGACTTCGCCACGCGCTTCCCCGCGGGCGTGCCGGCCACCTATTGCGGCGAAGGCGCGCCCCTGGTGGGCGGCATCTATTACTTCTCCGCCAGCGGCACGGGCGTGAAGACCAATGCCTGGGACATCTCCGACCTGGCGATGCAGCAGGTCTCCGAGCCCAGCGACGGCGCGGTGATCGCCTGCGGCGCCCACCTGGGCAAGGTGATCCGCGACGACTATCCGTGGAACCACATCGACGAGATGAACCACGTCTTCGGCCTGCTGGGCAAGGGCGCGCCGGATCCGGTGCAGTGGTACCTGTCTCAAGCGAACCGCCTGAAGAACTTGGGGCGGTGAGGTGAGCCCCTCGGTCCACGAGTACGTGGCCCGGTCCCCCGTGGGGACGGGGGCCGGCTTGGGAGCGGCCCGGCGCTCGGCCCCTGCCGTCTCCGCCAGCCGGGGATGCCGGCGGGAGCGGTGAACGGGCGCTGCTGGAACGGCCCGGCGCACGAGTTGTGTGAGCCCCTCGGTCCACGGAGTACGTGGACCGGTCCCCCGTGGGGACGGGGCCGGCTTGGGGCGGCCCGGCGCTCGGCCCCTGCCGTCTGCGCCCGCCGGTGATGCCGGCAGGGCGGGGAGCCGGGCGGCGCTGAGGCACACTTGGCCGCATGACCTTCCACTCCCTTTCCAAGCTGCACCTGCTGCTGCCGGCTGCGGTCGCGGTGCTGTCGGCGCAGGCCCGGGCCCACGTCACGCTGCCGCCCGAGGGCGCGCCGGCGGGCAGCGTCTACACCGCGGCATTCCACGTCGGCCACGCCTGCAAGGGCAGCTCGGCGACCACCGGCATCGCCGTGCGCCTGCCCGAAGGCTTCGGGTTCATCGATGCCGAGGCACGCCCCGGCTGGACGGTGACGACGCGGCCTGGCGAGGTGTCGTGGACCGCCGGCAGCGCCGCGACCGCGCTGCCCATGGGCGAGAAGACCAGCTTCGTGCTCAGCGGCCGCCTGCCGGACAAGCCCGGTACGTTGTGGTTCAAGGTGCTGCAGACCTGCGACCAGGGCAGCGCCGACTGGGCGGAGATCCCCGAGGGCAGCGGCACGAAGCCGGTCTATCCGGCGGCGCGGCTGGAGGTGCTGCCTGCGGGCGCGGCGCCGGCCAGCGAAGCGGCCGTGCCCAGGCACCAGCACTGACGTCGGAAAACAGGAAGGGCCGCCTCGAACGAAGCGGCCCTTCTTCAGGCTGATGAGCCTACGCGCTTACTGGAAGCAGCAGGCCAGCTGCTGCAGGCAGCACTGCAGGTCGCCGCAGCAATGACCGGCCGCGTAGGCCAGCGCCGAGGTGCCCAGCAGCGCGGCGGCAGCCGCGAGCTTCACGAGTCTGGATGTCATGTCGAACTCCTGAGTGGATGGGAAAGGGTTCCGGGAAGGGCGCGGTTCACCGGGGAGGCCGCCAGATGTCCGATACCGCCGCAGGCAGCGACAGGCAGGCCGCGTTGTCCGGACGGAAGGTCGAAGAGGAGGGCGTTGCGACGCCGGCGTGCTGCGGCATGACGGCATGCGCCGCGCAGGCCTTGCAGGCCGCCACCACGCACATGGCCGGATCGCCGCAGCCCGCCGCGCAGCAGGGCGAGGGCGGGCGCGCCGCCGCCGCGCCGTACTGCAGCACGACGAAAAGGGCGATGAAGATGGCCAGCAGGCGACGCATGGCGGGACTGTAGCGGACGGGCGGCGCAGTCCGGCGTCGTTCAGGCGGAGACGGGGTCCGGCGCGCGTTGCTGGACTTGGGCCGCATGCAGCACGACGCGGTTGCGCCCTTGCTCCTTGGCCGCGTACAGGGCCTTGTCGGCACGGCCGACCAAACCCTGCATGTCCTCGCCGGCCTGCAGCGTGGCGACCCCGACGCTGATGGTGACGCGGGCGCCGTGCGGGAAGTCGAAGGCTTCCACCGCGGCTCGCAGGCGCTCGGCCAGCTCGGCGCAGGCGGCCTGCGAGGCATGGCTGCACACCAGCAGGAACTCCTCGCCGCCCCAGCGGCCGAGGTGATCGGACGCGCGCAGCTCGCCCTGCAGCAGCGGCCCGATCGCCTGCAGGACCTGGTCGCCATCGGCGTGGCCGAACTGGTCATTGATGCGCTTGAAGTGGTCGATGTCGATCAGCGCCGCGCTGAGGGCATGGCCGTGGCGGCGCGCGGCGTGCAGCTCCGCGTCGAGGCGTGCCATCAGCGCGCGCCGGTTGGGCAGGCCGGTCAGCGGGTCTGCCAGCGCCAGGCTTTCCATCAGGCGTGCGTGCTCCGCCGTCCGGTAGTAGCGCGCCCGCAAGGTGGCCACGGCGGCCCACAGCGCGATGTAGACGAACTGCGCGATGCCGATCTGCGCCGCCAGCTCGGGGAAGCCCGGCCCCCAGTGCAGATAGCCCTTGATGCCCAGGGTCGCCCACAGCGGCACGGACAGCAGGCCGAAGACGAGCAGCGAGGCGACCAGCGCCTGGGTCGACGGCAGGAAGAGGAAGGCCGCCCCGTAGCACAGCGGCAGCCAGTACACCGTCGTCAGGAACTCGAAGTGGTCGACCGGCGGCGGGAGCAGGAACAGCTGGACCAGCATGTTGCCGGCCAGGAAGGCGCTGAAGGTCAGCACGGCCGCCACGCGCAGCGCACGGGTGTGGCGCGTCCACCGTCCCAGCCCGTAGCCGCACAGCGCGAAGACGAGGGCCGCCGTCGGCTCCAGCCAGCGGTTCCATGGCGCGATGAGCCCGCTCGTCCACTCCTGCACGGCGACGATGGCCGTTGCCGCGGCCCCGGCGTACAGCAGCCGCTTCAGGGTGCGCAGCTCCTGTGCCGCTGCCGTTTCGGCCACTGGTTCGGGGTGGAAGGCGGGCATGGGCCCTACTGCACACCGCATCGCCGCGCGGCTGGGTAAACAAGTGTTAGCCGGATGCCAGCGGCAGGCCGGCGATCCAGGCGTGCGCGGCCTGGGCGGCGGGGCTGCCGGCGGTGGCGCGCAGCAGCGTGTAGCGCATGCCGGGCAGCACGGTCCCGCCCGTGCCGAAGGGCAGGCGCAGCAGGCCCTGGGCCAGCTCCTGCCGCACCAGCACCAGGCTGAGCAGGGCCACGCCCTGGCCGGCGACGGCCGCGGCGATCGCGTGGCTCTCGTCGGTGAAGTGCAGGCCGGAAGTGGTGTCCAGGCGCAGGCGCGCGGCACGCGCCCACAGCTTCCACGACGGATGGCTCGCATCGGGCCGCTGCCATTCGAAGTGGATCAGCGTGTGCCGCGCCAGCTCGCGCGGATCGCGCAGCTTCAGCCGCGGGCTGGCCACGGGCGCGAAGCTGTCCTCGGCCAGGGGCCAGGCATCCAGCCCCGGGTAGGAGCCGTGGCCGTAGCGCACCGCCAGGTCGGCTGCACCGGCCTCCAGGTCGACGACGGCGTTGGACGCATGCAGGCGCAGGTCGATCCCGGGATGGCGCGACTGGAAGGCCGGCAGGTGGGGCAGCAGCCAGCGCGCGGCGAAGGCCGGTGTCGTGGACACGGTGACCGCGGCGCGTCGCTGGGCCTGCAGGCGGCCGACGGCTTCGGCGAAGCGGTCGAAGCCTTCGCGCAGCACCGGGAAGAGCTGCTCACCCTCAGGCGTCAGCCGCACGCTGCGCACGGCGCGCGTGAAGAGCTTGAGGCCCAGCTGCGACTCCAGCGCACGCACCTGGTGGCTGATCGCGGTGGGCGTCAGCGACAGCTCCCCCGCAGCCAGCTTGAAGCTGGCGTGGCGGGCGGCGGCCTCGAAGGCGCGCAAGGCGGACAGGGGCGGCAGGCGGCGGGGCATGGCGGCACGATAGCTGATGCTGGCTCATGCGTCCGATGAGAAACGATCCTTTGTCCAGATGGACCGTCCCTGTGAAAGTGCAGCTCATGCAACGGCCACGCATGAATCGGCTTCATGCCTGGCCTGGAACCGAGGAGATCCGCATGAGCGCCGCCACCCACACCCTGCTTCACATCGATTCCAGCGCGCGGCCCGGCCTGTCGGGCCGGCAGCCCCACGGCTCGCACACGCGCCGCCTGGGCGCACGCTTCGTGCAGCGCTGGCAGGCCGGGCACCCCGGCCGCCTGGTCTACCGCGACGTCGGCGCGCAGCCCCCGTCGCCGGTCACCGGCGACTGGATCGCCGCGGCCTTCACGCCGCCAGGTCTGCGCACGCCGCAGATGCGCCGGGCGCTGGCCGAGAGCGACGCGCTGGTCGCCGAGCTGCAGCAGGCCGACCTCGTCGTCATCGGCGTGCCCATGTACAACTTCGGCCCGCCGGCGCAGCTCAAGGCCTGGGTCGACAACATCGTGCGCGTGGGCCTGACCTTCGGCTTCGACCGCGGCCGTGCCGGCGTGCCCTACTGGCCGCTGCTGGCGGGGCAGGGCAGGCAGGTGGTGCTGTTGGGCTCGCGCGGCGACTACGGCTACGCGGACGCGCAGGCCGGCATGAACCACGTGGAGCCGGCTCTGCGCGCGGCCCTGGGCTACATCGGGCTGGACCAGGTGCACGAGCTGGCGGTGGAGTACGACGAGTACGGCGGAGAGCGGCTGGCGCAGTCGCTGGACCGTGCCGAGTCCGCCGTGGACCGCCTGGTGGACGAGCTGCTCGCCCAGCGGGCCGCCCGGGTTGCCTGACGCTCAGCCGCGCTCGATGTCCGCCTTCAGCAGCCGCAGGCCGTTGGCCACCACCAGCAGGCTGGCGCCCATGTCGGCGAAGACCGCCATCCACATCGTTGCCGAGCCGAAGACCGCCAGGCCGAAGAACAGCGCCTTGACACCCAGCGCGAAGGCGATGTTCTGCCACAGCACCGCGTGCGTGCGGCGCGACAGGCGGATCAGGGCGGGGATGCGGCGCAGGTCGTCGTTCATCACGACGACATCGGCGGCCTCCACCGCGGTGTCGGTGCCGGCCGCGCCCATCGCGATGCCGATGTCGGCGCGCGCCAGGGCCGGCGCGTCGTTGATGCCGTCACCGGCCATCGCGGTGGGGCCCAGGCGCTGCTGCAGTTCCTCGACGGCGCGCAGCTTGTCCTCGGGCAGCAGGCTGCCGCGGGCTTCGTCGATGCCGGCCTCGCGGGCGATGCTGCGTGCGGTGGCGGTGTTGTCGCCGGTCAGCATGACCGGCACCACGCCCAGGGCGCGCAGCTGCGTGACGGCTTCCTTCGACGAGGCCTTGATCGTGTCGGCGACCGCGAACAGCGCCAGCACGCCGCTGCCGTCCGCCAGCAGGGTGACCGTGCGGCCCTGGGCCTCGTGTCGCGCCAGCTCGGCTTCCAGCTGCGGGCTGCACAGGCCGCGCTCCTCGACCAGCCGATGGTTGCCCAGCGCGAGGGCCTGGCCGTCGACCGTGCCCTGCACGCCGCGGCCGGGCAGGGCGGCGAAGCCGTCGACCGGCGGGCCTTGCAGCGCCAGCCCTGCGGCGATGGCCTGCGACACAGGATGGTCCGAGCGCCCCGCCAGCGCCGCGGCCAGGCGCAGTGCCTGGCCCTCGCCGCCACGCAGCACTCGGCGTTCCACCAGCTTCGGCCGGCCTTCGGTGACGGTACCGGTCTTGTCCAGCGCCACTGCACGCAGCCGGCGCGCGCCTTCGAGATGCACGCCGCCCTTGACCAGGATGCCGCGCCGCGCCGCGCAGGCCAGCGCGCTGACCACGCTGACCGGCGTCGAGATCACCAGCGCGCAGGGGCAGGCGATGACCAGCAGCACCAGGGCCTTGTAGACGGCCTGCGGCCAGCCCCAGCCCAGCAGCAGCGGCGGCAGCACGGCCACGCACAGTGCCAGCACGAAGACGGCCGGCGTGTAGACCGCGGCGAAGCGGTCGACGAAGCGCTGGGTCGGCGCGCGGCTGCCCTGGGCCTGTTCCACCGCGTGGATGATGCGCGCCAGCGTGGTGTCGGAAGCGGGCGCGGTGCTGCGGAACTCCAGTTCGCCGGACTCGTTGACGCTGCCGGCGAAGACGGGGTCGCCCACGGTCTTCTCCACCGGGATGCTCTCGCCGGTCACCGGCGCCTGGTTCACCGCGCTGCTGCCGCGCACGACACGGCCGTCCAGCGGCAGACGCTCGCCGGGCTTCACGCGCACGACGGCGCCCACGGGCACGTCGGCCACCGGCACGTCCTGCCAGCCGCCGCCGGGTTGCAGGACCAGCGCCGTGCCGGGCGCCAGGTCCAGCAGGCCCTGGATGGCGTTGCGCGCGCGGTCCACCGAGCGTGCCTCGATCAGCTCGGCGATGGCGTACAGCGCCATCACCATCGCGGCCTCCGGCCACTGGCCGATGACGAAGGCGCCTGTGACGGCCACCGACATCAGCGCGTTGATGTTGAGCTTGCCGTGGCGCAGCGCGGCGATGCCCTTGGTGTAGGTCTCCAGGCCCGCGAGCCAGATGGCGCCCGCGGCGAGCGCCATACCCGCCCAGGTGCGCCACGCCACGTCCGGGGCGAAGAAATCCAGCCCCTCCGCCGCGATGGCCAGCAACAGCGCGGACACCAGGCGGCTGATGCCGCTGCCTAGCCCGTGGCCGTGGGCGTGGTCGTGTCCATGGTGGTCCTCGCCCGCGGTGGCCGCCTGCAGCGGCTGCGGGTTGAAGCCGGCGCGCCTGATGGCCTCGACCGCCTGCGCCAACCCATCGGCCGTGGCGTGGATCGCCAGCGTGCGTGCGCCGAGCTGGAAGCCCAGCGAGCGGATGCCCGCCACCGGCTCCAGCGCGTGGCGGATCTCGGCCTCCTCGGACGAGCAGTCCATGTTGGCGATGCGAAAGAGCGCGGCACCGGCAGGCGGGGGCGCTGCTGCGACCGGCGTCTCGCAACTGCCGCAGCCGCCGTGTCCGCAGCCGGAGGAGGGGGCATCAGGATGAATGTGCTGGTTCATGGACGGATACCAAGGATGCCTTCACGCCGCCGGCCTCGCGCCGGTGGGCCCATTGATAGAGCACCGGCAGGACCAGCAGGGTCAGCAGCGTGGAGGACAGGATGCCACCGATCACCACCGTGGCCAGCGGGCGCTGCACTTCGGCGCCGGTGCCGGTGGCCAGGGCCATGGGCACGAAGCCCAGGGACGCCACCAGCGCCGTCATCAGCACCGGCCGCAGCCGCGTCAGCGCGCCTTGCCACACCGCGTCGGCCAGGGCCAGGCCCTCGTCGCGCAGGCCGCGGATGAAGGAGATCATCACCAGCCCGTTGAGCACGGCCACGCCGGACAGCGCGATGAAGCCCACCGCGGCCGATATCGACAGCGGGATGCCGCGCAGCCACAGCGCCAGCAGGCCGCCGGTCAGCGCGAAGGGCACGCCGGAGAACACCAGCAGGCCGTCTCGCAGCTGCCCGAACATCATGAAGAGCAGCAGGAAGACGAGTGCCAGCGACAAGGGCACGACGACCTGCAGGCGCTGCGCCGCCGACTGCAGCTGCTCGAAGGTGCCGCCCCAGGTGACCCAGTAGCCCGCAGGCGCCGGTGCCGCGCTGTCCAGGCGCGCGCGCGCCTCGGCCACGAAGGAGCCGATATCGCGCCCGCGCACGTTGGCGGTGACCACGACGCGGCGTTTGCCGCTCTCGCGGCTGACCTGGTTGGGGCCGGGCGCGGACTCGATGCCGGCCACCTCCTGCAGGGGCAGCCAGGCGGGTGCGCCGCCCGTCGCAGGCAGGCGGATGGGCAGGCGGGCCAGGGCCGCCGCGTCGGCGCGCAGCTCGTCGGGTAGGCGCACGACGATGTCGAAGCGGCGGTCGCCCTCGTACACGGAGCCCGCCTCGCGCCCCCCCAGCGCCGCGGCCACGGTCTCCTGCACGTCGGCCAGGTTCAGCCCGTAGCGCGCCGCCTTGGCGCGGTCGATGCGGATGGTCAGCACGGGCAGCCCGGTGGTCTGCTCCACCTTCACGTCGGCCGCGCCGGGCACGGCCTGCAGCACGGCGGCAATGCGTCCGGCATGTGCCTCCATCACGGCCATGTCGTCGCCGAAGACCTTCACCGCCACGTCGCTGCGCACGCCGGAGATCAGCTCATTGAAGCGCATCTGGATGGGCTGGGTGAACTCGTAGTTGTTGCCCGGCACACGCTCCACGGCCTGCTGGATCGCCCGCACCAGGTCGTCCTTCGGGCGGCGCGGGTCCGGCCACTGGCTGCGCGGCTTGAGCATCACGAAGTTGTCGGCCACGTTGGGCGGCATCGGGTCGGTCGCCACCTCGGCGGTGCCGAGCTTGGCGAAGACCTTGTCCACCTCGGGGAAGGCAGCGATGGTGCGCTCCAGCTGCTGCTGCATCTCCACCGCCTGCGTGAGGCTGGTGCCGGGAATGCGCAGCGCATGCAGCGCGATGTCGCCTTCGTCCAGGCTGGGCACGAACTCGCTGCCCATGCGCGTGGCCAGCAGGCCCGACAGGGCCACCAGCAACGCGGCGGCGACGGCCACGAAGGCGCGGTTGTCCAGCGCGTGCCGCAGCAGCGGGGCATAGGCGCGGCGGGCGGCAGCCATGACGCGGTTCTCGTGCTCGGCCACGCGCGCGGTCATGAACTGCGCGATGGCCGCCGGCACGAAGGTCAGCGACAGCAGCATCGCGCCCAGCAGCGCGGCCACGACGGTGAAGGCCATCGGGTGGAACATCTTTCCCTCCACGCCGGTGAGGGCGAAGACGGGCAGGTAGACCACCATGATGATGAGCTGGCCGTACAGCAGCGGCCGGCGCGCCTCGCGCGCGGCGAGGAAGACCTCCTCGAAGCGCTCCCCGCGCGTCAGCAGACGGCCCCGCGCAGCCTGCGCCTGGGCCAGCCGCCGCACGCAGTTCTCGACGATCACCACCGCGCCGTCGACGATGATCCCGAAGTCCAGCGCGCCCAGGCTCATCAGGTTGGCGCTGACCTTGTTGCCCACCATGCCGCTGAAGGTGAAGAGCATGGACAGCGGGATCACCGCCGCCGTGATCAGCGCCGCGCGGAAGTTGCCCAGGAAGACGAAGAGCACCGCCACCACCAGGGCCGCACCTTCGACCAGGTTGGCGCGCACGGTGGCGATGGCCTTGTCCACCAGCACCGTGCGGTCGTAGACCGTGCGTGCGACGACCCCCGCGGGCAAGGACCGGTTGACCTGCTGCAGCCGCTCGTCCACCGCCCGGGAGACCGTGCGGCTGTTCTCGCCGGCCAGCATGAAGACGGTGCCCAGCACCACCTCCTGCCCGTTCTCGGTGGCCGCGCCGGTGCGCAGCTCCTTGCCCGGGCCCACGTCGGCCACGTCGCGCACGCGCACCGGCGCGCCGCCCACCGTGGCCACCACGACCTCGGCGATGTCGGCGCTGCCGGCGAGCCGCCCCGGCGCGCGGATCAGCTGCTGCTCGCCGCGGCGCTCGATGTAGCCGGCCCCGACGTCGGCGTTGTTGCGCTCCAGGGCCTGCACCACGTCCTGCAGGGTCAGGCCCCAGGCCACCAGCCGGTCCGGCCGCGTGGCCACGAGGTACTGCTTCTCATGGCCGCCTATGGTGTTGATCTCGGTCACGCCGGGGACGGTGCGCAGCTGCGGCTTGACGATCCAGTCCTGGATCTCGCGCAGGTCCATCGGCGTGTAGGCGGATCCGTCGGGCTTGCGGGCGCCGGGGCGGGCCTCCACCGTCCACATGTAGATCTCGCCCAGGCCGGTGGCGATCGGGCCCAGCGTGGGGACCAGGGACGCGGGCAGGCGGCTGCGCGCCTCCTGCAATCGCTCGTTGACGAGCTGGCGGGCGAAGTAGATGTCGGTGCCGTCCTCGAAGACGACGGTCACCTGCGACAGCCCGTAGCGCGACAGCGAGCGTGTCTCCTGCAGCCGCGGCAGGCCGGCCAGCGCGGCCTCGATGGGCACGGTCACGCGCTGCTCGGACTCCAGCGGCGAGTAGCCAGGCGCCTCGGTGTTGACCTGGACCTGCACGTTGGTGATGTCGGGCACGGCGTCGACGGGAAGCTGGCGCCAGCTGTGGACACCGGCCGCGGCCATGCCCAGCACGGCCAGCAGCACCAGCACGCGCTGCGCGATGGACAGGCGAAGGATGCGTTCGAACATGGCGGCTCCTTCAGTGGTCGTGGCTCGCGCCGGCCTTGCCGATGTCGGCCTTGACCACGTAGCTGTTGCGCGCCGCGTAGCGCTCGCCGGCCTGCAGACCTTCCAGCACCTCGACCATGCGGCCGTCGCTGCGGCCCAGCTTCAGCGGCCGGGCCTCGAACTGCTCGCCGTAGCGGCCGAAGACGACCTTCCAGTCGCGCAGGTCCTGCACCGCCTGCACGGCGACCGCGACGGCCACCTGCTGCTCGGCTGCGACCACCGTCAGCGTCACCGGCAACCCGGGGCGCCAGACTCCCTTGGGATTGGGCAGCAGCACGCGGGCCGTGGCCGAGCGGGATTGCTCGCCCACCAGCGGGCTGAGGTACTGCACGCTGCCGTCGGCCTGGGCTTCGAAGGCGTTGGCGCGCACCTGCACGCGCCGGCCCGGCAGCACGGTGCCCAGGTCGGCGGGCGGCACGGCGGCCTCGACCCAGACACTGGACAGGTCCGAAACCGTCAGCAGCGGCGTGTCCTCGCCCACGGACTGGCCGGCGCTGGCCGGCCTCTCCGTGACGATGCCGGCCATGGGCGAAAGCAATTCGAGTCGCGCCAGCTGCGACGAGGCTGCCGAGGCACCCAGAGCCTCCAGCTTCTGCCGCGCGCTGCGCACGGCGATCTCCGCCTCCTGCATCGCGTGGCGGGCCTGCTGCACGTCCTGCTCCGGCGAGACCTTGGCCTCCCACAGCCGGCGTTCGCGCTCCCAGGTGGCGCGCGCCAGCTCGTGGCGGCGTTGCGCGGCCAGCAGCTCGGCGCGCAGCCCGGCCACGGCCTGGCTGCTGAGCACGGCCAGCACCTGGCCCTTGCGCACGCGATCGCCTGCGGCGACCTTCACTTCCTCGACGCGTGCGCCCAGGCGTGCCACCAGGCGCACGGTGCGGTCGGCGTTGTAGCGGACCTCGGCGGGCAGCTCGATCGTGCTGGCGATGGCGGCGGGGCCCGCGGTGGCGATCTCCACGCCCGCGGCGTGGAGCTGCGCATCGCTCATCGCGACCCGGGCCTCGGCCTGCTCCCAGCCCAGGCTGCGCGTGCGTCCGCCGTCGGCCACCTGCACCGTGGCCTTGAAGGAATGCGGTTCCTCGACGACGGCGTCACCCTTCAGGTAGCCGGCCTCCTGCGTGAAGCGGAAGGTCTGGGGCGCGCGCCCCAGGCGTTCCAGCAGCAGGCTGACCTGCCCGGGCGCCAGCTCGGCCGGCTTGCCGTCGCGATAAGCGTAGAGGCGCCACTGCGGCTCCACGCCTTTCTCGAAGATGGTGGCCTCGATGGCGAGGTCGCCGTCGCGCAGCAGGCGCCCGCCGTGCGGGCCCCGGTCGTCGGCAGCTTCCTCTGTTTGCCCGTGGTCGTGGCCGTCCCCGTCGGCTGCTTCGTGCCGTCCGCTGCCGAGGATGGCGACCGCCGCGGCGGCGCCCAGCGCCAGCAGGACCGCGATGGCGATCAGCTGCTTCCTGCCGGGGCGTGCGTGTGCTTGCATGTTGTCCATGTCCTGCCTCAATTCCGGTGATCCGTTGCGGGGCCGAGGCGGCGCTGCAGCTCGCAGGCCGCACGCTGGGCGTCGGCCAGCGCGCGCAGGTGCTGGGCGCGGGCCTGGAAGAGGGTGCGCTGGGCGTCCAGCACGTCGAGGAAGCCGAACTTGCCCAGCGAGAAGCCGAGCGTTGCGGCTTCGTAAGCCTGCTGTGCATCGGGCAGCATGCGCTGCTGCACCAGCAGGGCCTGGCTGCGCGCGGCGTCCAGTTGCGCGGCCTGGATCTGGACTTCGGCCAGCAGCCGCTGGCGCACGGCGGCCAGTTCGTCGCGCGACTGGTCGGCACGTGCCAGCGCCTCGCGCAGGCCGCCCTGATTGCGGTCGAAGACCGGCAGCGGCATGGCCACGCCGAGCAGGGCCTGCGTGCGGCGCAGCTCGTTGTCGCGCTGGGCGCCGATGCCCACGGTCAGGTCGGGCACGGCCTTGCTGCGCTCCAGCTCGACGCCGGCCTCGCGCCTTCGCAGTTCCAGCCGGGCCAGTTGCAGCTCGGGCGCGGCGTCCAGGCGCGACTCCAGCTCATCGGGCCTCAAGGCCGACGGCAGCGGCGGCGTGCCGGACAGGGCCGGCAGCAGCGCGGGCGTGCGGCCGAGCAGCGTGGCAAGTCGGGCACGCGCGGACAGCCATTCCTGCTCCGCCTGCATGCCCTCGAGCGCGACGCCGGACAGCGCGAGCTGGGCCCGCGTCTGCTCGATCGGCGAGACCTTGCCGGCGCTGACGCGCCGCGAGGCGACGTCCGCCGCCTGCCGGGCCAGCTCCTGCGACTGGCGGGCGAGGTCGCGCCGGGCCTGCGCCGTCTGCAATTCCCAGTACGCGGCCTGCACGGACGCGCGCAGCCCGGCGCCGCGGGCATCGAGCTGCAGCGCGGCGATGGCCTCGCCGGCCTGCGCGGCCTGCACGCGGGCGGCGCGCTTGCCCCCCAGCTCCAGGCGCTGCCGCAATTGCAGGGCCGTGGTCCGCGTGGCGCGGCGCGTGTCCTCCACCGAGGCTTCCAGCTCGGGGTTGGGCAGCACGGCGGCCTGCTCGCTGGTGCCGCGTGCGGCATCGAGTTCATGCCGTGCGGCGGACAACTCCGGGTGGCGGGCGAGGGCGAGCTCGACCGCCTGGTCCAGCGTCAGCGAGGCCGCGGATGGCGGATCGGCCGGCTGGGCGTGGGCTGCCGTCGCCAGCAGCCAGGACAAATGAAGCAAGAGCTTGCGCATCGAAATCTCCAGGGGAAAAAGGAGGATTCCGACGAGCGGGAACGAAGCCCGCACACGCTGGTGTGCCCGGTCCCGTCCGGCACGGACGGCAGCCGGCCCGCTCGCCGATCAGAGCGCGCGCGGCCAGTTGGGGCGGTCGATGCCGGTGGGGTCGGTGGAGCGGTAGTGCCGCGTGACGTCCCAGGCATGGGACGCTTCGGCCGCGAAGGACGGCACGGCGGGCGCCGCGGATGCGGGCAGCTGCGGCATGCTGAGGTGGCAGCTGCCGCAGTCGTGGTGGGCAGGCGGCTTCGGCTTGCCGGCCTGCTTGGCGTGGTCCGGGTGATCGGCCTCGGTGCCGGTGCAGCCGGCGTCCACGTGGTGGCCGAAGTGCGAGGACGCGGCTGCGCTCTCGTGCTGGCAATAGCCGGCCGCCGTCGCATGCAGCATTTGCAGCGGCAGGACGAGCAGCAGGAAGATGGCCAGCAGGCGACGCATGGGCGCGGAGTCTAGCAACGGAAGATCAGGCCCGGTCCTTGTGCAGCCATCCGGCCGCCAGCCAGGCCAGCAAACCGACGACAAGTGCCGCCACGCACAACAGGTGCAGCGATGTCAGGCTGACCGCGTGCAGCAGCGCATTGCCCTCGGCGAAGGGCCGCAGCGGATGCATGTCCCCGTGCATCACGCTGTCGAGGAGCACGTGGCTCCAGGTGCCGACGAAGGCTCCGGCCGCGGCGCACGCCTGCGTGATCCGCCCCGGGGAGCGCCACCCCTTCAGGCCCATGCCCTCGAGCAGCGCGTTCCAGCCGGCCAGCAGCCGCCGGCAGGGCCAGGGCGCGAGCAGCCAGACCAGCAGGCCGATCAGCGTGGCGCCGGCGTAGGTATGGGTCCAGCCGTGCAGCACGGGCCAGCCCCGCAGGATGCCGACCAGCGGCTCGATGTCCATCGCGACCTGGGCCACGCCGAAGACCAGCACGCTGAAGCGCGCGCCGCCCACGGCCTTGAAGGCCAGGCCAGGACCCATGTGGAAAGGCGTGAACGGCATGGGCGCGGTGTCGCGGGCGG
>SCTQ01000301.1 GCA_004322345.1 Aquabacterium sp. | reverse complement strand
GGGGAACATGGTCCACTTCGTCGGCGCCGACGACGCCCACGGCGCGCCGATCATGATCGCCGCCGACAAGGTGGGGAAGACGCCGCAGCAGTTCGTCGCCGAGATCGCCGCCGGCCGCAAGCAGTACCTGGACGGCTTCCTGATCCGCTTCGACAACTGGCACAGCACCGACAGCCCGGAGAACACCGAGCTGGCGCAAGGCATCTACCGCCGCCTGCGCGACAGCGGCCTGACGGCCACGCGCTCCATCGAGCAGTTCTACGACCCGGTCAAGGGCATGTTCCTGCCCGACCGCTACATCAAGGGCGAGTGCCCGCGCTGCGGCACGCCGGACCAGAACGGCGACTCCTGCGAGAACTGCGGCGCCGTCTACAGCCCCACCGACCTGAAGAACCCGCGCTCCGTGCTCACCGGCGCCACGCCCGAGCTGCGCAGCTCCGAGCACCACTTCTTCAAGCTGTCCGACCCCGAGGTCGTCGAGTTCCTGAAGGAGTGGACGCGCGACGGCCGCCTGCAGCCCGAGATGGCGAAGAAGGCCGGCGAGTGGTTCGAGGCGGGCCTGACCGATTGGGACATCTCGCGCGACGCGCCCTATTTCGGCATCGAGATCCCCGACCTGCCCGCCGGCAGCGCGACCAAGTACTTCTACGTCTGGCTGGACGCCCCCGTGGGCTACCTCGCCAGCCTGAAGAACCACTTCGACAAGGGCCAGGCCGCGAAGCATTGGCACGAGCCCTCGCGCACCACGCAGAGCTTCGACGAGTTCATCGGCGACGAGAACGTCGAGCAGGTGCACTTCATCGGCAAGGACATCGTCTACTTCCACACCCTGTTCTGGCCCGCGATGCTGAAGTTCAGCGGCCGCAAGACACCCACGGCGGTCAACGTGCACGGCTTCATCACCGTGGGCGGCGAGAAGATGAGCAAGAGCCGCGGCACCGGCATCGACCCGCTGCGCTACCTCAAGCTGGGCCTGAACCCGGAATGGCTGCGCTACTACATCGCGGCCAAGCTGAACGCCAAGGTGGAGGACATCGAGTTCACCGCCGAGGACTTCGTGGCCCGCGTCAACGCGGACCTGATCGGCAAGTACGTCAACATCGCCAGCCGCTGCGCGACCTTCGTGCATCGCCACTTCGAAGGCGCGCTGGCACGGCTGGACGTGGACGGCCAGCGCCCGGCGCTGATCCCGCTGCAGGCGGTGGACGGCCGCGAGGCCCTGATCGCCGATGCGCTGGACAAGCGCGAATACGGCCGCGCCATCCGCGAGATCATGGCCGCCGCCGACGAGATCAACCAGTACTTCGACACCGCCAGGCCCTGGGAGCTGGCCAAGGACGCCGGCCAGCACGAAGCCGGCAGCACCCTGCACGAGGTGCTCTCCGGCTGCCTGGAAGCCTTCAAGTCGCTGACGCTGTTCCTGTCGCCCATCCTGCCGAAGCTGACCGAACAGGCCTTCCACTTCCTGGGCTTCGACGCGCCGCTGACCTGGGCCGAGCGCCGCACGCCGGTGACCACGATCCGCAAGTACGAGCACCTGATGGGCCGCATCGATCCCAAGCAGCTCGACGCACTGGTGGAGGCGCCCGAGGCCCCGCCGGCCGAGGCGCCCAAGCCCGGCGGCGAGGCCATCGCCGAGACGATCACCATCGACGACTTCGCCAAGGTCGACCTGCGCATCGCGAAGATCGTCAAGGCCGAGCACGTCGAGGGCAGCGACAAGCTGCTGCGCCTGACCCTGGACGTCGGCGAAGGCCGCACGCGCAACGTCTTCTCCGGCATCAAGTCGGCCTACAAGCCCGAGGACCTGGAGGGCAAGCTGACGGTGATGGTGGCCAACCTGGCCCCGCGCAAGATGAAGTTCGGCGTCAGCGAAGGCATGGTGCTTGCTGCATCCCATGCCGATGAGAAGAAGAATCCCGGGATCTACGTGCTGGAGCCTTTCGCAGGCGCCCAGCCCGGCATGCGCGTGCGCTGAGCAGGGCACGTATCCGATGAACGCCGGCACCGGTCACGCCGCAACGGCCGACGAGCGGGTCTGGCAACTTTCGCGGCGCCGGCGCTTCATCGCCCGGCTGCACCACTGCGGGCCGCCGGTGCGGCTCCTCCAACCCCGTCCATCGATCTGGTTGAGGAGTCCGCATGGCATCGCCCCCGTCCCCTGCATCACCGTCATCCCTGTCCGCCCTGCGCGCCTACGCCGCCCGGCTGCACCGCTTCCGCCCGCGCCTGGCCGACAGCCTGGCGGGGTATAGCCGCGAGCACTTCGCGCGCGACCTCGGTGCCGGGCTCACCGTCGGCGTCGTCGCGCTGCCGCTGGCCATGGCCTTCGCCATCGCCTCGGGCGTCAACCCGGCGCAGGGGCTGTTCACGGCCATCATCGCCGGCTTCCTGATCTCGGCCCTGGGCGGCTCGCAGGTGCAGATCGGCGGGCCGGCGGGGGCCTTCATCGTCATCGTCTACGGGATCGTCCAGCAGCACGGCCTGGCCAACCTGCTGGCCTCCACCGTGCTGGCGGGATTCGTGCTGCTGCTCATGGGCTGGTTCAAGCTCGGCGCGCTGGTGCGCTACATCCCGGTGAGCATCGTCATCGGCTTCACCAACGGCATCGCGGTGCTGATCGCGCTGTCGCAGGTGAAGGAGTTCCTCGGGCTGGAGACGCCCAAGCTGCCGGCGGACTTCTTCTCGCAGATCGGCGCGCTGGCCGCACATGCGCACACGCTGAACCCGGCGGCGCTGGCGATCGCGCTGGCCTGCCTGGCCGTCGTCGTGCTGTGGCCCA
>SCTQ01000300.1 GCA_004322345.1 Aquabacterium sp. | reverse complement strand
GTCGTCCGAGCACTACGAGCAGGCCGGCCATCATTTCGCCGACCACGGCATCAACATCTCCGGCCTCAGCCTGGACCTGGCCAAGCTGCTCAAGCGCAAGGAAACGGTCGTCAAGCAGAACAACGACGGCATCCTCTTCCTGTTCAAGAAGAACAAGGTGAGCTTCTTCCATGGCCGCGGCAGCTTCTCCAAGGCGACGGATGGCGGCTGGGAGGTCGCGGTCGCGGGCGACAAGCCCGAGGTGCTGGTGGGCAAGCACGTCATCGTCGCCACCGGCTCCAACGCGCGCCAGCTGCCGGGCCTGCCCTTCGACGAGGACCGCATCCTGTCCAACGACGGCGCGCTGCGCATCCCCGAGGTGCCGAAGAAGCTGGGCCTCATCGGCTCGGGCGTCATCGGCCTGGAGATGGGATCGGTGTGGCGCCGCCTGGGCGCCGAGGTCACCGTGCTGGAGGCGCTGCCCACCTTCCTGGGCGCCGTGGACGAGCAGGTGGCCAAGGAAGCCCAGAAGGCTTTCACCAAGCAGGGCCTGAAGATCCAGCTCGGCGTGAAGGTCGGCGAGGTCAAGGTGGGCAAGAAGGGCGTGACCGTGCCCTACACCGATGCCAAGGGCGAGGCGCAGACGCTGGAGGTCGACCGCCTGGTCGTCTCCATCGGTCGTGTGCCCAACACCATCGGCCTGAATGCCGAGGCCGTGGGCCTGAAGCTGGACGAGCGTGGCGCCATCGTGGTGGACGACGACTGCAAGACCAGCCTGGCCAACGTCTGGGCCATCGGTGACGTCGTGCGCGGCCCGATGCTCGCTCACAAGGCAGAGGAAGAAGGCGTGGCCGTGGCCGAACGCATCGCCGGCCAGCACGGCCACGTGGACTTCAACCTCGTGCCCTGGGTCATCTACACCTCGCCCGAGATCGCCTGGGTGGGCCAGACCGAGCAGCAGCTCAAGGCCGCCGGCCGCGCCTACAAGGCCGGCAGCTTCCCCTTCATGGCCAACGGCCGCGCGCGTGCGCTCGGAGACACCACCGGCTTCGTCAAGTTCCTGGCCGATGCGGCAACCGACGAGATCCTGGGCGTGCACATCGTCGGCCCCCAGGCCTCCGAGCTGATCGCCGAGGCCTGCGCCGCGATGGCCTTCCGCGCCAGCGCCGAGGACATCGCGCGCATCTGCCATGCGCACCCGTCGCTGTCGGAATCGACCAAGGAAGCGGCCCTGGCCGTCGACAAGCGCACCCTCAACTTCTGAGTGCATCCGAACGCGGCATGCGCCGCCGATTCTTCGCTGAACCGACGCCATGCCCACCGTAGTCGAGCTGTACGAAGCGGAGCTGTCCTCCCGCGGCTTCCATAGCGACCCGGCCCAGCTGCGGGCCATCACGGCCCTGCAGCGCTGCTACGACGAGTGGGTGGCCTACAAGTCCCGCCGCTCCAATACGCTGGCCAAGATGATCCGCTTCCCGCCGCTGCCGCGGGGCGTCTACATGTTCGGCGGGGTGGGGCGGGGCAAGAGCTTCCTGATGGACTGCTTCTTCAACGCGGTCCCCTTGCAGCGCAAGACGCGGCTGCACTTCCACGAGTTCATGCGCGAGGTGCACCGCGAGCTGCAGGATCTCAAGGGCACGGCCAACCCGCTGGAGGTGCTGGGCAAGCGCATCTCGCGCCGCCATCGGCTGATCTGCTTCGACGAGTTCCACGTCGCCGACGTGACCGACGCGATGATCCTGCACAGGCTGCTCGACGCGCTCTTCGCCAACCGCGTGAGCATCGTCACCACGTCCAACTTCCATCCGGACGAGCTCTATCCCAACGGCCTGCACCGCGACCGGATCCTGCCGGCCATCGAACTGCTGAAGGAGAAGCTGGAGGTCATCAACGTCGACAACGGCACCGACTACCGGCGCCGCACGCTGGAGATGGCCAGGCTCTACCACACGCCGCTGGGCGCGCAGGCCGACGCCGAGATGACGGCCACCTTCGAGCAACTGGCCGAGGCCCGCGACGAGAACCCGGTGCTGACCATCGAGCACCGCACGATCCAGGCGCGGCGCCGCAACGGCGGCGTGGTCTGGTTCGACTTCAAGACCCTGTGCGGCGGCCCGCGCTCGCAGAACGACTACCTGGAGCTGGCCAACCAGTTCCACACCGTGCTGCTGTCGGACGTGCCGCAGATGCCCATCCGCCTGGCGTCGGAGGCGCGGCGCTTCACGTGGCTGGTGGACGTGCTCTACGACCGCCGCGTCAAACTGGTGATCTCGGCCGAGGTGCCGCCGGAGCAGCTCTACACCGAGGGCCCGCTGGCCCATGAGTTCCCGCGCACGGTGTCCCGGCTCAACGAGATGCAGTCGAAGGAGTTCCTGGCGCTGGGCAGGCGCGAGGTGGATACGTCTTTGACTTGAACAGCCCGGCACCCGGGCCCGCCCTCGATGGCGAGGCGGTCAGCGTGACGGGAAGATCGGCGCCGGCGGCGCCTCCAGCGCCTCGACCTTGATGATCGCCAGCGACAGGTTGTCCCCGCCGCCCTGGGCCCGGTTGCGCGCCTTGCCGATCAGCATCTCGCTGGCCTCGCGCGGCGTCAGGGTCTGCAGGATGGCGCCCATCTCCTTGTTGGAGAAGTAGTGCCACAAGCCGTCGGAGCAGGCGATCACGGTGTCGCCGACCTCCAGCCAGTCGATGCGGGCCAGGGTGATGGGCGGGTCCTGCTGGGTGCCCAGGCAGCCGATCAGCAGGTTGGACTGCGGGTGGTTCTGGGCTTCTTCCTCGGTGATCTGGCCTTCGTTGACCAGCCGCTGCACGAAGGAGTGGTCCATCGTGCGGCTGACCATCTCGCTGCCACGGAAGTGGTACACGCGCGAATCGCCGGCATGGACGATGTCGCAGCTGCGGTCCGGGCTGATCAGGAAGGCGGCCACCGTGCTGTGCGGCTCTTCCTCGGAGGAGATGGCCGTCAGCTTGATCATCAGGTGGGCTTCCTCCACCAGCGTGCGCAGGGCCTCGGAGGCCACGTCCTTGCTGGGCACGAAGCGCTCGAAGACCTGCTGAGCCGTGAGCTGGACCTGGTCGGCCGCCTTGCGCCCGCCGCTCTTGCCGCCCATGCCGTCGGCCACGACGGCCAACACGCAGCCGGGGACGCGGGGATGGGGCTGGATGGTGACCTGGTCTTGCTGGTAGGCGCGGTCACCGCGATGGATGCCGGTGGCCGCGCTGAGGCGGAAGCTGGTGGATGAGGCCATGGTCGAAAACTATAATCGGCCCCGGCACTTCCGTACTGCGGTATTTATGCGGTCGTGGTGTGCCTTCTCCGCCGCAGCCCTTCCGCACCGGATCCCTGTCTCTCCATGGATGACAACCTGCATTCGCCTCAGCGCCGTCTCATCGAGCTGCGCATCGAGCATGCCGATCTGGACAACCTCATCGACCAGGCGGCGCAGCTGCGCCCCCAGGACGAACTCGGCCTGCGCCGGCTGAAGAAGCGCCGCCTGATGCTGCGCGACCTGATCGCCCAGATCGAAGCCAAGCTGGAGCCCAAGGAGCCCGCCTGAGGGCGCGCCCTAGCTTGCGATAGCGTCCAGCAGTTCGCTCTCGATGGCGACCTGCAGCCGCTCCTGGCTCAACCCGGGCCCGTTGATCAGGAAGGTGTCCTCCACCCGTTCGCCCAGCGTCGTCACCTTGGCCAACTGCAGGTTGATGTGGTGCTTCTCCAGCACCCGGGCGATGGCGTAGAGCAGGCCCGAGCGGTCGCTGGTGGACACCGTCAGCAGCCAGCGCTGGGCGCGTTCGTCCGGGCGCAGGCTGACGCGGGGCGTCAGCGGGAAGGACTTGACCCGGCGCGACAGCCGCCCACGCGACGGCTGGGGCAGGGGCCCCGTGGCCTCCAGCGCGATGGTCAGCTGGTTCTCCACCAGGGCGATCAGGTCGCGGTAGTGCGGCCCGCCCGGCGGCGTGGTGATCTGGAAGGTGTCCAGCGCGTAGTTCCTGCGGGTGGTGTGGATCTTGGCGTCCAGGATGTTGAAGCCGGCGCTGTCCAGGTAGCCGCAGATGCGGGCGAAGAGATCCGGCCGGTCCGGCGCGTAGACCAGGATCTGCAGCCCTTCACCCACGCCCGACAGCCGCCCGCGCACGATGGGCGTGGGGCTGTCGATATGGCGGTAGAGCGCCCGTGCGTGCCAGGCGATGTCGCCGGCGTCGTGGCGGGCGAAGTAGCTCAGGTCCAGCGTCTCCCACAGGGCCGTCTCGGTGCCCGGCAGCAGCGAGTACAGCGCCAGCGTATGCCGCGCCTCCTGCTTGCGGTTCTCGATCTCGGCGTCCAGCTGGGGCTTGGCGCCGCCCAGGGCGCGCAAGGTGGCGCGGTAGAGATCCTCCAGCAGCTTGCCCTTCCAGGCGTTCCAGACCTTGGGGCTGGTGCCGCGGATGTCGGCCACGGTCAGCAGGTACAGGGCCGTCAGCGTGCGCTCGTTGCCCACCTTGGCGGCGAAGGTCTCGATCACGTCGGCATCCGACAGGTCTTCCTTCTGTGCGATGCGCGACATCGTCAGGTGCTCCAGCACCAGGAACTCGATGAGCTGGGCGTCTTCCTTCCCGATGCCGTGCACGCGGCAGAAGCGCCGCACCTCCTGGCCGCCCAGGTGGGAGTGGTCGCCGCCGCGGCCCTTGGCCACGTCGTGGAAGAGCGCGGCGATGTAGAGCATCCACGGCTTGTCCCAGTTGGCCGCCAGCTGGGAGCAGAAGGGGTACTCGTGCGCGTGCTCGGGGATGAAGAAGCGGCGCACGTTCCTCAGCACCATGAGGATGTGCTGGTCCACGGTGTAGACGTGGAAGAGGTCGTGCTGCATCTGGCCGACGATGCGGCGGAACACCCACAGGTAGCGCCCGAGCACGCTGGTCTCGTTCATCAGCCTGAAGACGCGCGTCTGGCCCTGTGGAAGCGCCAGGATGGCCATGAACAGGCGGTGGTTCTCGGGGTCGGCACGGAAGTCAGCGTCCATCAGGCCGCGGGCGTTGTACAGCGCGCGCAGGGTGCGGGCCGACAGGCCGCGCATGCCGATGGTCTGGCCGTAGACGACGAAGGTGCGCAGGATGGCGTGGCGGTCGCGCTGGTAGATGTCGTCGCTGGCGACTTCCAGCAGGCCGTCGCGATCGAGGAACTCCTCGGTCAGCGGGCGCATCGGCGCCTGGCCCGAGCCGAGGATGCGCTCCTCGATGTTCATCATCAGGATCTGGTTGAGCTGGCACACCGCCTTGGCCGCCCAGTAGTAGCGACGCATCAGCACTTCCGAGGCGCGCTGGGCCATGCTGTGGCGGTAGCCGAAGGATTCGGCGACGGCGGTCTGCAGGTCGAAGATCAGCCGGTCCTCGCGGCGGCCGGCGACCATGTGCAGCCGGGCGCGGATCAGCTTGAGCAGGCCCTCGTTGCGCTCCAGTGATCGCGCCTCGAAGGGCGTCAGCAGGCCGCTGGCCGACAGCTCGCGCCAGTTGCGGCCCAGGCCGGCGGCGCGCGACACCCACAGCACCACCTGCAGGTCGCGCAGGCCGCCGGGGCTCTCCTTGCAATTGGGCTCCAGCGAATACGGGGTGTCCTCGTACTTCACGTGGCGCTGGCGCATCTCCAGGGACTTGGCCTGGAAGAAGTCGCGTGGGTCCATGGTGGTCGCGGCGGCGGCCTCGAACTCGGTGAAGCGGGCACGCGAGCCGCAAAGGAAACGCGCCTCCAGCATGGCCGTCTGGATGGTCACGTCGCGCCCGGCTTCGTCGACGCACTCCTGCACCGAGCGCACCGAGGAGCCGATCTCCAGCCCGATGTCCCAGCAGGCGGCGATGAAGCCTTCCAGCGCGGCCTTGGTCGCCGCGTCGTCGGCGCATTCGTCCATCGACTGGGGCACCAGGATCAGCACGTCCACGTCGGAGTAGGGGAAGAGCTCCCCCCGCCCGTAGCCGCCCACCGCCACCAGAGCCGAGCCGCGCGGCAGATGGGCATGGCTCCACAGGCTGGCCAGGGTCTGGTCCACGTGCGTGGCCAAGCCGCGCAGCAGCCGGGTGGCCGCCTGAGGAATCGGGCGGGCGTTGATGAACTGCGTCAGCAGGGCGTTCTTGCCCTCGCGATAGCGAGTGCGCAGGGCCAGCACGTCCAGTGCGGGCGGAGAGGAGGGCGCCGACGAACTCAAACCGGGGTCACCAACAAACGGGGCAGCCGGCGCGAGGCCGGCCGCGGAACTTCAGGCCCCGACGAACGCCGGAGGAGGGGGGCTGCCGGCCGAGACGGTCAAGACCTCGTAGCCGGTCTCGGTGACAAGCACGGTGTGTTCCCACTGCGCGGACAGCGAGTGATCCTTGGTGACGACGGTCCAGCCGTCGCCCAGCTGCTTGATCTCGCGCCGGCCGGCATTGACCATCGGCTCGATCGTGAAGGTCATGCCTGCCGACAGCTCCTGCAGCGTGCCCGGGCGGCCGTAGTGCAGCACCTGGGGCTCCTCGTGGAAGCGCTGGCCGATGCCGTGGCCGCAGAACTCGCGCACCACGGAGAAGCCGTTGTTCTCGACGAAGGTCTGGATCGCGTGGCCGATATCGCCCAGGCGCGCGCCGGGCCTGACCTTGGCGATGCCGTGCCACATGGCGTCGTAGGTCAGCGTGCACAGGCGCTTGGCCGCGATGGAGCCGTCGCCCACCACGAACATGCGGCTGGTGTCGCCGTGCCAGCCGTTCTTGATGACGGTGACGTCGCAGTTGACGATGTCGCCGTTCTTCAGCGGCCGGTCGTTCGGGATGCCGTGGCAGACCTGGTGGTTGACCGAGGTGCAGATCGACTTGGGGTAGGGCGTGTAGCCGCTGGGGGCGTAGTTCAGCGGCGCGGGGATGGCCTGCTGCACGTTGACGATGTAGTCGTGCGCCAGCTTGTCGATCGCATCGGTCGTGATGCCGGGCTTGATGTGGGGCGTGAGGTAGTCCAGGACCTCGGAAGCCAGGCGGCAGGCCAGCCGCATGCCCTCGATGTCGGCTGCCGTCTTGATCGTCGTAGTCATGGGCGGATTATCTCATCGGGACCCTAAAATCCCGTTTCTCCCGGGCTTGGCCGCCCTTGCTGGCGGCCGGGGGCGGCACTCCTGCCCACCCCGCCCGGTCCCCTGCACGAACCTTCCGCCCCAGCTGACCGTGACCGCCAGCCCCAACACCGTTCTGAGCTTCGAGGGCGGCAATGCCCTGTCCGCCTTCCGTGCCGCTGTCCTGCTGCCGCGCCTGCAGGCCGCCTGCCCGCGCATCGAGGCGGTGCACGCCCGCCACGTGCACTGGGTATGGAGCGAAGCCCCTCTGGACCAGCCCGCTTTGGACAAGCTGGCCGCGCTGCTGACCTATGGCGACCCGTATGCCGGCCCGTCCGCGGGGGAACTGGTCGTCGTGACGCCGCGCCTGGGCACGGTCTCGCCCTGGGCGTCCAAGGCCACCGACATCGCCCACAACTGCGGCCTGCCCATCCGCCGCGTCGAGCGCGTGACCGAGTTCCGGGTCGTGCTCAAGAGCGGCTTGATCGCGGGCCTGACCGGCGGCAGCAAGCCGTTGTCGGCCGAGGAGCGCGATGCGGTCGCCGGCATCCTGCACGACCGCATGACCGAGAGCGTCGCCTTCGAGCGCGGCGGCGCCGCCCACCTGTTCGACGAGCTGCCCGGCAAGCCGATGGAAAGCGTCGACGTGCTGGGCGCCGGCCGCGCTGCGCTGGAGGCCGCCAACCGCAGCTTCGGCCTGGCGCTGTCCGACGACGAGATCGACTACCTGGTCGACGCCTTCACGGGCCTGGCGCGCAACCCGACCGACGTCGAGCTGATGATGTTCGCGCAGGCCAACAGCGAGCACTGCCGGCACAAGATCTTCAACGCCAGCTTCGCCATCGACGGCCAGCAGCAGGAACGCTCGATGTTCCAGATGATCCGCCACACCGAGCAATGCTCGCCCCAGCACACGGTCGTGGCCTATTCGGACAACGCCTCCGTGATGGAAGGCGGCGCGATCGAG
>SCTQ01000299.1 GCA_004322345.1 Aquabacterium sp. | reverse complement strand
CTCGCGGGCCCGCCGTCCGCGGGCCGGGATTCGCCACCGCGCGGCGCGGCCGCCGCCGCGGCCCGCACGCGCCTCGCAGCGGGCGCGGCCATCACGCCACCCCGAAGCGGTTGGTCTCGTGGTCGCTCACGCCCGAGCCCGGGTTCACGAAGGCCAGCACCTCGTGATCGCCTTCGGCCAGGCGGCCCAGGCCGGCCATGCCCACGGCCTGTTCGCCGGGGGCGAGCTGGGGCGAGGTCCATTCCATCTGGAAGACATCGTCCAGCTCGATGCCCACGCGCGCACTGCCGCCCTCGTCGCCGACGTTGACGACCTGGAAGCTGATGCGCGTGGCCGCGTCGTGGTGAGGCACCTGGTGCCGGTCGGGGTTGTCGGCCGGGTCGGGCATGACGCCGATCCCGCCGCCGGTGAGCTGGAAGAGTGCTGGCATGAGAGGTCTCCTTGGGTGGGATGAAAGGTTCAGTCGAAGGGGCGCGGCGCATGCAGCGCGGCCCCGGTGCCCGCGCCCGAGTGGGCGGGGGGAGGCGTGAAGAAGCCGTCGTCCACCAGCTTCCCCATCTTCTGGTACTCGCGCCGCGTCGCGCGCAGCACGTGCTCCAGCCGGACGCGCTGGCCGTCGTCGGCGGCCATGAAGGCCGCGGCGAGCGCCACGTTGCGGATGTTCCCGCCGGTCATCTCGAAGCGGCGCGCCAGCTCGGCGGCGTCCACCTGGGCGTCGCGCGGCAGCGCATCGGGCCACACGCTGGCCCAGATGCGACGCCGGTCGGCGGCATCGGGGAAGGGGAAGTCCAGCGAGAACTGCAGGCGGCGCACGAAGGCCTCGTCCATGTTCTTGCGGAAGTTGGTGGCCAGGATGGTCATGCCCTCGAAGGACTCCAGGCGCTGCAGCAGGTAGCCGACCTCGACGTTGGCGTAGCGGTCGTGCGAGTCGCGCACCTCGCTGCGCCGGCCGAAGAGCGCATCGGCCTCGTCGAAGAAGAGGATGGCCCCCGAGGACTCGGCCTCGTCGAAGACGCGGCCCAGGTTCTTCTCGGTCTCGCCGATGTACTTGCTGATCACCGAGGCGAGGTCGATCTTGTAGAGGTCCAGCCCCAGCTCGGCGGCCAGCACCTCGGCGGCCATGGTCTTGCCGGTGCCCGACGGCCCGGCGAAGAGCACGGCCAGGCCCTTGCCCATTGCCAGCTTGCGGTCGAATCCCCACTCGCCCCAGACGCGGCCGCGGTAGGTCACGTGGTTGCAGATCTCGCGCAGCACCGCCATGCGGTCCTCGGGCAGCACGATGTCGTGCCAGCCGTAGCGTGGCTCGACCTTGCGCGCGACGCTGGACAGGCGATGGTGGGCATGCACGCGGCAGGCCTCGTGCAGGCGCGCGCGCTGCCAGCCCGCGCCGCGATGCTCCTGCCAGCGCAGCAACGTGGCCGCGGCATCGCGGATCTGCGCGCGGCCGAGCCTGAAGCTGGAGGCCAGGGCCTCGCGGTCGATGTCCTCGTCCATCGCCGGCAGGGCCGAGCGCCACAGCTGCCCGCGCTGTGCGGCATCGGGCAGGGACAAGGCGACCTGCGCATGCGGCACGCCGCGCCAGGCGCCCGCGGGCTCCCAGGCCTGCTGCGACAGCAGGCAGCACGCGGGGCTGCCGCCGCAGTGCGCCGCGAAGTCGGACAGCGCCTGCAGCAGCGCATCGCGCTGCACCTCGGTCAGGCCGTCGAAGCCGGTGCAGCACGGCAGCGCGTCCTGCAGGCCCGCCTCGCGCAGGGCCAGGCGCCAGCCGCCGGCGAAGTCCTGCGGCGCATCGCCGGCCAGCTGCGCGAGGTCCACCTGCAGGAGCGGGCGGCCCAGCTCGCGCGCCAGCGACGCAGCCGCGTCGAGCTTGCCGGCGCCTCGCGGCCCGCGCAGGTGGAGCAGCAGCGGCAGGCCGGGGCGGGCCGCGTCGCGCACGCGCGCGGCGACCGCACGCAGGGCCTGCAGCTCCTGCGCATGCAGCTGCAATTCATCCAGAGGCAGCCCGTCGCGCAGCACGCGGCAGGCCACGCGCAGGCGTTCGTCGGGCTCGTCGCTGCCCAGCAGGAAGGCCGCCATGCGCTCGTCCAGCTTCAGGGCTTTCGCGCTCAGCGTGGACGGCGCATGGCCGGCGTCGTCGGCCAGCTCGACCAGGCGCAGGCGGCGCAGCGCGGCACCGGCCTCGAAGCGCGCGCGCAGGTCCAGGCGCACCTGCAGGTCCGCCGCGAGCAGGTCCAGCACCAGCGCGACGCCGGGGCGCTTGCGGGTGACGTCATCCTGCAGCCAGGCGTAGAGCCGCTCGTAGCGCAGGTCGATCTCGGGCGCCAGGCACAGCAGCAGCACGTCGCACTCGAAGTCGTCGAGGCCGAAGGCGCGCTGCAGGCGCGGCAGGCGCAGGTCCGCCCCGGCGGCCAGGCCGGCGTCGGCGAGCGCGCGGTTGCGCTCGCGCAGCGGCTGCAAGGCCGCCGCGGCCTGCGGCTGCGCGGTGGGCCATGCGGGTGCGCCGCAGGGGCGCTGCAGCAGTGCGTCGACCTCGGCCTCGCCGAGATAGAGCCCGCGGAACTGCGCATCCCGGGCCACGACGCGGCGCGCGCCGGCGACCTGCAGGCGCACCAGCAGGTCGATGCGCTCCAGCTCGGCCAGCAGGTGCTGGCGCGCGGGTGCCTGGTGCTGCGTCGGTCGTTCCACCTGCCTGTCCTTCCTTGGCTGCCACCGGTCCGGGGGCCTGGGGAAAAGTCTAGGCGCGGCCCGTGCCCATCCCCGTCATCAAGTCGGATGAGGAAGTCGCCGCATCCGCGTTGACCCACCGCTTGCGCGATGGAACGCTGCCTCGCGACAACCGCAAGGAGCAGCACATGGCAACGCAGGAGCAGACCAGGATCATCGAAGAGATACACCGGCGCGTGACGCTGCAAGGCCGCGTGCGGCTGAAGGACGGCACGCCGGCCGAAGGGGCCCTCGTCGTGGTGCGCCCCGATGGGGGGAAAGGCGATGCGCTCCTCACCGTTGTGGATGAGCGCGCCGGGCTGCTGCGCTCCACTCATTCCCGAGCCGACGGCAGCTTCCACTTCCTGGACCTTCCGCCCGGCCTCTACAAGCTGACGGCGAGCAGGAAACGCGTGGATGCGGATCGTGCAATCGAGTTGCAGGTCGAGCAGCGGGTAAAGGTCGAGGCGGTCCAGCTGGAGCCGGCCGGGAAGCGTCGCCTGCCGGTGTTCTCGAACATCGTGCTGGACGTCGCAGCCGCGGCCTGAAGACCCGACGCATCCGTGCCCGCCCGGCGGACACGGCCCCGATGAACCACCGAACGAAGGTGAACACCATGGCGACTTCCTATCTGGCTCCCGGCGTCTACGTCGAGGAGGTTCCGTCCTCGATGCAATCGATCGCGGGCACCGGCACCAACACCGTCGGCTTCATCGGCGTGGTCGGCGACAAGATCGACTGCCCCGAGTTCCTGTCGGACGACGAGTACCAGAAGCAGCTCAAGGCGGCCATCGACAAGGCCTACGGCAAGGACGAGGACTACACGGACGCCGCGCTGCAGGCGCGCATCGCCAAGGCCACGAAGGTCAAGGCCAAGCCGGACCCGGCCGCCGGTGCAGCCGG
>SCTQ01000298.1 GCA_004322345.1 Aquabacterium sp. | reverse complement strand
TCGACTACGAGAGCGAGGCCATCGTCCAGCGCAACATGGCCGCCATCTGCAAGGGGCGCACCGTGCTGGTCATCGCGCACCGGCTGAGCGCGGTGCGCCACGCGAACCGCATCATCGCGATGGAGAAGGGCCGCATCGTCGAGGCCGGCTCCCACGATGCGCTGATCAAGCACAACGGGCTGTATGCCTACCTGTGGCGCATGCAGTCGGGCGTGGCGCCGATCCGTCCGGGACTGCCGCCCGGTGGGCAGCCCACGCCGCCTGAAGCAGGAGCCGCAGCATGAGCGCCATCTCTTCGACGCCTGACCAGGTCGCAGCGGCGCAGCCGACGCCCGAGCGTCCTCGCCATCCCTTCATCGAACTGCTGGCCCGTTACCGCGCTGTCTTCCGCGCCGCCTGGGAGGTGCGCCACGAGCTGGCCGGACCCCGGCGCCTGGCCGACGAGGCCGCCTTCCTGCCCGCCGCGCTGAGCCTGCAGGAGACCCCGCCGCATCCGTCGCCGCGGCGCGCGCTGTGGGCCATCATGGCCCTCTTCGTCATCGCGCTGGCCTGGGCCTGCCTGGGCAAGCTGGACATCGTCGCGGTGGCCCACGGCCGCATCGTCGTCAGCGACCGCACCAAGCTGATCCAGCCGCTGGAGACCAGCGTCGTCAAGGCCATCCACGTGCGCGACGGCGACCACGTCAAGGCCGGCCAGATGCTGATCGAGCTGGACCCCACGACCGCCACGGCGGACGCCAGCCGCGTGCAGCAGGAACGCGCCGCCGCGGTGGCCGACAGCCTGCGCCACGGCACGCTGCTGGCCAGCCTGCGCAGCGGCCAGGCGCCGCGCCTGCCGGCGAAGACGGAGCTCAGCGCCGACGACCGCCGCGGCGCCGAGGCCCAGATGCTGGCCGACTGGAGCGACATCCGCGCCCAGCTGTCCAAGCTCGACGCCGAGATCCACCGCCGCGAGGCCGAGATCGCCACCGTCGGCCAGCAGATCGCCAAGATCCAGACCACGCTGCCCATCGTGCGCCAGCGCGAGGCCGACTTCGTCGCGCTGGCCAAGGACGGCTACGCCGCCAGCCACGAGACGCAGAACAAGACGCGCGAGCGCATCGAGCTGGAGAAGGACCTGTCCACCCAGCAGGCCCGCCTGAGCGAGACGCAGGCGGCGCTGCAGGAAAGCCGCCGCACGCGCGAGGCCTACGAGGCCGAGACGCGGCGCAACCTCAGCGACAAGCTGGCCGAGGCCGATCTCAAGCGCGGCCAGCTCCACGAGGAAGCCACCAAGGCCACGCAACGCCAGGCCCTGACGCGCCTGACCGCACCCGTGGCCGGCACGGTGCAGCAGCTGGCCGTGCACACCAGCGGCGGCGTCGTCACGCCGGCCCAGGTGCTGCTGGTGGTCGTCCCCGACCAGGCCGAGGTGACGGCCGAAGTGCAGATCGAGAACCAGGACATCGGCTTCGTGCGCAGCGGCCAGGAGGCCGAGGTCAAGCTGCAGGCCTTCCCCTTCACGCGCTACGGCACCGTGCCGGCGACGCTGAGCGTGGTGGCCGCGGACGCGGTCAGCCGCGATCCGCGGGCGGCCGCGGGCAACGAGGAGGAGAAGAAGTCGGCGGCCGAGGTCAACGCGGCGGGAGCGGTCTTCCCGGCGACCTTGAAGCTCGCGCGCTCGCAGATGGACGTGGACGGCAAGCGGGTCAACCTCAGCCCCGGGCTGGCGGTGACCGCGGAGATCAAGACCGGCAAGCGGCGGGTGATCGACTACCTGCTCAGCCCCGTGCGGCAGTCGCTGAACGAGAGCTTGAAGGAGCGCTGAGCCCGGCAGCATTCGTCCATGCGCATCCTCCTCATCCACCAGAACTTCCCCGGCCAATTCCGCCACGTCGCCCAGGCCTGGAGCAAGCGGCCCGGCTGGCAGGTGCTGGGCATCGGCCGCGAGACGGCGCCCGGGCTGCCCGACGTGGGCTGGCTGCGCTACAAGCTGCACCGCGGCCCGGGCAAGGACCAGCATCCCTACCTGCGCCAGATGGAGCATGCGGTGCTGCATGGCCAGGCGACGGCGCGGGTGCTGCTGGACCTCAAGCGCAAGGGTTTCCGGCCCGACGTGATCCTGGCCCACCCCGGCTGGGGCGAGACGCTCTATGCGAAGGACGTCTTCCCGGACACGCGCCTGGTCCACTTCTGCGAGTGGTACTACGGCCAGCCCGGCTCGGACATGGACTTCGATCCGGAATTCCCCACCAGCTTCGACAGCCAGGCGCGCATCCGCGGCTGGAATGCGCTGCACTTGTTGAACCTGGAGAACTGCGACGCCGCGGTCACGCCCACGCGCTGGCAATGGCAGCAGCATCCGCCGGCCTACCGCGACAAGATCGTCGTCGCGCACGAGGGCATCGACCTCGGCCGCCTGGGGCCCGATCGTGACGCGGTGCTGCAGCTGCCCGACGGCCGCTCGCTGCGCGCGGGCGAGCCGGTGATCACCTACGTCGCCCGCAACCTCGAGCCCTACCGCGGCTTCCACGTCTTCATGCGCGCACTGGAGCGGATCCAGCAGCACCACCCGGCGTGCCACGCGGTGATCGTCGGCGGCGATGAGGTCAGCTACGGCAGCCGTCCCAAGGACGCGGCCAACTGGCGCACGAAGATGCTGGGCGAGGTGAAGCTCGACGCCACGCGCACGCATTTCCTCGGCAAGGTGCCCTACGACAGCTACCGCAAGGTGCTGCAGGTCTCCGCGGCCCACGTCTACCTGACCTATCCCTTCGTGCTGAGCTGGTCGGCGATGGAGGCCATGGCGTCGGGGTGCCTGATGGTGGCCTCGGACACGGCACCGGTGCGCGAGGTGATCCGCCACGGCGACAACGGCGTGCTGGCGGACTTCTTCGACCCGAAGGCGATCGCCGACGCGGCGCTGCGAGGGCTGCAGGACGCGCAGGCCCTGCGGCCCGAACGCGCGCGTGCGCAGGCCGATGCGCGGGTCTTCGGTCTGGAGGAAGGCTTGCGGGCCTACGAAGGCCTGCTGGGGCTGCCGGCCGAGGCCATGCCCAGCCCTTGAAAGGCCGGGGCGCTCAGCCCTGGGCCGACCACTGCTCGACGACGACGCGACAGGCGATGCCGCGCGGCTCGTTCGCTTCCCAGCGCACGGTGCCGCCCATCTGCTTGACCCGCTTGCGCACGCCCCCCAAGCCCAGGCCGTGGTTCCAGGCCTGCGGGTCGCCGCCCCGGCCGTTGTCGGCGATGGTCAGCTCCAGCCGGTCCTCGTGCAGGCGGATGCCCACGCGTGCCTCGGTGGCCTGGGCGTGGGCGATGACGTTGCTGACCAGCTCGCGCAGCACGCGCGTCAGTGCCGACCACTGCACCATGGTCAGCTCGATGTCCTGGTCGAAGTCCAGGTCCCAGCGCAGGTGGACGTGGGCCAGGGCCAGGCGATGGCCGAGGTCGGCCTTCCATTCCGCTGCCGCGTCCGACAGGCTGTGGTTCTGCGTCGCCAGGCCGCGCGTGAGCGTCTTCAGGTCCTGCAGCGTGTGGCGGATGTAGTCCTCCAGCTCGGGCGTCGGCGCCTGGTACATCAGCGTCAGCAGGCGGGCGCCGATGTCGTCGTGCAGGTCCTGGGCGATGCGCATGCGCTCTTCGCAGCGGCCTTGCTCCACCGCCTGGTCGAAGGAGACGGCGCGGTGCAGCTGCTCGACGATGCGGTCGGTCAGGCGTGCGTCCTCCGAGGTGAACAGTCGCTGGCCGCGGTGTGCGTAGCGCACGAGCAGCGAGGACGATGCGGCGCCTTCCTGCAGGTCGCGCAGCCGGCCCAGCGGCACCAGCAGGGCCGAGCCATTGCCCAGGATCACGGAGTGGTTGACCGGGTGGTTGAGCTGGGCGACCTCCAGCGGCTCGAACAGCTCTCGCAGCAGGCGCGTCAGCGCGGCGGTGGTCCGCTGGGGTTCGCTCTGCAGCTCGCGCGCCATGCGGTAGAGGCGCTCGAACAGGCGCTCCATCGTCAGCCGGCTGCTGCCCAGCAGGTGGCTCATGATCCATTGCCGCGCGGCCAGGTAGGCGCCCAGCGACAAGGTCAGTGCCAGCGTGATCGACGCGAACTGGCCCAGCGAGAAGGCCGCGACGAACAGCAGGTCCAGCGAGGTGGCCACGGTGCTGGTGGCCGCCAGCAGCGAGAACTCGCGCAGCACCTGCTGCGAGCGCGACAGGTAGGGCACCAGCAGCAGCAGCGAGGCCAGGAAGACATACCAGATCATCGAGCCCACGGTGGTGATGCCGTGCTGCAGCTCGGGCCGGCTGGCCGATGCGGCCACCGATGCCGTCAGCAGGGCCCAGGTACCCACAGTGACGACGGTGAAGCGGCGCAGGACCAGGGTGAAGGGATGCGGGATGCGCCGGCTCGACCAGGTCATCAGGCCCACGGCCACCAGTCCCAGGGCGGCGCAGCCGGCCTGCACGATCCACCAGGCATAGGGCGTGTCGGTGCGCGTGGCGATGCCGCAGATGAGCAGGGCGCTGCCCCAGATCAGCAACTTCCACAACAGGTCGGCGGGCAGCTTGCGCGGATGGGTGAGGGCCAGGTGGGCCATCGCTGCGGCGGTGATCAGGTCGAAGACGGTCCGCAGGTTCCAGTCCCACAGCGGGAAGCCCACCGGCGCGCCGACGCCCATCGCGGACTCCAGCGCGATGAAGATCAGGTTGCCGCTCTGGCACATCGACATCAGCGCATACAGCGCATTGCGCCAGCCCGGCGCCGCCAGCAGCACCACCATGCCCACGAGGAAGAGCACCAGCGCCAGCCCTGCGAGGATCCAGAACTGCGGGGGGAGGCTGCCGTACCCATGAGGCTGGACGGCCACGGCGACCGGCTTTCCGGTGGCGAAATGCAGGGTCACGCGGGCATCGGATGCCGGATGTCCGGTGAGCGAATGCGCGATCTCGCCGCGCAACTCGCGCTGCAGCCGGCGCTGGCCGTCGTCGCTGATCCAGCGCGGCGAACGCTGCAGCATCACCGGGTCGGCCATCAGCGTGCGGCCCTGGGGCAGGGTCACGCTGTCCAGCGCCTGGCCGATGTGTTCGCGCAGCAGCGGATCGTTGCTGGCGGACAGCCGGATCTCGCCGTCGGGCGAGGCCTTCCAGGTGGCATCGATGCGTGGCTGCTCGGCCAGCAGGTAGGCCAGCAGGAAGACGCCCGCGCAGCCTGCGAGCACGCTGAGCAGCAGCAGGCGCAGGCGCCAGCCTATCCAGCGCGGCAGCGACGGGCGGCTGCTGAGGATGGCCTCCAACTCGGCAGCGGTTGCGTCGGTATCGACGAAGGGGGGATGGCCGGCATCGGCTTCGGCGCCGGCGAGCCCGGGCGCCGCCGCAGCCGGATGGGCGGCAGGGCCGGTATTGCCGGGGGTCAGGGGCAGGGTCGAGGACACGGCCGGGCTCCGCTTGGTGCGCCGGGCCGTGCCGCCCGGCTCGGCATCAGACCAATCCCTGCTTGCTGGCCAGCACGGCAGCTTCGGCGCGGCTGGAGACGTTCAGCTTCTTGTAGATGGACTTGATGTGGTCGTTGACGGTGAACCACTTGATGCCCATGAGGTTCGCGATCTCCTTGATCGTGAAACCCTTGCTCAGGTAAGTCAGCACCTCGCTCTCGCGCGGGGTCAGGCGCTCGTGGTCGGGTACCTCGCGGCGCTCCAGCGGCGTCGGGCGGCTGGTGGTGAACTCGCCCAGGCCGAGGCCCGAGTTCATGAAGCCCGAGGGCTGGGCATCGCCCTGGCGGAAGTGGGTCAGCAGGCGGCGCGCGATGGCAGGCGACAGCGGCGGCTGGCCGCGCACGATCTTCTGCAGTTCCTCCACCAGCACCTCGAAGCGGTCTTCCTTCAGCAGGTAGCCGTCGGCTCCGCATTGCAGGGCAGGGAAGAGATGCTCGTCGTCTGAATACAGCGTGGTGACGATGCGCGTGGCCGGGTAGTGGCTCAGCTCGTTGAGGATCTCCAGGCCGGTGCCGTCGGGCAGCTCGAGGTCAACCAGGATGAGCTTGAAGCTGTCGGCCGTGGCGCTGGCCTTGTGGCCCGCGGCATGGCCGAGGATGCGCCGAGCGGCTTCGAGATCACCGGCTTCGGCAATGCTGGAGACATCGCTGAAGCTTTCGCGCACCACACGGCAGAGGAAGCCGCGGGCGACCGGGTTGTCTTCGATGATCAGGACCTTCACGCCCATGGGCGGCACTCCTCGCGCGTCGGGTTCGACCTGCCGTATCGCATGGAGGCGGCGGCTGGTGCGACCTGCGCTCCACCAGTCGGGTCGGTCGCAGGCAATGGGAAATTCGTCTGATTGATTCGGCAGGAACTGCACCGACGGCCGCGATTATCCACGGACGTACCGCATGTGCGGAAAAACGCGCGCCCCCCATGCCGGGGCACTCCCAATGGCGGCATACAGCGTATAGCGCGGGACTGTCTCGATGACAGCGGGTGTGCCCGGGCATAGGGCGGCGCGCCCGCGTGCGTCTCTAGAATGCCCGCATGCACATCCTGGTTGCCAACGACGATGGCTATCTCGCCCCGGGCTTGCAGGCCCTGGCCGCAGCCTGCAGCGAACTGGGGGAGATCGATGTTTTCGCTCCCGAGCAGAACGCCAGCGGCACCTCCAACTCGCTGACCCTGCACCGGCCCTTGAGCGTCTACACGGCCTCCAACGGCTATCGCTACGTCAACGGCACGCCGTCGGACTGCGTGCACGTGGCCTTGACGGGCGTGCTGGGCCGCAAGCCCGATCTGGTGGTCTCCGGCATCAACAACGGCCCCAACATGGGCGACGACACGCTGTATTCAGGCACCGTTGCCGCTGCGATGGAGGGTTATCTGTTCGGCGTGCCGGCGATCGCGTTTTCGCTCGGGCGCCGCGGCTGGGCCCACCTGGACCAGGCAGCTATCGTCGCCGGCCGCGTGATACGCGAACTGATCGTCCGTCCGCCTGCCCGTGGGCCATGGCTGATCAACGTCAACATCCCCGACGACCCGCAGGTGGCGTCTGCGCCCTGGCGTGTGACTCGGCTGGGCCGACGCCACGCCAGCGAGCCGGTGATCCGCCAGACCAATCCGCATGGCGAGCCCATCTACTGGATCGGCATGGCCGGCGATGCGCGCGAGGGCGGCGAGGGTACCGATTTCCACGCCGTGGCCAACGGCTGCGTGTCGATCACCCCGCTACAGGTCGACCTTACCGACCATGCCGGGTTGCCGTTCTGGCGCGACTGGACCGCGGCGGCTTCCACATGAACGACGACAAACGCAATCCGACCAAGCCCGCCCGGCAGGGGGCTTCCTTTCCTGCGCGCCTGGACCGGCTGGCGGCTGCGCCTTCGACGGCCCGTGCCCGCTCGGGCCCCGTGCCCGATGCCGGCATGCTCCGGCCGCAGCGCCTGGTGCGCGAGGCGCGCGAGGACCAGCTGCGCGCCGTGGCACCGCAGGGCCTGGGCATGGATTCGCAACGCGTGCGCGAGGCCATGGTGCAACGCTTGCATCAGGCCGGCCTGGTCGACACCCGCGTGGCGGGTGCGATGGCGCGCGTGCCGCGGCATCTCTTTGTCGACACCGCGCTGGCCAACCAGGCCTACGAGGACACCAGCCTGCCCATAGGCCTGGGCCAGACGATCTCCAAGCCCTCGGTCGTCGCCCGCATGATCGAGCTGCTGTGCCGCCCCACGGCCACCGCGCCGGTGCAGGCGCCGCGCCCCTTGCGCCGCGTACTGGAGATCGGCACCGGCTGCGGCTACCAGGCTGCCGTGCTGGCTCAGCTGGCCGAGCAGGTGGTCTCCATCGAGCGCCTGCGGCCGCTGCACGACAAGGCGCGCGAGAACCTGCAGCCCTTGCGCCTGCTGCACATCCGCCTGATCTGGGGTGACGGCATGCTGGGACACGCGGCATCCGCCCCCTACGATGCGATCATCGCCGCGGCCGGCGGTGCGCAACTGCCCGATGCCTGGCTGGACCAGCTGGCCCCCGGTGGCAGGCTGGTCGCGCCGCTGGAGCGCGTGGCCGCCGACGGCAGCATCGGCCAGGTGCTGTGCGTGGTCGACAAACTGCCAGACGGCTCAGTGCAGCGCACGCTGCACGAGGCCGTGCTCTTCGTCCCCCTAAAATCCGGCTCGCTTTGAATCAGCAGCCGGTGTGGTCGAGCCGACTCCTCAGTCCCGCATTCGAATGAACCTGCCTATAACTCAATTCCGCTCGATCCTCGCCGTGCTGGCTGCGCTGCTCGTGACGGCTTGCGCCTCCCCCCTGCACCGCGCACCCGTCGAGGACCGCACGCCCGTCATCCATGCGAACGGCGACAAGCCCACCGCCCCGGTCGAGGTGCCTGTGGCGCCGCCGCCCGGTGTGGAGAACGCCGGCAAGCCTGGCTACTACACCGTCAAGCCAGGCGACACGCTGATCAGGATCAGCCTGGAGACCGGCCAGAACTGGCGCGACCTGGTCAAGTGGAACGACCTGGTGAATCCCAACCTGGTCGAGGTCGGGCAGGTACTGCGCGTGGTTCCGCCCACGGCCGACGGCGTGACCACGAAGCCGGTTTCCACGGCCCGTGTCGAGGCGCGTCCGCTGGACGCCAAGCCGCCGGTGCCGGCATCCGCGCCGGCCTCGGCCGTGCCGCCGGTCGTTCCGGCCGCCTCCACGCCCCCGCTGCCCCCGCCGCCGCGTGAAGGCAGCGATGACGACCTGAGCTGGCTGTGGCCGGCAGCCGGCCCGGTGGTCGGCAACTTCGAGGAAGGCAAGCGCAAGGGCCTGATGGTCTCCGGCAAGGCCGGCGATCCGGTCTATGCCGCAGCCGATGGCCACGTCGTCTACGCCGGCTCGGCCATGCGCGGCTATGGAAACCTGATCATCATCAAGCACAACGCCACGTACCTGACGGCGTATGCGCACAATCAGACCCTGCTGGTCAAGGAAGACCAGGCCGTCAAGCGCGGGCAGAAGATCGCGGAGATGGGGTCCACGGATTCCGACCGCGTCGGCCTGCATTTCGAGATCCGCCGGCAGGGGCGTCCTGTCGACCCCCTGAAGCTGCTGCCGCAGCGTTGACGTCGTGAGGCAGCCGGGCATGGGAGGAGATCCACGATGGACAGAACATCCCGGCCCGACAGCAACAACGAGCCCCCCGGGGAGGCCGTCTTCTGGCCGCCTGCGGCCACGTCGCGCTATCGCGATCCGCTGGCCCTCTACCTGAACGAGATCCGCCATCTCCCGCTGCTGCAGGCCGGGCAGGAGGCCGAGATCGCGCGCCGCGTGCAGGCGGGCGACTTCACGGCCCGCCAGGAGATGATCGAGCGCAACCTGCGCCTGGTCGTCAGCATCGCGCGGCGCTACCTGGGCCGCGGGCTGCCGCTGGCCGACCTGATCGAAGAAGGCAACCTCGGCCTGATGCACGCGACCTCGCGTTTCGACCCGCAGCGCGGCTTCCGCTTCTCCACCTATGCCACCTGGTGGATCCGCCAATCCGTCGAACGCGCTGTCGCCCAGCAGGTGAGGCTCGTGCGGCTGCCGGTGCACGTGGTACGCGCGGTCAGCCAGGTGCTGCGCGCCCGGCGCGAGCTGGAGATGCTGCGGGGCGCAGGAGGGATGGACGGCCATGTCTCGGCCGCCGACATCGCCGGGCTGTGCGGCATCCCGCTGCAGCGGGTGACCGAGTTGCTGCGACACGCCGATGCACCGCTGTCCATCGACGCACCGCTGGCCGGCGACAACGACGATTCGCTGGTGGACCGCCTGGGCGACGAGCAGGCGCAGGATCCCGAGCGACTGACCTTCAGCCACGAGCTGCACGAGCACCTTGCGCGCGACCTGCAGTTGCTGTCCGAGCGCGAGCAACGCGTGCTGCAGGGCCGCTTCGGCCTGGAGGACTCCGAGCCGCTGACGCTGGACGCACTGGCGCAGCAAATGCACGTCACGCGGGAACGCATCCGCCAGATCCAGCAGGAGGCGCTGGCCAAGTTGAAGAAGCGCCTGCAGCGCGACGGCGTGGACGGCGGCGCATTGAACTGAGCCCGCCGGCCGGGGGCTGCCGCGCTGAGACAATCGCGGGATGACCGATTCCGTCCTGTCCTCCCCTCCACCCGCCGCCACCGCGTCCGTCAAGCCATCCGAGGAATG
>SCTQ01000297.1 GCA_004322345.1 Aquabacterium sp. | reverse complement strand
AGGGCACGCGCCGGCGTTGCGTCCCTTGCCCAGGCCTCCAGCCTGGGCTGCGGCCCGCGCCTTGTCGCCTGCCCTGCCTGACCCCTGCGCACATCCGATTCCTCCGTTTCAGTGGACTAGGGCTCAGGACAGCGCCGCGTGCTGCTCCGCCAGCCGCGGCAGCTCGCGCAGCGCGGCCTCCAGGGCGGCGCCCAGCACCGGCTGCACGGCGGCCGCCTTCTCCGCCACGTAGCCGAAGGGCGCGGCCTCGTCCATGTAGAGGCTCTGGCACATCTCCAGCTGGATCGCATGCACGCCCTGGGCCGGGTTGCCGTAGCGGCGCGTGATGTAGCCGCCCTTGAAGCGGCCGTTGACCACGTGGGTCAGCTCGCGGGCCGCGGGATGGGCCTGCACCGCGCCCACCACCTTGGCCGCCAGGCCGGCGTCGCAGCTCTTGCCGTCCGCCGTGCCGAAGTTCAGGTCCGGCAGCTTGCCCTCGAACAGCCGCGGCAGCACGCTTGCGATCGAATGTGCCTCCCACAACAGCACCGCGCCGTGTTCGGCACGCAGGCGCTGCAGCTCGTGCTCCAGCGTGTGGTGGTAGGGGCGCCAGTAGGTGTCGATGCGGCGCGCGCGTTCGGCGGCGTCGGGCGCGTGCCCCGGCAGGTAGAGGGTCTCGCCGCGGAAGGTCTCGCCCGGGCACAGCCCGGTGGTGGTCTGGCCGGGGTAGAGGCTCTCGTCGGTGGGCGGTCGGTTGAGGTCGATCACGTAGCGCGAGACCCGGGCCGCGATGATGGAGGCGCCCAGCTCGGCGGCGAAGGCGTAGAGGCGGTCCAGGTGCCAGTCGGTGTCGGCCAGCTCGGCGGCCACCGGCGCGTAGCTGGCTCGCACCTCCGGGGGCAGCTGCGTGCCCAGGTGGGGGATGGAGATCAGCAGCGGCTTGCTGCCGTGCTGGAACGAATAGGTGGGATGGGCCATCGTCGGGCTGCTGGAATTCATCTTGGTCTTCATCTCTCTTCGGGGCAGCTCAGCACGCCCGAAGGCAGGCCGGGCATCATGCGCCGGATCGCCGGCAGGGTGGTAAGCCTTATCGTGCGCCGGGTGATGCGCACGATCTCGGTCTCCAGGCCCGTCGCCTCTGCCTGGCGACTGAGCAAGAAGAAGTCCCGCTGGCCCAGGCGGACCCCAGGCAGGGGGATCACCTCCACGCTGTCCAGGTACTGGCGCGACTGCCACAGGCACAGCGGCGTGCTCAGCGCCCAGCCCAGGCCGGCGGCGACCAGGCTGAGCAGCGGGTCGGTGGCGTCGAACTCGAAGCGGCGCGGCGCGGCGATGCCCACATGCAGCAGGAAGCGCTCGATCTGCTGCCCGATCACCGAGCGCTGGCTGTAGCGGATCAGCGGCAGCTCCCCGGCGATGTCCTGCAGCTCGCGCACCGCCTTGGGCTTGCGTGCACCATGGCCCTTCGGGAAGACCGCCACCCAGCTCTCCGAACACAGCAGGCGCTGGCGGATGCGCGGCTCCACCAGCGCGGCGTCGGTGCAGATGGCCAGGTCCAGCTCGCGCGCCTGCAGCTGGGCGCTGAGGCCCGGCGACAGCCCGGACCACAGCTGGATCTGGCGCGCGCTGCCCGACAGCGCACGGATCAGCTCCGGCCCCAGCGTGGCGGCGAAGGAATCGACGGCGCCCAGCCGGATCTGCGCGTAGTCGCGCCGCGCGCTGGCGCGCAGGCCCTCGATCAGCGAGCGCGCCTGCGACAGCAGCTCGGCCGCGCCGTCCACCAGCGCCAGGCCGGCGCGCGTGGGCCGTGCGGGGCGCACCTCGCGGTCGAACAGCTGCACGCCGTGGCTGTCCTCCAGCGCCTTCACCAGCTGGCTTACCGCGCTCTGGGTCACGCCCAGGCGCTGCGCCGCCAGCGACATCGAACCTGCCTCGCAGATGGTCACGAAAGCCTCCAGCGCCTGCAGGTTGGGCAAGGCCGCGGCCGCAGGCGTGGAACGGATCTTGGATGGCATTCGGGGGGCACCCTTCAAATTCAAGAAAACTTCAGCATTGCATCAGTTTCCCTGATTTATTGATGGTCGTGCGCGGTGCTGCCTAAGCTGCATCCAGCTTCAACACCAACAAGGTCCGCAAATGGAACAGCACTACGACGCCATCGTCATCGGCGCCGGCGTCATCGGCAGCTCGGTCGCCTACCACCTGGCGCGCTTCGGCGCCGGCCGTGTGCTGGTGCTGGACCGCACGCAGATCGGGGCGGGGACCACCTCGCAGTCCTCGGGCATCCTGCGCACCCACTACTCGGTGATCGAGAACGTCGAGCTGGCGCGCCGCAGCTGGCACATCTTCGAGGACTTCGACAACTACCTCGGCGACGAGGAAGCCGCCAGCGGCCTGGTGAAGTGCGGCTACCTGATCGCCGCGCCCGAGGGCCCGCGCCTGGAGCCGCTGCGCTCGGCGCTGGCCGGGCAACAGGCCAAGGGCATCCCGCTGCAGTACCTGAGCCCGCAGGAGGCGGCCGAGCGCCTGCCCATCGCCCGCTTCGACGATGCCGCATTGATCGGCTGGGAGCCCGAGGCCGGCTTCGCCGACGCCTACCTGGTGGCCACCAGCTTCGCCCGCGCCGCGCGCCGCCTGGGCGCGAAGATCATCGAAGGCGTCGAGGTCGAGCAGCTGCTGCTGGACAACGGCAAGGTCGCCGGCGTGCAGACCTCGCAGGGCCGCTACACCAGCAACCTCGTCATCAGCACGCAGAACATCTGGGCCCGCGACATCGAGCGCTGGACCGGCATCCCCACGCCCGTGGCCGCCGAGCGCCACAGCGTGCTCGCGCTGGAGGCCGGGCCCGACGCCCACTACAGCTTCCAGATGCCGGTCTACAAGGACCTGGGCTCGCAGGGCATGCTGTACTTCCGCAGCTACGGCGGCAAGCAGATGCTGGTCAGCGAGGGCATCGTCGGCGAGACGCTGCCCGAGCCCGACAACGAGCAGGGCGACATCCCGCTGGACTACATCGTGGAGGTGGCCGAGCAGGTGGCCGCCCGCTTCCCGCGCTATGACAGCGCCGGCGTGGCCTCGTCGTGGACCGGCGTCTACGACGTCACGCCGGACTGGAACCCGGTGCTCGGCCGCCTGGGCGACGTGCCGGGCCTCGTCGTCGGCTACGGCTTCTCCGGCCACGGCTTCAAGCTGTCGCCGGGCATCGGCCGCGTGCTGGCGCAGGAGGCGCTGGGACAGGCGACCGACGTGCCGCTGACGCCCTACTCGCTGGAACGCTTCCGTGCGGGCGGCCGGCTGCTCACCGGCAAGTACGGTTTGGGAGCCGTGTCGTGATCCACCCCCTACGCGCTTCGCGCGCCTTCTCAAGGGGGCGGACACTGGCGGACCGGCGGAGCCGGATCCGCGGTGTCCCGTTGGGCCGCTGGAGCGCGAGCGGGCCATGCATGTGGAACTGCTGAATGGACGTGTACCAGCCCTTGTCGCTTGACGCGCTCGCGCCCGAGCCCTGGCGCAACGGGCGCGGCATCACGCGCACGGTGGCCGTGGATGCGGCGGGCGCGGACTGGCGCTGGCGCATCAGCCTGGCGGACCTGTCGGGCACGGCGCCCTTCTCGCGCTTCCCCGGCGTGGACCGCTCGGCGGTGCTGGTGCGGGGCAGCGGACTGGCCCTGAGCGTGGATGGCGCGGGCAGCGAGCTGGAACGCCCGGGCCAGCGGCGGGACTTCGCCGGCGAGTCCGACGTGTGGGCCGCGACGCCCCGCGGCCCGGCGCGGTTGTGGAACGTGATGACGCGGCGTGGTGCGGCGCACGCCGAGCTGCGCTGGCTGACGCAGCCTGCCGTGCTGCTGGACGCGGGCCTGCGGGTGCTGCTGGCCGTCGATGCGCCCTGCCAGGTCCGATGCCGTGCGGTCGAGGTGGATGTCGCGCCGGGCCACTACTGGATCCCGCCCGAAGGCGAGCTGCTGCAGGTCGAGCCCGGCCCGGGGGGAGGACTGCTGTCCACGCGCATCGCGATCGATGCGGGGATCAGGCCGGGCTGATGCTCACCCGCACGTCGCGCGGCGGCGCCACGTAGGGCGCCGAGGTCACGATCACGTCGGCTCCGGCACGGGCGTAGTCCACCGCGTTGGCCAGCGTGATGCCACCGGCCGGTGCCAGCAGCACGGCCAGGCCCTGCTGCGACAGGCGCGTGCGCAGCTCGGCCACCGCCTGCGGCAGGAAACGCTCCAGCTGCAGCACCTCCACGCCCATGCGGGCCAGCTCCAGCGCCTGCGCCAGGTCGCCGGCCTCGGCCACCAGCTTCTTCTCCGGCTGCTGCTGCCGCAGCGCGGCCAGGCGGCGCGGCAGGTCGGCCGGCGCGATGAATCCACGGTGCTCGGGAAAGACGAGCAGGCTGTCCGACAGGCCCAGCCGGTGCATGGTGCCGCCGCCGGCGCGCACGGCCTTGGCCGACAGCGCGCGCGTGCCCGGCACGTTCTTGCGCGTGGCCGCCACCGGCTGCATGCAGCCGGCCGCGCGCAGCGTGCCGACGATGGCCGCCGTCGCGCTGGCGATGCCGGCGGCGAACTCCACCAGGTTCTGCGCCACCTTCCAGGCCAGCAGCAGGCCCTCGGCAGGCCCCTGCGCCGACAGCAGCAGCCCACCCGCCTGCACCTGGGTCCCGCTGGGCAGGTGCTGGTGCACACGGCAGCCGCACAGCTCGAACAGGCGCGCGGCCTCCTCCGTGGCCGCGGCCACCATCGCGCCGCGTGCGCGGAACTCGGCCTGCCCGGGCTCGGCGGCCAGGCCCAGCGCCGCCGTGCTCAGGTCGCCGCAGGGCGCATCCTCGTCCAGCAGGGCCTGCAACTGCGCGTCCCCCAGCGCACGGGCGGCGCTCACGTCGCCACCGCCAGCATCACCGAATAGGCCTTGAACACGCCCGTGGCGCGGTCGCCCACGGCCAGTGGCAGCGCGTCCACGGCCTCGTTGGTGACGCTGGCCGTCAGGTGGGCGCCGCCGGGCAGGGTCAGCACGACCAGCGAGCCGACGGCGCCGCGCTCGATGCGCGAGACGGTGCCGGCGAGCTGGTTGCGCGCCGACAGCGCGTAGCCCGCGAAGTCGGTGATCAGCACGATGGCCGAGGACTTGATCAGCGCGATCGCCTCGCTGCCGACGGCCAGCTTCAGCCGCGCGGCGGCTGCGCTGGTCATGGTGGCGACCAGCTCCTGCCCGCCGCCGATGGCGATGCTGACCTGGGTCGTGACGGGGCCGCCGGTGACGGCGGCGATGCTGCCTGCGAACTGGTTGCGGGCGGTGGTCTTCATGGCCAATCTCCTGAGCAGCCCGGCCCACGCCGGCTGCCGTTCTAGCCAGTCTTCCTGCTCCTGCAGGAAGCTCCGGCGGGCAGCCTGCAGATGTCGCCACACATCGAGCAGGCCGAAGGCGGCGGGCGTGAGGCGGCTGCCGCCGCCCCCCTTCCCGCCGATGACACGGGTGACGAGCGGCTCGCGCGCGAGGTTGCCTGCAGACTCCAGCAGCAGCCAGGCGCCCTTGTAGCTGTAGCCCGCCGTGCGCGCGGCACGGTTGATCGAGCCGGTGGCCTCGATGGCCTCCAGCAGCGCAAAGAAGCGCGCATCCAGCCGGCCGGCCAGGCGCAGCTCGGCGTCGACCAGGCGTGGCTCATCCAAGGACGTCGGCCTCCCACAGGAGGGCGCGCACGCGCTGGGCGTGCGCGCAGGGCTCGGCCGCATCCGGCTCCAGCGTGCGCCGGGCACGGGGCCGGGCCTCGCCGCTGCCCACGTCCACCTCGCGCACCACCTGGCCCTGCTCGACGACGAAGGCGCGGTCGGCCAGCTCCAGCACGTCGTCCACGTCGTGGGTGATCAGCAGCATCGGCAGGTTCCAGCGCGCACGCACCTGGGCCAGCTCGCGGCGCAGGCTGCGGCGCAGGGGCGGATCCAGCGCGGCGAAGGGCTCGTCCAGAAGCAGGGCCTGCGGGCTGCAGGCCAGCGCACGCGCCAGGGCCACGCGCTGCTGCTGCCCGCCCGACAGCCCCGCGGGTCGCGCCTGCGCCAGCCCCGCCAGGCCGAAGGCGTCCAGCAGGTCCTGCACGCGCGCCGCGTCCAGCGGATGCAGGCCGCGGCGCCAGCTGCTCAGGCCGAAGGCGATGTTCTCGCGCACGCTCAGGTGCGGGAACAGCGCGTAGTGCTGGAACACGCAGCCCATGCCGCGCTGCGCGGCACCGACGTCGATGCCGCGGCGCGCGTCGAAGAGCGTGCGGCCCCCGATGCGCACATGGCCGGCCGACGGCCGCAGCAGACCGGCCATCGCCTGCAGGGTCAGCGACTTGCCGGCGCCTGACGGGCCGTAGAGCGCCACGACGGGCGCCTCGCAGGCGAAGCGCATCGCCAGCTCGAAGCGGCGGCCGCGTTCGGCCACCGTGGCGCGGATATCGACATCGATGCTCATGGCCGCTCGAAGCCGTGCAGGGCCAGGACCTGCTGCGCCGCCGGGCTCAGCAGGTAGTCGACGAAGGCGCGCGCCAGTGCCGGCTGCGCGCTGCCGGCGACCACGGCGGCCGGATAGGTCACCGGCGCATGCCCGCCCGGTGCCAGCACCACACGCACCTTGCCGCCGGCGGCGGCCGCATCGGTGCGGTAGACGAAGCCGGCCTCGGCCTCGCCGCGCGCCACCCAGTCCAGCGCCTGGCGCACGCTGTCGGCCGGCACGAAGCGCGGGCCCAGCGTCTCCCACAGGCCCGCGGCCTCCAGCGCCTGCTGGGTATAGCGGCCCACGGGCACGGTGGCCGGCTTGCCGATGGCGATGTGGCGCACGGCCGGGCCGGCCAGATCAGGCAGCTTCGTGATGCCGGCCGGCGCGTCGGCCGGCACCACCAGCACCACGGTGTTGGCCGCGAAGTCTCGGCGCGTCGCCGCGTCGACCAGCTTCTGCGCGATGCCGCGGTCCATAGTCGCCTGGTCGGCGCTGGCGAAGACGTCCACCGGCGCACCCTGGGCGATCTGCTGGATCAGCACGCCCGAGGCGGCGAAGTTGAAGCGCAGCACCGTACCGGGATGCTCGGCCTGGAAGCGCTGGCCGATGTCCTTGAAGGCCTCGGTGAGGCTGGCGGCGGCGCTGACGGTCAGCTCGCCGGCCTGGGCCGGCAGCACGTGCAGCCAGAGGAGCGCCAGGGCGGCGCAGCGGCGGAACAGCTTCATGCGGGACTCCGTTGGAAGAAGCGGGAGGCGGCGGTCGCGGGCGCCAGCAGGCGGTTGGACAGCACCAGCACGCCGGCCGAGAGGACCGAGGTGACGAGCACCAGCACCAGCGCGGTGTCGTCCTGCCCGGCCTGCACGGCGTCGTAGATCGCCATCGACAGCGTCTGGGTCTGGTGGGGGATGGAGCCGGCCACCATCAGCGAGGCGCCGAACTCGCCCATCGCGCGGGCGAAGGCCAGCAGGGTGCCGGCCAGGATCCCGGGCCAGGCCAGCGGCAGCGTGACGCGCAGGAAGACGGACCACGGCGACTGGCGCAGCGTGCGCGCCGCGGCCTCCAGGCGGCGGTCCACGCCCGCGAAAGCAGCCGACGCGGACTTCAGGACCAGCGGCAGCGCCACCACCGCCGAGGCCACCACCGCGCCGTGCCAGTTGAATACGATGCCCCAGCCCAGGTGCTCGCGCAGCCACGCGCCCAGCGGCCCGCGGCGGCCTGCCAGCAGCAGGATGCCGTAGCCGACGACCGTCGGTGGCAGCACCATCGGCAGCATGCAGGCGGCCTCCAGCCAGTTGCTGCCGGGAAAGGACCGGCGCGCGAACACCCAGCCCAGCGCGATGCCGCCGCCCAGCGCGAGCAACGTCGCGCAGCCGGCCACCTTCAGCGACAGCAGCAGCGGGAACCAGTCGATGGCTTGCAGGGTTTCGGACGCGGTCTCGGACATTTGCGACAGGCCTTTGTCGGGTTTGTTGTGTAGAGGGCTACACAACGTGCCGCCCACCCGTACAGCGCAACTTCCAGGCCTCGCGTCACCGGCGTTCAGGGCCTGCCCAGCAGCTCGCCGTGCGCATCGGCGAACCAACTGCGCACGGTGTCGTACGGATAGCGCGTGAGCCCCGCATGCCGCGCGCGCGGCAGGGGCAGGCCACCTACTCGGGGCCGAAGCAGACGGGATGGTCGTCGCAGACGGCGCAGCTGGGCGCCTTGCAGATGAAGAGCTGCTCGCGCTCGCACAGCTGCTTGTAGAAGAACTTCTTCCACTTCATGTCCTGCGTGTTGCGCGCCGCCAGCGCGGGGAACCAGTGCGCGATCAGCGCCGACAGCTCGCGGCGCGAGGGCAGGCGCAGGTCCTGCCAGAGATGGTCGTTGCCCAGGCTGGCGCAGGCCAGGGCCCAGGCCGCGCCGCGCGCGTGCAGGCGCGGGCCGGCCTGCGGGTCGGCATGCTCCAGCAGCAGCAGCGTGAGGTCCTCGATCTCGTCGAAGCGCGGCTCCTCGCGCTCGGCCATCGCGGCCCAGTCCAGGCCCAGCACGGCGGCGGCGCCCGGCAGGCCCTGCTCCAGCAGCTCGCGCGTGGCCTGCGGGCCGAGGCCGGGCAGCGGCAGCCGCTGGCTGCCGTGCCGCTCGAAGGCGTCGGCGAGCACGCCGGCCAGCGCCTGCCACAGGGGATCCTGCGGCCGCGCGGCATGCGCCAGCAGCAGGCCCTGCAGCGTCCCGGCGCGGGCGGCGCAGCTCATCGCATCAGCCCGGCGCGGCCGCGTGCGTGTAGCACTTCTTCGGGCAGATGCGCGCGCAGGCCGTGCAGCCGATGCACAGCTCCTGGTGCGCGATGGTCATCACCTTCTTCTCGTACTCGTCGTCCTCGTCATCGTCGCCGGCCAGAGCGACGTGTTCGCCCTCCTCGTCCAGGCCCACGAGCTCGAGCACGCCGCGCGGGCAGACGCGGAAGCAGCGGCCGCAGCCGATGCAGGTGTCCTCGTTGATCTTCTGCACGAAGGTCGGCGTCCAGGTGGCGCCGCTGGGCAGGGTGACGCTGAAGTCGGCCATGGTCTGCTCCCCCGCATCAGGCCGCGGCGGCCTGCTGCTTGCGCGCGTCCATCAGCGCGGCGTGCGCCTCGTGGCAGCGTTGCGCGACCTCCAGGATGCGCTCCCAGTTGGTCGGCAGTTCCTCGGACAGGTCGTGCAGGTCCATCTTGGCCTGCGTGGCCTGGGCATTGAGCTTCTTCAGCTTCGCTTTGAGTTCGTCGGCGTCCATGCTCAGGCTCCGTACTGCGCGACCGCCGGGTAGTCCTTGATCATCGCCACCGCCTCGTCCAGGAACTTGCCGCCGGCCTCGGCCAGCTTGGCCAGCGACGGGAAGCCGAAGCGGTGCACGTCGCGCAGCTGCTTGTTGACGACCACCAGGCGCCCGGCGATGAGCACCATGCGGCCGAAGCCCTCGTGGCTCATCTTCATCATCGGCGAGACCATCTGGCCGGTCTGGCGCTCGATGGCCACCGCGATGGCGCTGTAGAAGATCTCCAGCCGCCACAGCGTCTCCGGATCGGGGTCGCCGATGATGGGAATGGCGCGCCGCTCCTCGGCCGTGTGGATGTAGGGCTTGAGCAGCTGCAGGTCGCTCTTGCCCTCCCAGGCGCCGTGGGTGTCCTGGGCGCGCAGCTGCTTGATGAGCTGGGCGACGAAGGGGCTGCCGAGCAGCTGCTCGTCGGTGGGGGTGTCGGTTTTGGTGTCGATGGTGGCTTCAGCCATGGGAGACCTCGTCGTCTTCGAAATCGAAAGTGCGTTCGCCGCCGGCATCCTTGGCCAGCGCCTTGCGCAGCCAGGGCGGTGGCGTGCCCTTGAGCACGTCCTGCAGCTTGTCCAGGATGTCGAGGATGGGCTCGGGTTGCGGGACCTTGATCGGATGGATCTTCAGCGCCACCACGCGCGCCGCGCCCGAGCCGCCGATGGCGGCCACGTAGAGGATGGCGCAGTCGGCGATGGCGTCCAGCTTGGGCTGCAGCTTGTCCTCGTCGCCGTCCTCCTCCAGCTTGCCGCCGAACTCGAAGGCTTCGACGAAGCGGTAGCCATCGGGCTTGACGTCGTAGGTGACGATGGACTTGGCCCAGCCGAAGTGCGCGTCCACGCGCTGCTTGTCCTGGGTGGCGAAGGCGATCTTCATGGGGATCTCCGGTTGGTGTTCAAGCCTCGGCCGCGGCCGGGGCGGGTTCGGCGGACGGCTGCGCGCCGCCCTGGGCCGCGCGCAGCGACTCGGGCGCCAGCGGCCAGTCCTGCGGGCCGTGGTGGGGGATCTGGTCGATCATCAGGTTGGCCAGCTCGAAGACCAGGTTGCGCGTGCCGCGGTAGCCCACGCGCAGCCGGTGGGCGTTGCCGATGTGGTCGAAGATGGGGAAGCCGATGCGCAGCAGCGGCTTGCCCAGGCGCTGCGCGGCCTGGCGGCCGTGGGCGTGCGCGAGCAGCACGTCGCAATCGGCGGCGCCCTGCTCGAAGTCTTCCAGGTCGCCGATGACCACGGTGCCGGCGGGCACGCGCTCCAGCGCCGGCGACGCGGTGGGCGCGACGCAGCAGCGCAGCTCCACGCCCATCTCGTGCAACAGGCTGCCCACGCCCAGCAGCAGGTCGGGCTCGGCCGCGATCGCGGCCTTCACGCCGCCCAGGTGGAAGTGGCCGTCGAGCATCGCGTCCAGCAGCTGGCTGCGCTGGCGGCGCAGGCGCTGCGGTACCGGGCGTCCGGACAGGCGCGCCAGCGCGGCGACGAAGCGGTCGCAGGCCTCGATGCCGGTCAGCCGGTCGAAGAGCTCGAAGGGCACGCCGCAGCGCTCCTGCAGCGCCAGCGCGGCGTCGCGCATCTGCTCGCCGACGGCCAGGGTCAGCGCCGAGCCGCCGGCCGCGCGCATCTCCTCCAGCGTGGTGCCGCCCAGCGTGGTGCCGCGCCAGTCCGGGGGGATGTGGCCGTCCAGCGAGCGCGAGAGGTCCGGCAGCACGATGGCCGTCAGGCCGAAGGACTCGATGACCTCGCGCAGCTCCTCGATGTCGGCCGGCGTCAGGTGGCTGCCGGGCAACAGGTTGACGCGCAGCGCGTCGCGCGGCGCGGAGGGGTCCGCGAAGCTGCGCACGATGGCGGTCGTGGCGTGCCGCCAGCCGTCCTCGAAGCCCCCGGTGTAGTCGGGCGTGGAGACGTAGAGCAGCTCGGTGTCGGCCAGCTCGGGCTTGCGCTGGCGCGCGAGCTTGAGGTGCCCGTCCACGTCGTCGCCCTTGGTCTCGGTCAGGCCCGTGGAGCAGATGGCGATGAGCCGCGGCTTGGCGCGCGTGCGGATGTTCAGCAGCGCCGCCTCGATGTTCTCGTAGCCGCCGAGGATGGTGGTCACCTCGTTCATCGCCGTGGTCTGCAGCGGGATGGCCTCCTTGAAGTGGCGCACCAGCAGCACCAGGCCGAAGGACGTGCAGCCCTGGGAGCCGTGCATCACCGGCATGCAGGCGTCCAGCCCCATGAACGCGAAGCTCGCGCCCAGCGGCTGGCTCATCTTCAGCGGGTTGACCGTGCAGGCCTTCTTCGACTCGACGACGCGGGCCATGGTGCGGTCCTCAGGCGATCAGCTCGGCCGCGCGCATCTGCAGCGCGCCGGCCGCGGCGGCGGCCAGCGGGTTGATCGGCAGCTCGCCGCTCTCGTCCCAGGGGGCGGCGATGCGCACCTGCTGCCACACCGGGTTGGACAGTGCGCGGTCGATCTCGTGCACCAGGTCCACCATGCCCTCGTAGCCGGCGTAGGCGTGGTGGCGTTCCTGGTTGATGTCCAGCCAGGGCATGCGCGCCTTCAGCGCGATGAACTGCGAACGGCCGCCCGACAGCATGATGTCGGCGCGTGCGTCGCGCAGCATCTCGTACATCTGGCGCGGCGTCATGTCGTCGATCATGTGCGCGTCGTCGCCCATCAGTTCCTTGATCTTCTCCTTGTCTTCCTTCGTGCTCTTCTTGACGCTGGTGCCGACGACTTCCATGCCGGCCTCCTGCAGCGCGGAGACGACGGACCAGGACTTCACCCCGCCGGTGATCAGCAGCACGCGCTTGCCGGCCAGGCGCGGGCGATAGGCCTCGATGCGGCGCCAGGCGCGCGCTTCCTCGACCTCGACCAGCGCCTCGGTGCGGTCGATCAGGTCGGCCGGCGCGCCTTGGCGCACCAGCAGCCTGGCGATCTGGCGCAGCGTGTCGCTCATGTCGGAGATGCCGTAGAACGAGCCCTCGAAGTACGGGATGCCCCAGCGCTGCTCCATGCGCGTGGCGATGTTGATCATGCTTTTCGAGCAGACCATCATGTTGACCTTCGCGCGGTGGCTGGACGCCACTTCCTCGTAGCGCCCGTCGCCGGAGATGCACGACAGGATGCGCACGCCCAGTGCGTCGAGCAGCGGCTTGACCTGCCACAGCTCGCCCGACAGGTTGTACTCGCCGATGATGTTGATGTCGTACGGCGTCGTGTGCGCGGGCTCGCGGCTGCCGATCACGTAGTCCAGGATGGCCTCGCCGCCCAGCTTGTTGCCCAGGTTCTTGGGGCCGGCGAAGCCCGGCGAGTTGACCGGGATCACCGGCTTGCCGAACTTCTCGCTGGCGCGCTTGCACACGGCCTCGATGTCGTCGCCGATCAGCGCGGTGACGCAGGTCTGGTAGACGAAGATGGCCGGCGGGTCGTACTTGTCCAGGATCTCGCGGATGGACTTGAACAGCCGCTTCTCGCCGCCGTAGACCACGTCCAGCTCGCTGATGTCGGTGGTGAAGCCGGTGCGGTAGAGCTGCGAGCCCGACGACGCGCTGTGCCGGTTGTCCCAGGAGTTGCCCTCGCAGGCGATGGGGCCGTGCACGAGGTGGGCGACGTCGACGATGGGCTGCAGCGCGATCTTCGCGCCGTCGAAGGCGCAGCCGCCGGCCGCCGCGCCGGGCGTCAGCTGCTTGGTGCAGCCCTTCTTGCGCGCCTTGGCGTCCTTGGCCTGGTTCTTGTCGCAACCCGGCTCGTCGAACACCTCGGCGATCTTGGCTTTGAGCGATGCGGACACGGCGCGCTCCTGGTGGGGGTGGTGCAGCCTTCATTGCAGGTTCGGTGCCAAGCGCCGGGCCCTTGAAAATCAGGCACTTGCGCGCGCGGCGCATGGCCTTCTTGGCGGGTTTGAAGGAATCGCGACAGCCGATTCACGACAGTGCCGGATCCAGCCCGCGGAACATCGCGCAGCGCAGGAACACCTCGCGCGTGGGCCGGCTGCGCTGGTGCTGGCAGTACTTGGCCACCAGCTTGGCCAGGCCCTTGATGTCGCGCCCGCTGGCCTGCGGGAACAGCCCCGGCAGGCTGTCCCGCAGCGCGGGGTCCAGGCCCAGCGCGAACTGCTCGTCCATCACCTGCCAGATGCGCGCGCGGCCGCCCGCGTCCGGCGGGTGGTAGCGGATCAGCGCGATGCAGCGTGAGACGATGGCCTCGTCGATGTCCTCCACGCGGTTGGTGGTCAGGAAGAGCAGGCCGTTGAAATACTCCAGCACGCGCAGGAAGACGC
>SCTQ01000296.1 GCA_004322345.1 Aquabacterium sp. | reverse complement strand
TCGAACTTGCCGCCGGCGTGCAGGCGGGTGTAGACGATCTCCACCACCGGCACCTGCTCCTCCGGATGCAGGCCGAAGGGGATGCCGCGACCGTCGTCCTCGACGCTGATCGAGCCGTCGGCATGCTGGATGACGGCGATGCGCTTGCCGTGGCCGGCCAGCGCCTCGTCGGCGGCGTTGTCGATCACCTCCTGCACCACGTGCAGCGGGTTCTCGGTGCGGGTGTACATGCCCGGCCGCTGCTTGACGGGCTCCAGGCCCTTGAGCACGCGGATCGAGGCTTCGTCGTAGCCACCGGCGGCGGTGGACGGCTTGGGGGTTGCGGGTTTACCTGGGGTATTGGTCGCCATGGGCGCGGATTCTATTGAGCGTGCGTGCGCCCACCCTGCCGCACGGTTACGCTGCGCTCCCTCCGCCTTCCACTCGTCCACTTTTCCAGATCGAACACATGCAAGTGATCGTGATCACCGGTGCCTCCGACGGCATCGGCGCAGAAGTCGCCCGCCAGCTCGCCCGGCGCGAGGGCGGCAAGCTGGCCCTGGTGCTGGCCGCACGCAGCCGCGACAAGCTGGAGCAGGTCGCCATCGACTGCCGCCGGCACGGCGCCCACGTGCTGTCCCAGCCCACGGACGTCGGGGTGCAGGCGCAGTGCCAGGCCCTGGTCGAGGCCGCGGTCAGCACTTACGGCCGCATCGACATCCTGATCAACAACGCCGGCATGTCGGCGCACGCGCTGTTCGCCGACGTGAAGGACCTCGGCTGGTACGAGGACCTGATGCGCATCAACCACTGGGGCGCCGTCTGGTGCACCCATGCCGCCCTGCCCCACCTCAGGCACGCACGCGGGCACATCGTGGCCGTGTCCAGCCAGCTGGGATTCGTCGGGCTGCCGGGGCGCAGCGCCTACTGCGCCACCAAGGGCGCGATGAACATGTTCTTCGAAGCCCTGCGCCTGGAGCTGGCGCCGCACGGCGTGGGGGTGACGCTGAGCTACCCGGGCGTGGTGGCCACCGCGATCCGCGAGCGCGGCTTCGACGCCGGCGGCAAGGCAGCCGGCAGGAGCAGCCTGGACGAGTCCGGCGCGATGAGCGTGGAAACCTGCGCCCGGCTGCTGATCGAGGGCATGGACCGCCGCGACCGCGACACCATCATGACCGCCAAGGGCAAGCTCGCCCGCTGGCTGCGGCTGCTGGCGCCCGGCCTGCTGGACAGGATCGCGCTGAAGGCCGTCAAGCAGGACGCCCGGCCCCACTGATGCCAGGGCGCCACCCCCACTCCGGGCCCAGGCAAGCCCCCGGCAGGACGCCTGGCGTCGGCTGGTTAGAATCGCGGTCCACCTTCGAGGCAAGCATGAAGACCATAGCCGGCAGCATCGTCGCCCTGATCACCCCCCTGCTGGAAGACGGCAGCGTGGACTACCCGGGCCTGCGCAAACTCATCGACTGGCACATCGCCGAAGGCACGGACGTCATCGGCGTGGTCGGCACGACCGGCGAGTCGCCCACCGTGGACGTCGAGGAGCATTGCGAGATCATTCGCGTGTCGGTGGAGCAGGCCGCGGGCCGCGTGCCCATCATGGCCGGCGCCGGTGCCAACTCCACGCGCGAGGCGATCGAGCTGACGCGCTACGCCCAGAAGGTCGGCGCCGACTGCACGCTGCAGGTCGTGCCCTACTACAACAAGCCGACGCAGGAAGGCATCTACCAGCACTTCAAGACCATCGCCGAGGCGGTGGACCTGCCGGTGATCCTCTACAACGTGCCCGGCCGCACCGTCGCGGACATGGCCCACGAGACCGTGCTGCGCCTGGCCCAGGTGCCCGGCATCACCGGCATCAAGGAAGCCACCGCCAACATCGAGCGCGCGCAGTGGCTGATCAAGCAGGCGCCCAAGGGCTTCTCGATCTTCTCCGGCGACGACGCCACCGCCGTCGCGCTGATGCTGCTGGGCGGCCACGGCAACGTGAGCGTCACCGCCAACGTCGCGCCGCGCGCGATGCACGAGCTGTGCAAGGCCGCCACCTCCGGCGACTTCAGGCGTGCCCTGGAGATCCAGTCGAAGCTGCTGCCGCTGCACAAGCATCTCTTCGTCGAGCCCAACCCGATCCCGGTCAAGTGGGCCCTGGCCCGCATGGGCAAGGCCGGCCCCACGCTGCGCCTGCCGATGACCGAACTGGCTGCGGCCAACCAGCCGGTGGTCGAGGCCGCTTTACGCGAAGCCGGTATCCTCTGAGCTTCTGTATCCCGCCGGCGCCCTTGCCGGCGGTTCCGCATTCCACTCCCGAATCCCTGATGCAAGCCTCTTCGCGCGCCCATACCGCCCGCCTGCTCGCCCTGGCGGCCGCCGCTGCCCTGCTGGGCGGCTGCTCGTCCGTCAGCAACGTGCTGTCCAACGACAAGGTCGACTACAAGGCCTCCCAGGCCAACCAGGGCGCCAAGCTCGAGGTCCCGCCCGACCTGACCCAGCTCACACGCGACACGCGCTACCAGACCACCGGCGGCACGGTCAGCGCCACCACGCTGCAGCAGACCCAGCCCGGCGCCCTGGCCCCGGCGGTGAACGCGCGCCCGGTGGCACCCACCACCTCCGGCGACGTGCGCATCGAGCGCGCGGGCAGCCAGCGCTGGCTGGTGACCTCGCTGCCGGCCGACGTGGTCTGGACCCAGCTGCGCGCCTTCTGGCAGGAGCAGGGCTTCGCGCTGACCACCGACGACCAGTCCACCGGCGTGATGGAGACCAACTGGTCCGAGAACCGCGCCAAGCTGAAGACCGACATCATCCGCAACGCCATCGGCAGCGTCTTCGACTCCCTCTACGACACCGGCGAGCGCGACCGCTTCCGCACCCGCATCGAGCGCACCACCACCGGCACCGAGGTCTACATCTCGCACCGCGGCCTGCAGGAGGTCTACACCTCCGCGCAGAAGGACCAGACCACCTGGCGTGCCCGCGCGGCGGACCCGGACCTGGAAGCCGAATTCCTCGGCCGCCTGCTGGTCAAGCTGGGGGCCAAGCCCGAGGCCGCCAAGGCTGCCGTCGCCGACGCGCCGCAGCTGCCGAGCAAGGCCCGCCTGGTCGCCGGCGCCCCGACGCCCACCGTGCAGGTGGACGACGGCTTCGACGCCGCCTGGCGCCGCGTCGGCCTGGCCCTGGATCGCAGCGGCTTCACCGTCGAGGACCGGGACCGCGCGCAGGGCAACTTCTTCGTGCGCTACGTCGACCCGACCAAGGACCGCAAGAACGACGGCGGCTTCCTCAGCCGCATCTTCGGCGGCTCCGACAGCGCCAGCGTGGCCCGCTACCGCATCAACGTGAAGGCTGCCGCCGACAAGGGCACCGTGGTCACCGTGCTGGACGAGAAGGGCCAGGCGGAGAACAGCGACACGACCAAGCGCATCGCCGGCCTGCTGGTGGACGAGCTGAAGTAAGGCTCGCCGCTCGCACATGACAAACGGCCCCGAATGGGGCCGTTTGTCTTTCCGAAGCGAACCGCAACCACCGCTCGCAAGGCACATGGTCCAGCGGACACCGTGGGTCCGGCTCTGCCGGTCCACCAGTGTCGCCCCCTCGCAGGGGGCGCGCGAAGCGCGTAGGGGGTGGTCGTCAAATTTCCAGGTTGTCGATGAGGCGGGTCGTGCCGATGCGCGCTGCCGCCAGCGCCACCAGCGGCTCGCCGCCAGCCAGCTGCTCCAGCGAGGGCGGCAGCAGGTCGCTTCGCCGGCGCACGGTGAGGTAATCCGGCTGCCAGCCACGCGCGCGCAGCTCGTCCTGGGCCTGGGCCTCGCGCAAGGCCAGGTCCACCGGCTCACCGCCACGCAGCGTCTCCACCGCGTGGCGCAGCGCCTGCAGCGCGCGCCACAGCTCGGTGGACTGCTTGCGCTGTTCGGCGCTGAGGTAGCCGTTGCGCGAGGACAGCGCCAGGCCGTCGTCCGCGCGCTCGGTCTCGCTGCCGACGACCTGCACCGGCAGTGCCAGCTGCCTCACCATGCGGCGGATCACCATCAGCTGCTGGTAGTCCTTCTTGCCGAAGACGGCCACCCTGGGCTGGACGATGTTGAAGAGCTTGAGCACCACCGTGCTCACGCCG
>SCTQ01000295.1 GCA_004322345.1 Aquabacterium sp. | reverse complement strand
GCTATGCGGCCGGCCCCTCCGGTGCCGACCTGTTCGACCTGCCCCTGGTGGCGATCAACACGTCGATGCTGCTGCTGTCGTCCATCACCTACGGCTTCGCGATGATCGCGATGCAGAAGAAGAGCCGCGGCGGCGTGCTGGGCTGGCTGTTCATCACGGGCCTGTTCGGCGCGGCCTTCCTGGGCCTGGAGCTCTACGAGTTCCACCACCTGATCCACGAGGGCGCGGGCCCGCAGCGCAGCGCCTTCCTGTCGGCCTTCTTCACGCTGGTTGGCACCCACGGCCTGCACGTGACCTTCGGCATCATCTGGCTGCTGGTGCTGATGGCCCAGGTCGCCAAGCACGGCCTGATCCCGGAGAACCGCCGCCGCCTGATGTGCCTGTCGCTGTTCTGGCACTTCCTGGACGTCGTCTGGATCGGCGTCTTCACCTTCGTCTACCTGATGGGAGTGCTGTGATGAGCGCCGATCACAACCACGATCACGACCATGGCCACGGCCACGACGACCATGACCACGACGGCGGCAGCCACGGCAGCCTGAAGGACTACACCATCGGCTTCCTGCTGTCGGTGGTCCTGACCGCGATCCCCTTCTGGCTGGTGATGGAAAAGAAGCTGCCCCCGGGCACTACCGCCATGGTCATCCTGGCCTTCGCCGCGGTGCAGATCGTCGTGCACATGGTGTACTTCCTGCACATGAACACGAAGTCCGAGGGCGGCTGGAACATGCTGTCGCTGATCTTCACCGTCGTGCTGGTCGTCATCACGCTGTCCGGCTCGATCTGGGTGATGTTCCACCTGAACCACAACATGATGCCGGCGTCCGCGCACGAGATGCGCAACATGCCCTGAGCATGGCCGGTGCGGGCGGCTTGGCCGGCCGGCGCACGCGCGGTGCGCGTGCGCTGATGATCGGCTCGGTCGCCGCCTGCATCACCTGCCTCTTCCTGGGCAGCTGGCAGGTCCAGCGCCGCGCCTGGAAGCTGGACCTGATCGAACGCGTCGAGCAGCGCGTCCACGCCTCCCCCACCCCTGCGCCCGGCCCGGCCGAGTGGCCCGCGGTCAGCGCCGCACGCGACGAATACCGCCGCGTCCAGGCCAGCGGCCGTTTCCTGCACGAGCGCGAGACCCTGGTGCAGGCCGTCACCGAGCTCGGCAGCGGCTTCTGGGTGCTGACTCCGCTGCAGCGCGACGACGGCAGCGTGCTGCTGGTCAACCGCGGCTTCGTGCCCGCCGACAGGCGCGACCCCGCCACGCGCGCGGCCACCCGGTCCACGGGCGCCGTGCAGGTCACCGGCCTGCTGCGCATCACCGAGCCCCGTGGCGGCTTCCTGCGCCACAACGACGCGGCCCACGACCGCTGGTACTCGCGCGACGTCGAGGCCATCGCCGCCGCCCGCCGCGTGGCGCCGGCCGCGCCCTACTTCGTCGATGCCCAGCCCGGCGCCGCCGATGCGGCCGATGCCTGGCCCCGCCCCGGCCTGAGCGTGATCCGCTTCCCGAACAACCACCTCGTCTACATCCTGACCTGGTACGCCCTGGCGATCATGGCCGCGGCGGCGGCATACCATGCGGCCCGCCGACCACGCGATGCAGGAGAAGACCCCGGTGCCGTCCCGAACTGAAGCCCCCGCCGCGGACCCGCGGCACGCGGAGCCCCATCACCTGGACGCGCCCCCCTCCGAGCCGGACACCCTGGAGACGGCCGACACCGCGCCGCCGTCCCCGGGCAGCGAGGTCGCCGACGACCTGGCCGGCCGGCGCAACATGCACCAGCTGATCCAGCTGCGCTGGATCGCCGTCGTCGGCCAGATCGCCACCATCGCCGCCGTGCACCTGGGCTTCGGCATCCGGCTGCCGCTGCAGGGCATGTGGGCCGTGCTGGCCTTCCTGGTGGCCTTCAACATCGCCAGCCTGCTGCGCGAGCGCCGCCCGCGCTTCGTCAGCAACGGCGAGCTCTTCATGGCCCTGCTGGTGGACGTGGCGACGCTGACGGCCCAGCTCTACCTGGCCGGTGGCGCCTCCAATCCCTTCGCCTTCCTCTACCTGCTGCAGGTGGCGCTGGGCGCGGTGCTGCTCAAGCCGCGCTACACGCGCGCGCTGGTGGCCATCACCTGCCTGTGCTTCATCGGGCTGACCATCTTCCACCGCCCGCTGGCGCTGCCCGAGGACCTCAACGGCCTGGACAGCCCCTATGTGCAGGGCCTGCTGCTGTGCTTCGCGCTGAACGCGGGGCTGCTGGTGATCTTCATCACGCGCATCGGCCGCAACCTGCGCACCCGCGACGCGCGCCTGGCCGCGCTGCGCCAGCGCGCCGCCGAGGAGGAGCACATCGTGCGCATGGGCCTGCTGGCTTCGGGCGCCGCGCACGAGCTGGGCACGCCGCTGGCCACCGTCTCGGTCATCCTGGGCGACTGGCGCCGCATGCCGCGCTTCGCCAAGCATCCGGAGCTGCTGCAGGAGATCGACGAGATGCAGTCCCAGCTCAAGCGCTGCAAGGACATCCTGACGGGCATCCTGCTGGCCTCCGGCGAGACCCGCGGCGAGGCACCCACGCCCACCACCGTCGGCGCCTTCATCGACGGGCTGGTGGCGCAATGGCGCGCCACGCGCCCGGCCGGCGCCTTCGACTACGACAACCGCTTCGGCGAGGACCTGCCCATCGTCTCGGACACCGCGCTCAAGCAGATGATCTGCAACGTGCTGGACAACGCCCGCGAGGCCTCGCCGCCCTGGGTGGGCCTGGAGGTCCTGCACGACGGCGACACGCTGGTGCTCAAGGTCAGCGACGCCGGCCCCGGCTTCGCCGACGGCATGCTGGCCAAGCTGGGCAAGCCCTACCAGTCCAGCAAGGGCCAGCCCGGCCGCGGGCTGGGGCTCTTCCTGTCGGTCAACGTCGCCCGCACGCTGGGTGGCAACATCGCCGCAGCCAACCGGCCCCAGGGCGGCGCGGTGGTCACGATGACCCTGCCGCTGTCGGCCATCACGCTGCCGCCGGACGCCCAGCCTGCCCCCACGGACCATGCCCACTGAACGCCTGCTGTTGATCGTCGAGGACGACGAAGCCTTCGCCCGCACCCTGGGCCGCTCCTTCGAGCGGCGCGGCTACACCGTGCTCAAGGCCACCAGCCTGGAGGAGATGCAGGCCGTGCTGAAGGCGCACAAGCCGGGTTACGCCGTGGTGGACCTGAAGCTGGCCGGCAACGACTCCGGCCTGGCCTGCGTGCAGGCCCTGCACGCCCACGACCCGAAGACGCTGATCGTCGTGCTCACCGGCTACGCCAGCATCGCCACCGCGGTGGAAGCCATCAAGCTGGGCGCCCTGCACTACCTGGCCAAGCCCTCCAACACCGACGACATCGAGGCCGCCTTCGGCCGCCGGGCCGGCGACGCCGGCATCGAGCTGACCGAACGCGCGACGACCTCGATCAAGACGCTGGAGTGGGAGCGCATCCACGAGACGCTGGCCGCCACGGGCTTCAACATCTCCGAGACGGCCCG
>SCTQ01000029.1 GCA_004322345.1 Aquabacterium sp. | reverse complement strand
CGGGCAAGCTGCGCGTCAAGGGGGTGCAGGGCCACATCGCCTATCCGCACCTGGCGAAGAACCCGATCCATCTCGTGGCGCCTGCGCTGGCCGAACTGGTCACCGTCGAGTGGGACCACGGCAACGACCATTTCCCGCCCACCAGCTGGCAGATGTCCAACATCCATGGCGGCACCGGCGCGGGCAACGTGATCCCGGGCGAGGTCGTCATCGACTTCAACTTCCGCTTCTCCACCGAATCGACGCCCGAGTCGCTGAAGGCCCGCGTGGCCGAGCTGCTGGACCGCCACGGCCTGCAATACAGCATCGACTGGACCCTCGGCGGCAAGCCCTTCCTGACCCGCCCCGCGGCGCTGATCGACGCCATCACCGCCGCCATCCAGGACACCTGCGGCATCCGCACCGAGCTGTCGACCACCGGCGGCACGTCGGATGGCCGCTTCATCGCCGAGATCTGCCCGCAGGTGGTGGAATTCGGCCCGGTCAACGACAGCATCCACAAGATCGACGAGCACGTGAACGTGGCCGACATCGAGCCCCTGAAAGACATCTACCGCCGCACGCTGGAGCGGTTGCTGCGATGACCACGACGACCGTCATCAAGCTGATCGAAGACGCAGCCGCCCGCTTGACCCAAGCGGGCGTCTCGTTTGGGCACGGCACCACCAACGCCTTCGACGAGGCGGCCTGGCTGGTGCTGTGGAAGTTCGACCTGCCGCTGGACGCCCTGGACGAACACGCGGACGACCCCGTGCCCCCGGACGCGGCGGAGGCGGCCCTGGAACTGGTCGAAGAACGCATCCGCACCCGCAAGCCCGCCGCCTACCTCACCGGCGAGGCCTGGCTGCAAGGCGTGCCCTTCCACATCGACGAACGCGCCATCGTGCCGCGCTCCTTCATCGCCGAGCTGATCGCCGAGGCCGTGATCGACCCCTGGCTGGGCGAAGACACGCGCCAGGTGCTGGACCTGTGCACCGGCAACGGCAGCCTGGCCGTACTGGCCGCGATGGCCTGGCCCGACGTGCAGGTGGACGCAGCCGACCTCAGCACCGACGCGCTGGCCGTCGCCGGACTCAACGTGCAGCGCCACGAGCTGCAAACGCGCATCCACCTGCTGCAGGGCGACGGCCTGGCCGCCGTGGGCGGCAGGCGCTACGACCTCATCCTCTGCAATCCTCCCTACGTGAACACCGACTCGATGAACGCCCTGCCCGCCGAATACCTGGCCGAGCCCCGGCTCGCCCTGGCCGGCGGCGCCGACGGCATGGACTTCATACGCCGCCTGCTGGCCGCCGCGCCCGACCACATGACCGAGCACGCCGTGCTGGTGCTGGAGATCGGCAACGAGCGCGCGTACTACGAGCGCGCCTTCCCGCAGCTGGAGACCGTGTGGCTGGAGACCAGCGCCGGCGAGGACCAGGTGCTGCTGCTCACGCGCCAGGCGCTGGTCGACGGAGGCGTGCACGCATGATCACCCTGCGCAACGTCACCCTCCTGCGCGGCAGCAAGCGTGTGCTCGACGGCGCCAGCGTGGTGCTGCAGCCCGGCGAGAAGGTGGGCCTCATCGGCCGCAACGGCGCGGGCAAGTCGTCGCTCTTCGCGATGCTGACCGATCGCCTGCATGCCGACGCCGGCGACCTCGACTTCCCTTCCTCGTGGCGCGAGCCCGGCGGCCTGGCCGAAGTAGCCCAGGACATGCCGGAGACCGACGATCCGGCCACCGACTTCGTGCTGCAGGGCGACGGCCGCCTGATGCAGGCCCGCGCGATGCTGGCCAAGGCCGAGGAGTCCGGCACCGGCGAGGAAATCGCCGAAGGCCACATGCTGCTGGCCGAGGCCGGCGAGTTCGACGCCCCCGCACGTGCCCAGGCGCTGCTGCTGGGCCTGGGCTTCAAGGTGGAGCAGCTCGATGCACCGGTCAACAGCTTCTCCGGCGGCTGGCGCATGCGGCTGCAGCTGGCACGCGCGCTGATGTGCCCGTCGCAATTGCTGCTGCTGGATGAGCCCACCAACCACCTGGACCTGGACGCACTCGTCTGGCTGGAAGACTGGCTCAAGCGCTACCCCGGCATGATGATCGTCATCAGCCACGACCGAGAGTTCCTCGACGCGATCACCAAGGTCACGCTGCACCTGGAAGACGGCAAGCTCACGCGCTACACCGGCGGCTACACGGCCTTCGAGGAAATGCGCGCCGAGCGCATGACGCAGCAGGCACAGGCCTACGGCAAGCAGCAGGAGCGCATCGCCCACCTGCAGCGCTTCATCGACCGCTTCAAGGCCAAGGCCAGCAAGGCCAAGCAGGCGCAAAGCCGCGTCAAGGCGCTGGCCCGCATGGAGAAGCTGGCGCCGGTGCTGACGGCCAGCGACTTCAGCTTCGAGTTCCGCGAGCCGCTGAGCCTGCCCAACCCGATGCTCGCCATCACCGACCTGGATTGCGGCTACGACACCGATGACGGCCCGCGCGCCATCGTGCACAAGGTGCAGCGCTCGGTGCTGCCGGGCCAGCGCATCGGCATCCTGGGCGCCAACGGCCAGGGCAAGTCCACCGTGGTCAAGACGCTGGCCGGAGACCTGAAGCCGCTGTCGGGCCAGATCGTGCAGGGCAAGGGCCTGGCCATCGGCTACTTCGCGCAGCAGGAACTGGACGTGCTGCACCCGGACGACCATCCGCTGGGCCACATGATCCGCCTGGCTCGCACGGTCGGCCCGCAGGGTCGCGAGCAGGAGCTGCGCGACTTCCTGGGCCAGTTCCGCTTCGCCGGCGAGATGGCGCTGCAGCCCGTGGGCCAGATGAGCGGCGGCGAAAAGGCACGACTGGTGCTGGCCCTGCTGGTCTGGCAGCGCCCCAACCTGCTGCTGCTGGACGAACCGACCAACCACCTGGACCTGACCACGCGCGAGGCGCTGAGCATCGCGCTCAACGAGTTCGAGGGCAGCCTGATGCTGGTCAGCCACGACCGCGCGCTGCTGCGCGAGGTCTGCGACGGCTTCTGGCTGGTGGCCAACGGAGAGGTGCGCGACTTCGACGGCGACCTGGACGACTACCAGCGCTGGCTGCAGGAACAGTCGCGGCTGGCCGTGCAGGCGCTGAAGGCGGCCAAGGCCGGCAACGCGCCGGCGGCGGCGCCCGCCCCCAAGGCCGCCGCCCCCGCCCCGGCTCCTGCCCCGATCGCCAGCCGCGAGGACCGCAAGGCCCAGTCGCAGGCGCGACAGAAGCTCGGCGAGCAGCTGCGACCGCTCAAGCGCCAGCTGGAGAAGGTCGAGCAGCAGATGGCCGAGGCCACCACGCGGCGCGACGCGCTGCTGGCCGGCATGGGCGAGCCGGGCCTGTCACCCGAGGCGCGGGCCCAGGCCGGACGCGAGCTCAAGCGCGTCGAGGAGGACCTCGCCGCCCACGAGGCCAGCTGGCTGGAACTCAGCGAATCCATCGAACAAATCGGCAAGAGCGCGGGCTGAGGGCCGGTGCGATCGGCCTGCTGGCCGCGCGGGAAGAACCGGCGGGTGGAACGGCTGGCGCAGTGAAATACTCCGCCTCGCCCTCCTCTTGAAAGGCGCCGGATGCAGACCGAAGGCTTGCGTCGTCGTTCGACCATCGTCCTGGCGGCAGGACTGTTCACCCTGGCCTGCGGCAGCCGGGCCCAGCTCCCGGCCCTGGGCCCGGACGTGGCCGGCGGGCAGGACACGCCGCTGGTCTCGCGCTACCCGGGCGCGCAGCTCATCGGCTTCCAGGACCTGGGCTTCGAGCAGGCCGGCTTCTGGAGCGATGCCGGCACCGCCGTCCCCGCGCAAGGCCAGGTGGCCAGGCGGCTGTACCTGCTGCCCGCCGGCAAGACGCCGATGGAGGTCCATCGCCACTACGAGCAGGCCCTGCGCACCGCGGGACTGCAGGTGGCGACGGCCACGCAGGAGGGCGAGCCCGCCTGGGACGTCGGCACGCAATGGCGGGCCAACTTCCTGCAGCTGATCTTCCGCAAGCCCTTCGCCGCCGACCTGCCGCCTTTCGACCGCAACGCCTACTACCTCTACGGGACCTACACGCGCGGCGGCGCGGTGATCCACGTCTCGGTGCTCACCGGCAACACATCGCCCCTGGCGCACGAGATCGCCAAGGTCAGGCCGCAGGATGCGCTGACGGCCGTTGCCATCCAGGTCATCGAGCCCAAGGTCCTGCAATCCGGCGACGGCCTGCAGGCCGCGGACGCGATGCGCCGCAGCCTGGATGCGGAGGGCAAGGTCGTGCTCTACGGCCTGCAATTCCAGCCCGGCAGCGCCGAGCTGCGGCTGGAGTCGCGCCCGCAGCTGGAGCAGATCGCCACCCTGCTGAAGCAGCGGCCCCAGCTGCGGCTGAACGTCGTCGGCCACACCGATGATGCCGGCGGCTTCGACGACAACCTGCGCCTGTCGCTGGCGCGCGCCCAGGCGGTGGTGGCCGCGCTGGTACGCGATCACGGCATCGACATCGACCGCCTGGCGGCACGCGGCGCGGGCAGCCTGGCACCCGTGGCAAGCAATGCGTCCGAGAGCGGCCGCGGCCGAAACAGGCGGGTCGAGCTGGTGCCGCGATAGCAGGTGCGGACGATGACCCTGCTGCGGACATTTATATTGCGCGCAATTAAACTGCACGCATGCGATCAGCCAAGCCCGTCCCTGTCGGAACGCCCGCCGCCGCCGAGTTGCTGCGGCTGGACCACCAGCTGTGCTTCGCGCTGTATTCCACCTCGCTGACGATGACGCGCCTGTACAAGCCCCACCTGGACCGCCTGGGCCTGACCTATCCGCAGTACCTGGCCATGCTGGCGCTGTGGGAGCAGGACGGCCTGAGCGTCGGCGAGCTGGGGGCGCGCCTGCACCTGGACTCCGGCACCCTGACTCCGCTGCTCAAGCGCCTGGAGGCCGCCGGCCTGGTCGGGCGCCAGCGCAGCCGCGCCGACGAGCGCCGCGTCGAAGTGCAGCTCACTTCCGCCGGCCGGCGCCTGAAGTCGCGGGCAGCCGGCGTGCCGCTGGCGCTGCTCGGCGCCTCGGGCTGCAGCGCGGGCGAGCTGCGCGCGCTGGCGCAACAACTTCAGCAACTTCGGCAGTCCGTGCTGGACACGCTGCAGCCTCATTCACCCGATGCCGCGCAAGCGGCCTGACCCGCCGTACCACTTCCGCAACCGAAAGGAACCGACATGCCCTCCCTCGAGAAAGTCCTCTACACCGCCCACGCCACCTCCACCGGCGGCCGCGACGGCCGCTCCAAGTCCTCCGACGGCGTGCTGGACCTGAGCCTGACCACGCCCAAGGAACTGGGCGGCGCCGGTGGCACCGGCACCAATCCCGAGCAGCTCTTCGCAGCCGGCTATTCGGCCTGCTTCATCGGTGCCCTCAAGGCCGTGGGAGGCAAGATCGGCATCAAGGCACCGGCGGAGACCAGCATCACCGCCGACGTCGGCATCGGCCCCATCCCCAACGGCTTCGGCATCCAGGTCAAGCTGAGCATCTCGCTGCCGGGCCTGGAGCGCGCCGACGCCGAGAAGCTGGTCGCCGCGGCGCACCAGGTCTGCCCCTATTCCAACGCCACCCGCGGCAACGTCGACGTGACACTGGAAATCGTCTGAGGCCGCCTGCGCAACAGATGTGAAAGTCCGCCGCCGCCCGCCTTCGGCCGGTGCGCGGCATCTATCCTGCGCCCCACGCGGCCGGGGGAGCGATGCGATGCGGGAACGAAGCACAGGACGATGGCTGGCGGCGATGCTGCTGGCATGCCCGGTGGTCCACGATGCCCTGGCCGTCGAGGCACCGCCCGGCTGGCGCAAGCTGACGCCGCAAGCCGGCGGCGAGACCTTCGTCACCGGCACCCGCGACGACCGGCTGGAACTCGCCCTTTCCCGCATCGAGGCCGGCGACGGCCAGGCGCTGACCGCCTGGCTGGACGAGCGCATGGCCCGCGACGCGGCCTCCTTCGACACCGCACCGGCCTGCCAGCCCAGCCGCATGGCCAAGGGCAGCGCCCAGGCCTCGTGCACGCTCGGCCCCACAGCCCGCCTGACCTATGCCGCGATCCAGGGCGCTGACGGCCGGCGCCGCATCGCGCGCATCCACGCCGCCGGTGCGCCGTCCTTAGCCGCCGCGCGCGCCGACACCCTGACCCGCCTGCTGCGCGAGGGCATGGAGGAACTGGCTCTGCCCTCGGCACCCACGGCCGCCGGCCCTGCGCCGCAACCGGCACGGCAGGCTGTCCGGGGCACCCCCGTGCCCGCCGGCAACGAGCAGGTCGAGACCGTCGCCATGCTGGGCACCTACCGCATGAACGGGGTGGGCGGCATGCTGCTCTTCCAGTACCAGCCCATCGTGCTCTACGTCGGCGGCCACGCGCGCGACAGCGAACGCAGCCCGGACCTCGCCGACGAGCGCACGCGCGGCGTGCGCCACGGGCAATGGCGCATCTCCGGCAAGCAGCTGCAGATCACCTGGAGCGACGGCAAGCGCTCCGAGAGCAGCAAGTGGAACCGCTGCCGCCCGGCCACCGGCGGCTACCGGCTGCAGGGCCGCTACTCGGCACTCCAGGGCGGCGGCAATACGGCCCTGGGCGGCACCGACAGCCTGGCCGTCTCCACCAGCTACAGCTTCGACGGCCAGGGCGGCTACACGCTGGGCCGCGCCGTGGGCAGCCAGGGCCGCAGCGGCGACAGTTCGACGGTGACCTCGGCGCAAGGACGATCGGGCGGCCGCTACGTGGTCTCCGGCTACGCCCTGCGCCTGGAGCCCGAGGACGGTGAGCCGCGCAGCCTGCTGTTCTGCCGCTATCCGGATGGCGAAAAGGCGGTCTTCATCGGCCGCACCAGCTTCCTGCGGGATGAGGAATGACCATGGCAGCCCCGTACGAAACGGCAGGTGAGGCTTGAAGTTTCTGTGCTAAGAGGCTGATTTCCCGGCGGTTTTTCAGCTTGACTGGCCCTTTCGGCATCCTTACCCTTCGCCGGATGTCGATTTCCCGTCCCGCGGCCGCCCGCCGCAAGCACGCAAGGCTGGCCGCGGTGGCCGCCTTCGCCGCGCTTGTCGGCCTCTGCATGGAGCCCGCCAGCGCCCAGCGCGCGGCGGCTGCCGCGCCGGCCGCCGCCTCGTCCGCGGACCCCCAGGCCATTGCGGCCGCCGAGGACGCACCGCGTGGCACCGCACTGCCCGACGACGCGCTGACCCGGCTGCTGAGGGACCGCGGCCTCATCGCCAAGGACGGCGGCAAGGACACGCCGCCGACCGCCGAGGTCGCGCCCCCGAAGGGCCTGCGCGAGCGCGTCTCCGATGCCGCATCCGACCTCGTGATCACGTCGATGAACTTCCTCGGCGTGCCCTACCGCCGCGGCGGCCAGTCGGACGCCGGCTTCGACTGCAGCGGCTTCACCCGCTACATCTTCGAGCACAGCGTGGGCCTGGTGCTGCCGCGCCGGGCCGAGGAGCAGGCCCGCGCCCCCGGCCTGAAGACCGTCGCCCGCGACGAGCTCAAGCCCGGCGACCTGGTGTTCTTCAACACGTTGCGCCGGACCTTCTCGCACGTGGGCATCTACATCGGCGACAACAAGTTCATCCATTCACCCCGCGCCGGCGGCGAGGTGCGCATGGAAGACATGCGCGTGTCCTACTGGACCAAGCGCTACAACGGCGCGCGCCGTGCGCTGGACGGCTCCTCCGACAGCAGCCGCGTCGCGCCGGCCGCCACGGTGCCGGCAGCCACGGCCCCCCCGCCGTCGGCCAACACGCTCGTGCCGGCCGACCCTTCCGGCTTCTGAATCCGCGCAAGGCCGCGTGGCCGTAGAGCCCCGGCCGGTGCCATGCCGGCGTCCGCGGGCACAATTCCGTCCATGTCCCGCCGTACCGTCCCGCTGATCGATGAACGACTGACCCGCCGCATGCCGGCGGCGCCGGACGGGCTGCGGCACGGGAGCGTGGCCGACCGCTTCGGCCGCGTCCTGGGCGACCTGCGCATCTCCGTCACCGACCGCTGCAATTTCCGCTGCAGCTATTGCATGCCGCGGGCGGTCTTCGACAACCATCGCTTCCTGCCCCACGACGAGCTGCTCAGCTTCGAGGAGATCACGCGCACGGCGCGCCTGTTCGCCAGCCTGGGCGTGAGCAAGCTGCGCCTGACCGGCGGCGAGCCGCTGCTGCGCAAGAACCTGGAGGCGCTGGTCGGCCAGCTGGCCGCGCTGCGCACGCCGGACGGCCGGCCGCTGGACCTGACGCTGACCACCAACGCCTCGCTGCTCGCGCGCAAGGCCGCTGCACTGAAGGCTTCGGGCCTGCAGCGCGTGACCGTCAGCCTCGACGCGCTGGACGACACGGTGTTCCGCGCGATGAACGATGCCGACTACCCGGTGGCCGACGTGCTCGACGGCATTGCCGCCGCGCAGGCCGCGGGCCTGGGGCCGATCAAGGTCAACATGGTGGTCAAGCGTGGGGTCAACGACGGGCAGATCCAGCCGATGGCACAGCACTTCCGCGGCACCGGCATCGAACTGCGTTTCATCGAGTACATGGATGTCGGCCACACCAACGGCTGGCGCATGGACGAGGTGCTGCCCTCGGACCTGGTGCGTGGGCGCATCGCCGAGCGCTGGGCGCTGCAGCCGCTGCCCGCCGAACGCCCGGGCGAGACCGCGCGCCGCTGGCGCTATGCGGACGGCGCAGGCAGCGTCGGCTTCATCTCCAGCGTCACCGAGGCCTTCTGCGGCGACTGCAGCCGTGCGCGCCTGTCCACCGACGGCCGCGTCTACCTCTGCCTCTTCGCCAGCCAGGGCTTCGACCTGCGCAGCCTGCTGCGTTCGCCGGCCGACGACGGGCAGATCACCGCTTCCATCGCCGCCCTGTGGGCGCAGCGCGGCGACCGCTACTCCCAGCTGCGCAGCGAAGCCACTCCCGATCCGGCCGAGCGCCAGCGCCGCGTCGAGATGAGCTTCATCGGCGGATGAGGCCTGCCGAGATCACCGGCCTCGTGCTGGCAGGCGGCGAGGGCCGGCGCATGGGCGGGCAGGACAAGGGCCTGATGGACTGGCAGGGCCGCCCGCTGGCCGAGCATGCGCTGGGCATGCTCGCGCCGCATGTGGGCCCGCTGATCCTGAGCATCAACCGCAACCGTCCCGACTACGAGCCTGTGGCCGCACGCTGGGCCGCGCGCCTGAGCGAGGACCACTTCCGCGAGCCCGACGGTGGACAGGCCGGCCCGCTGGCCGGCATCGCCGCCGCACTGCAGCTGTGCGAGACACCCTGGCTGGCATCCATCCCCTGCGATGCACCGCGCCTGCCGGCCGACCTGGTCGATCGCCTCGCGTTGGCCGTATGCGCCGGCGCGCCAGCCGCCTATGCGCGCTCGCCGGGCCGCTCGCATCCCACCTGCTGCCTGCTGCCGGCCGGCCTGCGCGATGCGGCGTCTGCTGCACTCGAGCGTGGCCATCGCAAGCTGTGGACCTGGCTGCAGGAGCACGGCGGGCAGGCCGTGGACTTCGCCGGCGGCGAGGCCTTCACCAACCTCAACACGCCGCAGGACTGGGAGTGACCGCGTCCCCCGCGCGCGTCGGCGCGGGACCGGCATGTCGAGGCGCTGCTGCTCCCACAGGCAGGCAATGCCGCTGTCGGCGGCGTGCTGCACGATCACGTACGTCAGCTTGAGGGCGCCGTCCACGCGGGCCCGGTCGCGCTGCCGCCGGCGCGTTCAGCGCATGTACTGCGCAGCGCCACGGTTGGCCAGCTCGTCGGCCTTCTCGTTGCCGGGGTCGCCGTCGTGGCCGCGCACCCAGTGCCACTGCACGTCCTGCGTGGCGGCCAGTTCGTCCAGGCGCACCCACAGGTCCTGGTTCTTCACCGGCTTCTTGTCCGCGGTGACCCAGCCCTTGCGCTTCCAGCCGGCCACCCATTCGGTGATGCCCTTGCGCACGTACTGGCTGTCCGTGTAGATCTGGACCTTGCAGCGGCGCTTGAGCGCACCCAGCGCCTCGATCACCGCGGTCAGCTCCATGCGGTTGTTGGTCGTCACGGCCTCGCCGCCGAAGAGTTCCTTCTCGTGCTCGCCGCTGCGCAGCCACACGCCCCAGCCGCCGGGGCCGGGGTTGCCCTTGCAGGCGCCATCGGTGTAGATGACGACGGGCGTGTTTTCACCGGGCTGGCTCATCAATCAATCCTCGACTCATGCTTGTTGGTCACTGCCGCGGGCGCCGGCACCGGGGCCGCACGCATACCACGCAGCTTGCCGACCAGGCGCATGCCGCGCATGCGCTTGGTGGCAACGATGAAATAGGCACCGCCCAGCACCGGCCACCAGCGGTCGCCCCAGCGGTCCATCCACTCCAGGCGGTTGAGCCAGCTCTCCGAGCGCACCGCGGGCCGGTAGCAGCCGAAGCAGCCGGTCTCCACTTCCAGGCCCAGCAGCCGCAGCCAGTCGCGCAAGCGCCAGTAGCCGATGAACTCACCGTCGGGCATCACGAAGGTCCGGTGGCCGCCGCCGATGGCCGGGAAGCGCTGCACCAGGCCCCAGAGGCTGGCGGGGTTGAAGCCGAAGATGGCCACGCGGCCATCGGGCACCAGGACGCGCTCGACCTCGCGCAAGGTCTGGTGCGGGTCCTGCGCCAGCTCCAGCGCATGCGGCAGCACGACGAGGTCCATGCTGTGGTTCGGGAAGGGCAGCGCATCGAAGTCGCAGCGCACGGCCACGCGCGCGCCGCCGCCGCTCAGCGCATCGATGGAGCCCGGTGCCGGCCAGCCGCTGTAGGAGCCGTCGAGCGCCACCCAGCGATGCGGCATGCGGTTGGCGCGCAGCGTGTCGAGCTCGGGCAGGCCAAGCTGCAACGCATGGAAGCCGAAGGTGTTGGCCAAGGCACGATCGGCCTGAGCCTGCTCCCACGCCTGCAGATAGCGGCCGGCGACGGTCGCCAGCCAGGGGTGCAACTCTATAATCGTGTCGGTACGTGCCATGGAACTGGTTGCGCTGCCCGCCTTCACCGACAACTACATCTGGATGCTGCACGACGGCTCGCAAGCCGTCGTCGTGGATCCGGGAGTGGCGGAGCCTGTCATGCAGGCCTTGCAACAGCAGGGCCTGCGGCTCGCCGGCATTCTAGTGACCCACCACCATGCGGACCACATCGGCGGCGTCGATGCGCTGCGGCCCTTGCTGCAAGGCCCGGTGATCGGCCCGAAGGCGGAGCGGACCACCGCATGCGACCGCCTGGTGGGTGACGGCGATCACGTATCTTTACTCGGCCTCGACTTGCGTGTGATCGACGTGCCTGGCCACACTCTCGGCCACATCGCCTACCACTGCGCGATCGACGCAGGAGCCGCGGGCGTGAGGTCGGACCACGCGCCGGTGGTGCAGGCCGAAGCGTCGGGTGTCCTGTTCTGCGGCGACACCCTGTTCTCCGCAGGCTGCGGGCGGCTCTTCGAGGGCACGCCCGCGCAAATGAAGACATCCCTGGACCGGCTGGGCGACCTGCCGCCCGACACCCGCGTCTGTTGCGCACACGAGTACACCTTGTCCAACCTGCGTTTCGCCCTTGCAGTCGAACCCGGCAACCGCGCCTTGCAGCGCCACGCCGGGCATTGCCAGGCCCTGCGCGCGGCGCAGCGGCCCACCCTGCCCTCGTCGATCGCGCTGGAGCGCAGCATCAACCCATTCCTGCGCTGCAGCGAGCCCGAGGTCATCGCGGCCGCGCAGGCGCACGGTGCTGCGGACACGACCCCCACCGGCGTGTTCGCGGCGCTCCGAAAGTGGAAGGATTCCTTTTGACGTTCCAACGCCCGGCCTTGCTGGCCGCCGCCTTCGCCCTGGTGCTGGCCGGTTGCAGCACCACCCCCGCCACCACCGGCAGCTCCACGCCGGCCCTCGCGCCGGTGACCACGGCACAGGTCCCGCCGCCTCCTGCCCAGCCTGCCGCCGTCAACGGGCTGTCCCAGAGCATCGTCACGCCGGTGGCCGACGATGCCCTGCCACCCGAGGACGCCATCGGCGCACCGGTCGACCCGCTGGACTCCGGCAAGCCGGTGGACCTGGACAACCAGACCGCCAAGCTCGACCTGTGGGGTCGCGTGCGCAAGGGCTTCGCGCTGGGCGACCTCGACAGCGCGCTGGTGCGCGAGCATGAGCGCTGGTATGCCGCGCGGCCCGACTACGTGCAGCGCATGACCGGCCGCTCCAGCCGCTATCTCTTCCACATCGTCGAGCAGGTCGAGCGCCGCGGCATGCCCAGCGAACTCGCGCTGCTGCCCTTCATCGAGAGCGCATTCAACCCGCGCGCGATGTCCAGCGCCAAGGCCTCGGGCATGTGGCAGTTCATCCCGTCGACGGGCCGTAACTTCGACCTCAAGCAGAACCTCTTCCGCGACGATCGCCGCGACGTGCTGGCCTCCACCGAGGCCGCACTGGACTACCTGGAGAAGCTGCATGCGATGTTCGGTGACTGGTACCTGGCGCTGGCCGCCTACAACTGGGGCGAAGGCAACGTGCAGCGCGCGATCAAGCGCAACCAGCGCGCCGGTCTGCCCACCGACTACGCCAGCCTCAACATGCCGCTGGAGACGCGCCACTACGTGCCCAAGCTCCTGGCGGTGAAGAACATCGTGGCCGACCCCAAGGCCTTCGGCCTGGAGCTGCCGCAAGTCGAGAACCACCCGTACTTCGTCGCCGTGCCCATCCGCCGCGACATCGACGTGCGCGTCGCCGCCAGCCTGGCCGGCATGACCGAGACCGACTTCCACGAGCTGAACCCTTCGTTCAACAAGCCGGTGATCCTTGCCGCGGCCACGCCGCAGATCCTGCTGCCCTACGACAACGCCGAGCGCTTCGTACGCAGCCTGCAGGCCCACAACGGCGCGCTGGCCACCTGGACCGCCTGGCAGGTGCCCAAGACCATGCGCTGCGCGGAGGCCGCGCAGCACGCCGGCATGAGCGAAGCCGCGCTGCGCGAGATCAACCGCATCCCGCCGAAGATGCTGGTCAAGGCCGGCTCCACGCTGCTGGTGCCGCGTACCGCGCTGCGCCAGCAGGACGTGACCGAGAAGCTGGCCGACAACGCCACCATGCTGCTGACGCCCGACCTGCCGCCGGCACGCCGCATGAGCGTGCACGCTGGCAAGCGCGACACGCTGGCCAGCGTCGCGCGCAAGTACCGCGTCAGCGCCACGCAGCTGGCGCAGTGGAACAAGCTCTCGCCCACGGCCAGGCTGGCCCGTGGCCAGGTGCTGACGGTCTACGTGCCGCAACGCGCCACGCGGAGCACGGCCGTGGCGGCCAAGGCGTCGAAGGCCGTGGCCCGCGCCGAGAAGCCCGCGAAGGCCACGCGCGTGGCCAAGGCGGCAGGCACCCCGCGCGCCGGCAAGGCACGCGTGGTCGCCTCTGCCAAGTCCGCGGCGGCCACCAAGGGCGCGCGTTCGCGCGCCGGCAGCCGCGTCGCCAGCAACAACGGCACGCGCATCGTCAGCCGCTGAGGCTGCCGGGAACCAGCCGGCGGGCGCCGGCTCGCAACGCGATGGATCAGGCGGCGGTGTGCACGCCCGACGCGAACAGGATGCCCATGTTCACGCCCATCGCAGCGACCCACACCAGGCTGCGCAGCGTGGCCAGGTCGGCCGCGTAGATGGCCGCGTAGGCCACGCGCAGGCCGATGTAGATCATCGCCAGCAGGTCGATGCGGTCCTGCGGACCGTGGGCCAGCTGGGCCAGCGCGACCGCGCCGATGAAGAAGGGCAGCGCCTCGAAGCTGTTCTGCTGCACGTTGTTCATGCGCTTGCGCCAGCCGGCCTGCTTGTCGAACCAGGCCCGCGGGTCGTTGTTGTCGTAGCCGCCTTCGCTGCGGCGCTTGCCGGCCATCGAGCCCTTGGCCAGGCCGGCGCACAGGATGGGCAGCCAGGCGGCGATCAGCACGCACCAGTTGGCAATGGTCATCTTGGTTCTCCTCTTTCTACGGATCGGGGGGACTACAAAACTGCCCGGCCGGGCTGTCTGCGAGCCTGCGGTCCGGGCTGGACGGGGTTATGCACCGCTCGCTGGCGCCAGCGAGAGGGGCCGAGCGCTGGGCCGCGCCGAGCCGGCCCCATCCCCTCGCGGGATCGGCTGGCGTACTCGCCAGCCGAGGGGCAGACATCAGCGCCGGTCCATCAACGCGTGCGCGATGGTACCCAGGTCCACGTACTCCAATTCACTGCCGACGGGCACCCCGCGCGCCAGCCTTGTCGCCTTGATGCCTTGCGCGCCGCACAGTTGCACCACCGCCTGCGCGGTGACCTCGCCCTCGGCGGTGAAGTTGGTGGCGACGATGACCTCGTCCACGCCGTCGACCAGCCGGTCCTTTAGCAGCGGCAGGCCCAGCTCGCGCCAGCCCACGCCGTCCAGCGGGCTCAGCCGGCCCATCAGCACGAAATAGAGCCCGCGGTAGCTGGCGCTGCGCTCCAGCGCAGCCTGGTCGGCCGGCGTCTCGACAACGCACAACAGGCGCTGTTCGCGCGTGGTGTCCGAGCAGATATCGCACAGCGCCGTCTCGCTGAAGGTATGGCAGCGCTCGCAGTGGCCCAGCTGCTGCGCGGCGGCATGCAGCGCATCGGCGAGCACCAGTGCGCCCTGGCGGTCGTGCTGCAGCAGGTGATAGGCCATGCGCTGGGCGGATTTCGCCCCGACCCCCGGCAGCCGCCGCAGGGCCTCGATCAGCGCGGACAGGGACGACGCCAAGGGCTCAGAACGGGAACTTCATGCCCGGGGGCAGCGGCATCCCGGCCGTCAGCTTGGACATCTTCTCCTGCGAGGTCTCCTCCGCACGGCGCAGGCCGTCGTTGAAGGCCGCGGCGACCAGGTCTTCGAGCATGTCCTTGTCCTCGGCCAGCAGGCTGGGGTCGATGGTCACACGCTTGACGTCGTGCTTGCAGGTCATCACGACCTTCACCAGGCCGGCGCCGGACTGGCCCTCGACCTCGATCGTCGCCAGCTCGTCCTGGGCGCGCTTGAGGTTGTCCTGCATCTGCTGGGCCTGCTTCATCAGGCCGGCCAACTGGTTCTTCATCATGGTTCGTTTCCTTCTGGTTGCGCGGCGACGGGGGCCGCGCCTCTATGTCGATTCTGCCCGGGCTCAGATGGGACGCACCGAGCCGGGCACGATGCGCGCGGTCTTGAACTGCTCGCGCATCGCCAGCACGACGGGGTCGCCCTGGATCAGTTCGTCGGCTGCGCGCTGCAGGCGTTCGCGGCGCGCAGCCTCGCGGCGCGCCGGCGTGTCCTCGGGCGCGCCGGCCTCGATCTCGATGTGCGCCGGCCGGCCCAGCACCTGGGTGATGGCCGCCTGCAGGCGGTCACGGTTGGTGTCGCTGCGCAGGCTTTGCTGCTCCACGCGCAGCTTCCAGCGCAGCGTGTCCCCGGCTTCATCGGCCGCGATGCACTGCGCCTGCCAGGCGAGCTCGCGCACCAGCGCGTTGATCGCGCCTTCGGCGATCAGGCGCTGCACGAGCTCGAACCAGCGCGTGCCGAGCTCGGTGATGGGAAAGCCCGCAGATGCCGCGGCGGGCGCAGCCTGCCCGGGCCCGCCGCGGCGTGCGGCATCGGCCTCGCCGTAGTCCGCAGGAGGCTCGGGCATGTCGGGTTCGGCGGGCTCCTGCGGCGGCAGCACGGCACGGGTGCGATCCGCCCCCGGAGCCTGCAAGGCTCGGCTGGGGGCGGGCGGCTGGGCAGTTGCGGCGGCAGGCTCGGGCGACGCGGTGCGCATCGGTCTTTGCTGCGCGGCATCGGCCTCCCGGGATCCACCGTCCGGTGCACGCACCTGCGGCGCCTCGCCGCTGCCGGGCATGAAGGCCAGCATGCGCAGGACGACCATCGTCAAGGCACCGTATTCGTCGGGCGCCAGGCCCAGCTCGCCGCGCCCGTGCAGCGCGACGCTGTAGATCAGCTGCAGCGATTCGGACGAGAAGGCCTGCGCCAGTTCCTGCATGCCGGCGTCGTCGTCACCCTCCTGCGTCTGGGCGCGCGGCGCCATCTGCTGCACCGCGAGACGCTGCACGCGATCGGCCAGCGTCTCCAGCGTGGCCGAGGCGGATATGCCTTCGACGCGCAAGGCATCCACCGCATCGACCAAGGCTGCGGCATCGGCCCGCGCGAGCGCGCGCAGCATGAGCATCACGTGCGCAGCATCGACCGCGCCGAGCATGGTGCGCACCACCGACTCGACCAGGCGGCCCGCTCCGAAGGCGACGGCCTGGTCGGTCAGGGACAGTGCATCACGCATCGACCCGCGTGCCGCACGCGCGATCAGGCGCAGCGCACCGGGCTCGGCCTCGATGCGCTCCTCCGCACTGACGTGTGCGAGATGCTCCTCGATCGTCTGCGCCGCCATCGGCCGCAGGTTGAACTGCAGGCAGCGCGAGAGCACCGTCACCGGCACCTTCTGGGGATCCGTCGTCGCCAGCACGAACTTCAGGTACTCGGGAGGCTCTTCCAGCGTCTTCAGCATCGCGTTGAACGCGGTGTTGGACAGCATGTGCACCTCGTCGATCATGTAGACCTTGAAGCGGCCCACGACGGGCTTGTAGACCGCCTGCTCGAGCAACTGCGAGATCTCCTCGACACCGCGATTGGAGGCTGCGTCGAGTTCGACATAGTCGACGAAGCGGCCCGCATCGATATCGCGACAGGCCTGGCACACGCCGCAAGGATGCGCCGTGATATCACCATCACCCTGCGGACCCATGCAATTGAGAGATTTCGCGAGCACGCGCGAGACCGTCGTCTTGCCCACACCACGGGTACCGGTAAAAAGATACGCGTGGTGGAGCCGACGCTGCTTAAGGGCATTCGACAGCGCCTGCACGACGTGCGGCTGCCCTACCATCTGCTCGAAACTGCGCGGTCGGTATTTGCGGGCCAGGACCAGATAGCTCATGGCGCGAGATTCTAAGTGGCCGTTCTACGCGAACAGGGGGGCTCACCCCGTCTCGCTGGGTACGGTGCGCCCCTACAATTAAAACGCGTGTTGGCGTCCACGGGCCCGGTGACTCCCCGCACGCGAATTACCAGCCATTGCTCGCCACAGCTCGCAAGAGCGCAAGAGGGCCCTTTGACATGTCGTTTGCTTCACTCGGCCTCGCCGAACCGCTGTTGCGGGCCGTCGCCGAAGCCGGTTACGTTGCGCCCACCCCGATCCAGCTCCAAGCGATTCCTGCTGTCCTGACCGGAGGCGATCTGCTTGCCGGCGCACAGACCGGAACTGGCAAGACCGCGGGCTTCACGCTGCCGCTGCTGCACAGGCTTGCGGCTGCACCCGCTGCCCTGGACAAGAGCGGTCGCCGCGCCATTCGCGCATTGATTCTCACACCGACCCGCGAGCTCGCCGCACAGGTCGAGGAAAGCGTTCGTTTCTACGGCAAGTATCTGCCGCTGCGTTCGATGGTGATGTTCGGCGGCGTGGGCATGGTGCCGCAGATCGAGGCGCTGCAACGCGGCGTCGACATCCTGGTGGCCACGCCGGGCCGCCTGCTCGACCATCACCAGCAACGCAACCTGGACCTGTCGCAGGTGCAGTACTTCGTGCTGGACGAAGCCGATCGCATGCTGGACATGGGCTTCATCCACGATATCCGCCGTGTGCTGGCCATCCTGCCGCCGCAGAAGCAGAGCCTGCTGTTCTCGGCCACCTTCTCCGACGACATCAAGGCGCTGGCCGAGCGGCTGCTCAATCGTCCGCAGGTCATCGAGGTCGCGCGGCGCAACGCCACCGCCGACACCATCGACCAGTTCGTCTACCCGGTGGACCGCGACCGCAAGAAGGACCTGCTGGTCCATCTGATCGACAGCAAGCAGTGGAACCAGGTCCTGGTCTTCACGCGCATGAAGCATGCTGCCAACCGCCTGGCCGAGCACCTGAACAAGCACGGCATCACGGCGATGGCCATCCACGGCAACAAGAGCCAGGGTGCGCGCACGCGGGCGCTGAGCGATTTCAAGAGCGGCGACCTGCGCGTGCTGGTGGCCACCGACATCGCCGCGCGCGGCATCGACATCGACCAGTTGCCCCACGTCGTCAACTACGAGCTGCCCAACGTGCCCGAGGACTACGTGCACCGCATCGGACGCACGGGCCGGGCGGGCGCCGAGGGCGAGGCGCTGTCGCTGGTCTGCGTGGACGAGGAAGGATTCCTCGCCAGCATCGAGAAGATGATCAAGCGCACGCTGCCGCGTGTCACCGTGCAGGGCTACGAGCCCGACCCCCATGCCACCGCGCAGCCCATCCAGATGGGCCGCCGCGTGCTGTACGGCGGCGCGCGCAACGAAGGTTCGGGCGGCGGTGGAGGCGGTGGCTCCGGCCGCGGCCCTTCGCAAGGCCAGCGCGGAGGCGGCGGCGGGCAGTCCGCCGGCAATCGCCATCATGGCCATGCGGGTGGTGGCGGCGCCAAGCCGGCGGCAGGCAGCCGCCCCTATCGCGCGGCACCGCGCGGCAAGAGCGGCCACGAGCGCTGAGCATCGGCCTTGTCCGATCGGCTCATGAGCTGATTCGGAGACCCCAAAAGACAAACCCGGCCAAGGCCGGGTTTGTCTTTTGGTGCGCCCCGAGAGGCGCGCCTGATCGCCGATCAGGAAGAAGCGGCGGAAGCAGCCTTGTGAGCCTTCTTGGCCTTCTTGGCGACCTTGGCCTTCTTGGCCTTGGCGGGAGCCGAAGCAGCAGCCGGCTCGGCGGCGGCGGGGGCGGAAGCCTGGGCGAAAGCGCCGACGGCGAACATGGAAGCGATCAGGGCTGCAAACAGCTTGTTCATGGAAGGACTCCTATCGAGACTCGATGAGTTGGATGAGAAACGAGCACGCGCTCCCCGCTCGTAACGGGAGATCCGACGGCACGGTTGACACGCCCGTGAACAAAAATTCAGCCCCGACCCGGCTTCAGTCGAATCGCCCCTGCCTCAGCCACTTGGTGGCGATCCACTTCTCCCCCTCCAGCACCGGTGCGCCGCCGTGCAAAGTGCGCGTGCCCGGGTGCGGCCGGTCGTAGCTGAAGAAGACCGCATGGCCCTGGATGGGCGCAACCTCCAGGCCGACATCCGGGAAGACGGTGGCCCCGCCGCGCTGCGGCGTGTTGAGGTACATGATCAAAGTGGCCACACGCTGGCCGCCCCGGCGCAGGATCACCGGGGTGCCGGGATGGCCCGGGTCGAAGTAGTCGTAGTGCGGCTTGTACTCGGCACCCACGCCGTAGCGCAGCACCTGCAACCCCTCGCCGCGCTCCACCGGCCAGTCCAGCAAGGCGGCGATGCGTTGCTCGATGCTGCGGCACAGCTCGCTTTCCCCGCGCTGGAAGAACATCCCTTCGCTGGTGCGCGCGGCGTTGACCTCGCTGCTGCCCGTGGCGTTGACCACGGTCTCCGAGCGCGCCAGGCGCGAACGCGCGGCGTCGATCATCTGCTCGCATTCGTCGCGGCTGAGCAGGCCCTCGAGCACGACCACGCGCGGCTGGCGCAAGGCGGCAGCGACGCTGAGCCGGCGCCCCATCAACTCGAACTCGGACTGGCCGCCCTCCACCTCCAGCTTCGGCAGCTCGGAGGCGATGGCGCCCTCCTCCTGGGCGGCGGCCTGGGCCTCGCGCAGATGGGTTTCCAGCGTCGCCTCCAGCGCGGCCACTGCCACCGGCTCCTGCCAGCCGCTGGCCAGCATCGCCGCCAGCACGTCCTGCGGGCGGCAGCCGGCGCGGGCCTGCTCGATGATCCAGGCGCGCAGCTCAGGCGTGACGCTTTGCGGATCCGCCGGCGCCATCTCAGGACTCCAGGCGCCGCCTGAAGACCAGGCGATCAGGTTCGGAGGCGTCGGGGGCGTAGGCATACCCTTCGCCGTCGAAACTCAACAGCGCCTTCGCCGTGCGGGCCCGGCCGCGCACGATGTGGCGCGCCATCAGGCCACGCGCGCGCTTGGCGTGGAAGCTGATGACCTTCCAGTCGCCGCCTTTCCAGTCCTCGAAGACGCACTCGACCACCTCGGCCTTCAGCGCCTTGCGGTCGACCGACCTGAAGTACTCCTGCGATGCCAGGTTGACCAGCAGCTTGCTGCCCAGCCGGTCGAGCCAGCCGTTGAGGTGCTCGGCCAGCGCGTCGCCCCAGTAGGCGTAGAGATCCTTGCCGCGGGCCGTCTTGAGCTTGGTGCCCATCTCCAGCCGGTAGGGCTGCATGCGGTCCAGGGGACGCAGCACGCCATAGAGGCCGGAGAGGATGGCGACGTGGTCCTGGGCCCACTTCAGGTCCGCCGGCTTGAGGCTCGCGGCCTGCAACCCGTCGTAGACGTCGCCGTCGAAGGCCAGGACGGCCTGCTTGCTGTTCTTCGCGGTGAAGCGCGGCGACCAGGCCGCGTAGCGCGCGACGTTGAGCGCGGAGAGCTTGTCGCTCAGGCTCATCAGCTCGGCCACCTCCTGCGGCGACTTCTTGCGCAGCACCTCGATCAGTTCCGCGGCACGCCCGGCGAACTCGGGCGTCGTGTGTTCGTCAATATGGGCAGGACGTTCGTAGTCGAGGGCCTTGGCGGGCGAGAGGACGAGCAGCATGACGGCGCAAATGAAACAGGAGGACGGGACAGCGGGCGGGCACGCGGGCGCGCGCCCGACGCAAGGTTAGCAGGAGCACCCGCCCGCCCTGCGCGGTCACTGCGCCTGCGCAGCCTTGGCCAGCCGCGCGGCCAGCTTCTGCGCCACGGCCGCCTCGGCGGCCTCGACCATCACGCGCAGCACGGGCTCGGTGCCCGAGGGACGGATCAGCACGCGGCCGCGTTCGCCGAGTTCCTTGACCACGGCCTCCTGCTCGGCCACCAGACGTGCGTTCTCGCGCCACTGGCCGGGCGCGGCGACGCGCACGTTGATCAGCTCCTGCGGGAAGAGCTTCACGTCGGACAGCCAGCCGGCGAGATCGCGCTTGCCTTCGCAGACGGCCTGCAGCACCTGCAGGGCGCTGACGATGCCGTCGCCGGTGGTGTGCTTGTCCAGCGCGATCAGGTGGCCGGAGCCTTCCCCGCCCAGCAGCCAGCCGCGGTTGATCAGTTCCTCCAGCACATAGCGGTCGCCGACCTTGGCGCGCACGAAGGACACGCCCTGGCGCTTGAGGCCCAGCTCGACAGCCATGTTGGTCATCAGCGTGCCGACCACGCCGGGCACAGGCATCTCGTGGGCCAGGCGGTCGGCCGCCAGCACGTAGAGCAGTTCATCGCCGTCGTAGAGACGGCCGTTGCGGTCGACGATCTGCAGCCGGTCGGCGTCGCCGTCCAGCGCGATGCCGTAGTCGGCGCGATGCGTCTTCACCGCGGCCACCAGCGCGGCCGGCGAGGTGGCGCCGACGTCCTCGTTGATGTTGATGCCGTCGGGCGAGCAGCCGATGGAGAAGACCTCGGCGCCCAGCTCGTGGAACACGCTGGGCGCGACGGTGTAGGCCGCTCCGTGGGCCGCGTCGACGACGATGCGCAAGCCCTTGAGCGAAAGCTCGTTGGAGAAGGTGCTCTTGCAGAACTCGATGTAGCGTCCGGCCGCATCTTCCAGGCGCTTGGCCTTGCCCAGACCGCGCGAGTCGCTCCACTGGGGCGACTCCTCCAGCGCGGCCTCGACGGCCTGCTCCCACTCGTCGGGCAGCTTCTCGCCGCGGGCAGAGAAGAACTTGATGCCGTTGTCTGGATAGGCGTTGTGCGAGGCACTGATCACCACGCCCAGGCTCAGGCGCAGCGCTCGAGTCAGGTAGGCGACACCTGGCGTGGGCAGCGGGCCGGTCAGCAGCACGTCTACGCCGGCCGAAGCGAAACCCGCCTCCAGCGCGGACTCCAGCATGTAGCCCGAGATGCGCGTGTCCTTGCCGATCAACACCGTCGGCCTGGCTTCCGTCTTGCGCAGCACGCTGCCCACGGCGTGGCCGAGGTGCAACATGAAGTCCGGCGTGATCGGGGCGCGCCCCACGGTGCCGCGGATGCCGTCCGTCCCGAAGTACTTTCTGCTCATGTTCTTTTCTTTCCCAGAGTCGTTGCTCGTTCCTGGATCAGGCCTGCCGCCTGCCAGACCTTGATCGCATCCACCGTCTGCGCCACGTCGTGTACCCGCACGATGGCCGCCCCGAAGTGGATCGCCGCCAGCGCGGCAGACACGCTGGCCGCTTGCCGCTGCTCGACCGGGCGACCCGTGACGGCACCCAGCGAGGACTTGCGCGACCATCCGGCCAATATCGGCCGGCCGAGGTCGGCCAGGGCCTGCTGACCGGACAGGAGCGCGAAATTGTGCGCGACCGACTTGCCGAAGCCGATGCCGGGATCGAGCACGATGCGCTCGGCAGCGATGCCGGCGGCCCGCGCGTCCGCCAGCCGGCCGGCCAGGAAGCTTCGTACCTCATGGACCACGTCGGTATAGCCGGGCGCATGTTGCATCGATACCGGGTCGCCTTGCATGTGCATCAGGCACACGCCGCAACCCGCATCCGCTGCCACCGCCTGCAGTGCGCCGGGCCGCTGCAGCGCGTGGATGTCGTTGACGATGTCGGCGCCCAATTCCAGCGCGGCGGCCATTACCTCGGGCTTGTAGGTGTCGATGGACACCGGCGCGCCGAGGCCCACCGCGAACTTCAGCACCGGGACGACGCGGCGCAGTTCCTCTTCCAGCGGCAAGCGTGCCGCACCGGGACGGCTGGATTCGCCGCCGATGTCGAGGATGTCCGCCCCCTCCTCCAGCAGGCGTTCGCAGTGCGCCAGCGCCGCGGACGCATCGAGATGTGCGCCGCCGTCGGAAAAGGAGTCGGGGGTGACGTTGACGATGCCCATGACCCTGGGCTGGCCCAGGTCGATGCAGAAGCGTCCGGCCTGCCAGCTTTGGCGTGGCTGGGGAGCTTCGGGAACGGACGCGTCAGCGCTGCTCATCGGAGGGAATAAAAGGAAAGCGGGGCCGCAGCCCCGCTGTTCGATCTCGCTTCCCGGCGCCCGGGGATCAGGCCGTGGCCGGCGCGCTGTCCGGGTTCACCGCCGCGCCACCGCCGCCACCGGAGTTGCGGGAACTGGACGGTGTCCAGTCCTTGGGCGGACGCGGAGGCTTGCCCGACATGATGTCGTCGATCTGCTCGGAGTCGATGGTCTCCCACTCGAGCAGCGCCTTCGCCATGGCATGCATCTTGTCGCTGTTGTCCTCGATCAGCTTGCGGGCGATGCCGTACTGCTCGTCGATGATGCGCCTCACTTCGGCGTCGACCTTCTGCATCGTCTCTTCGCTGATGTTGGTCGTGCGGGTCACGGACCGGCCGAGGAAGACCTCGCCTTCGTTTTCCGCATAGACCATCGGGCCCAACGCGTCCGTCATGCCGTACCGCATCACCATGTCGCGCGCGATCTGGGTCGCCTTGTTGAAGTCGTCCGACGCGCCGGTGGTGCGCTGGTTCATGAAGACTTCCTCGGCGATGCGGCCACCGAACAGCATCGAAATGCGGTTGAGCGCCCAATCCTTGTCGTAGCCGTAGCGGTCCTTCTCGGGCAGCGTGAGCGTCACACCGAGCGCACGACCACGCGGGACGATCGTCACCTTGTGCACCGGGTCGGACTTCGGCAGCAGGCGGCCGATCAGCGCGTGCCCGGCCTCGTGATAGGCCGTGTTCTTGAGCTCTTCCGGATCCATGACCGAGGAGCGGCGCTCCGGGCCCATGAAGATCTTGTCCTTGGCGCGCTCGAAGTCCACCATCTCCACGACACGCGCACTGCGGCGTGCCGCCATCAGCGCCGCCTCGTTGACGAGGTTGGCCAGGTCCGCGCCGGACATGCCGGGCGTGCCACGGGCGATGACGTTCGCGTTGACGTCGGCCCCGATGGGCACCTTGCGCATGTGCACGTTGAGGATCTGTTCGCGGCCACGCACGTCCGGCAGGGTCACATACACTTGGCGGTCGAAGCGGCCCGGGCGCAGCAGGGCCGGATCCAGGATGTCGGGGCGGTTGGACGCGGCGATGACGATGACGCCGAGGTTGGTCTCGAAGCCGTCCATCTCCACGAGCATCTGGTTCAGCGTCTGCTCGCGCTCGTCGTTGCCGCCGCCCAGGCCGGCTCCACGATGGCGGCCGACGGCGTCGATTTCGTCGATGAAGATGATGCAGGGGGCGTTCTTCTTGGCCTGCTCGAACATGTCGCGCACGCGGGCCGCGCCCACGCCGACGAACATCTCGACGAAGTCGGAGCCGGAGATCGAGAAGAACGGCACCTTGGCCTCGCCGGCGATGGCCTTGGCGAGCAGCGTCTTGCCCGTACCCGGGGAGCCGACCATCAGCACACCGCGCGGGATGCGCCCGCCCAGCTTCTGGAATTTCTGCGGGTCCTTCAGGAAGTCGACGAGTTCACGCACTTCCTCCTTGGCCTCGTCGCAGCCGGCAACGTCGGCGAAGGTGATGGAGTTGTTGTTCTCGTCGAGCATGCGCGCGCGGCTCTTGCCGAAGCTGAAGGCGCCGCCCTTGCCGCCGCCTTGCATCTGGCGCATGAAGTAGATCCATACCGCGATCAGCAGGAGCATCGGGCCCCAGGACAGCAACAGGTTCAGCAGCAGCGACGGCTCGTCGCGCGGCTTGACGTCGAACTTGACGTTGTTGTTGATCAGGTCGCCGACCAGACCCCGGTCCAGGTAGGTGGCGTTGGCGTGGACCTTCCGGTCATCGATCGTCGTCGCGACGATCTCGGTGCCGCCGCTGCCTTCCTGCAACTGGACGCTCTTGATGCGCTTGTTGCGCACATCCTCGAGGAAATCGGAATACGCGACTTGGGAGCCAGCCGTCGAGCTGCGGTCGAATTGCTTGAACACCGTGAACAGCACGAGTGCAATCACGAGCCAAACCGCCAACTTCGAGAACCATTGATTGTTCACCGCGGCTCCTTCACCACCGACGAAAACACGAGAAAACAGGCCTGAACCAGGCAAGAACGCAAACGACTGCAGATGGTGCCGCTTGCGCGGGCATCCTCAGTGTGGATGCTTCCGAGGGAAACTGGGGCCGATTCTAGACGAGTCAATACCCTGGCCCTGATTAGTTTTCCCCTCGGACGAACATAGAGACACCCCGACACGAATTGCGGCGCTGCATATATCTGCGCGGGGCTCAAACGGCTTCGTCGCGTTTTTGCGGGAACTTGAGGAACCGGCCATAGAGGAAGGTTTCGGACGAGCGATCCCGTGACGCTTTCGGCTTGATTGCTTTCGCAATACGGAAATTTTTCTTGAACAACTCGACCAGCTGGCTGTAGCCGCTTCCGTGGAAGACCTTGCAGACCAGGGCGCCGTCAGGCTTGAGCGTGCGCGAGGCGAAGTCCAGGGCCAGTTCGACCAGCCCGGCGATGCGGGCGGCGTCCGAGGACTCGATGCCCGACAGGTTGGGCGCCATGTCCGACACCACCACGTCCACCGCGCGCCCGGACAGGGCCTGCTCCAGCTGGGCCATGACCGCCTCATCATGGAAATCACCCTGGATGAAGTGCACGCCGTCCACCGGCTCGAAGTCCAGCAGGTCCAGCGCGATGATGGTGCCGTTGAGCTCGCCGGTGGCCGCGCCGCCGCCCACCGCGGTCTTGGGCGCGAAGCGGCGGCGGATGTACTGGCTCCAGGCTCCCGGTGCAGCGCCCAGGTCGACCACCACCTGGCCGGGATGCAGGAGCCGCAGCGACTCGTCGATCTCCTTGAGCTTGTAGGCGGCGCGGGCCCGGTAGCCCTCCTTCTGCGCCATCTTCACGTAGGGATCGTTGATGTGGTCGTGCAACCAGGCCTTGTTGACCTTCTTGCTCTTTGTCTGAATCTTCATCGTGCGTCGATAATCCGGCTTATGCCTGCAATCCAGTTGACCCCGGCACAGCGCAAGACGCACCGTGCCGCAGCCCATCACCTCGACCCCGTCGTGATGATCGGCAACGACGGCCTGACTCCGGCCGTCACCAAGGAAGCCGACGCCGCCCTCAAGGCGCACGGCCTGATCAAGATCCGCGTGCTGTCCGACGACCGGCAGGCGCGCGAGGCCGCCTTGGCCGAACTCTGCGACAAGCTCGACGCCGCGCCCATCCAGCACATCGGCAAGCTGCTGGTGCTCTGGCGCCCGGTCCCCGAGAAAGCGAAGGTCGAGGACGAGGACCGCAAGCCGGGGCCGCGTACGGTCAAGATCCTCAAGTATTCCAAGAGCGGAAACCACCGCCCGATGGTCAAGAAGGTCCAGGTCTTCGGCAACCAGCGCGTGACGGCCGGCGGCCAGATCAAGCGCACGAAGAACCGGGTCGTCAGCAGCAAGAAGCGCGCACCGGAGTGAGAGCCCGCGGGGTCAGCGCTTGCCGCTGGCCCGCCATGCCAGGACCAGCACCAGCAAGGTCTTGATGCCATAGAACACCGTGGACGTGGCATGCAAGGCGCCGAAGCTGTACTTGCCCGCCCCCGTGCGCGCCTCCTCCATCAGCGGCTGCAGCGCGAAATACCCCAGCACCACGCAGAACAGCGCGCCCAGCGGCAGCAGCAGCTCGGCGGAGATGCGCGAGCCCTGCCCCGACTGCGCCCGCTGCTCGGCCAGACGGCGCTCGATCACGAACAGCACGATGGCGAACACCAGGCTGGCGCGGGCCTCGGCGGCGAAGATCACCCGCACCACCTGGCCGGCCTGTTCGCGTGCGCCGTCGAGCGCGGCGAAGGCCGACGGCGCGGCAATGGCGGCGATGCCCAGCAACAGGCCGGCCCACAACCCGGCCAGCACGGTTTCGGTGCGTTGGAGCAAGACGCGATCTTCCTGAGGGCGCCGCTTAGTCGTAGCGGACTTCGACGATCTCGTAGCGCTTGAGGCCGCCCGGCGCGCGGACCTCGGCCACGTCGCCGGCCTCCTTGCTGATCAGCGCTCGCGCGATCGGCGAGCTGATCGAGATCAGGCCCTGCTTCAGGTCGGCCTCGTCGTCACCGACGATCTGGTAGGTCACGGCCTCGCCGGAGTCTTCCTCCTCCAGGTCCACGGTGGCGCCGAAGACCACGCGGCCGCCGGCGTCCAGACCGGACGGGTCGATGATCTGGGCTGCGGCCAGCTTGCCTTCGATCTCCAGGATGCGGCCTTCGATGAAGCCCTGCTTGTCCTTCGCAGCGTCGTACTCGGCGTTCTCGGACAGGTCACCCTGGGCACGCGCCTCGGCGATCGCATTGATCACGGCCGGGCGCTCCACGGTCTTCAGACGATGCAGTTCTTCCTTGAGTTTCTCTGCGCCGCGCTTGGTCAGCGGAATGGTGCTCATTGTCTCGTCCTCTAAAAAATCAACCGCCGCTCCCGCTTGCGCGGGGCGGCGGTCTACGTCCCATTCGGGGAAGTCTAGTGCAGTTGCGCGTGGAGTTCCTGCAGGGACACCACTACCAGGTCGTCCTGGTGCTTCATCGCCTCGGTGGCCGCCTCGCAGCCTGCCATGGTCGTGTAGTAGGTGACCCGGTTGGCCAGCGCAGCGGTGCGGATGTAGCGCGAGTCGGCAATCGCCGTGCGCGTCTCCGCCACCGTCGTGAAGACCAGCTGGATCTCACCGGCCTTCACCATGTCGGCGATGTGCGGGCGGCCGTCCTTCACCTTGTTGACCACGCGCACCGGCAGGCCGGCGGCAGAGATGGCCTCGGCCGTGCCCTTGGTAGCCACGACCTGGAAGCCCAGGGACTGCAGCTCGCGGGCCACGGCCACGGCGCGCTCCTTGTCGCTGTTCTTCACGGTGATGCAGACGGTGCCCTTCTTCGGCAGGCGGGAGCCCGCGCCGAGCTGGCTCTTGAGCATGGCCTCGCCGAAGGTGGCGCCTGCGCCCATGACCTCGCCGGTCGAACGCATCTCCGGCCCGAGGATGGGATCCACGCCCGGGAACTTGTTGAACGGGAAGACGGCTTCCTTGACGCTGAAGTAAGGCGGGATCACCTCGTGCGGCGGCTTGTTGCCGGCACCCTTCTGCTCCTTCAGCTTCTGGCCGGCCATGCAGCGCGCGGCGATCTTCGCCAGCTGCTGGCCGGTGGCCTTGGAAACGTAGGGCACCGTGCGCGAGGCGCGCGGGTTGACTTCCAGCACATAGACGGTCGCCTGGTCCAGCCCGCCGGTGACGTCGCCCTGGATCGCGAACTGCACGTTCATCAGGCCGACGACCTTCAGGGCCCTGGCCATCGCCGCCGTCTGGCGGCGCAGCTCGTCCTGCAGCACCTTGCTCAACGTGTACGGCGGCAGCGAGCAGGCCGAGTCGCCGGAGTGCACCCCCGCCTGCTCGATGTGCTCCATGATGCCGCCGATCATCGTGTCGACGCCGTCGCTGATGCAGTCCACGTCCACCTCGACCGCGTCGTCGAGGAAGCGGTCCAGCAGCACCGGCGATTTCTCGGACACGCGCACGGCCTCGCGCATGTAGCGCTCCAGGTCTTTGTCGCCGTGCACGATCTCCATCGCGCGGCCGCCCAGCACGTAGCTCGGGCGCACGACCAGCGGATAGCCGATCTCCTGCGCCAGCTGGAGTGCGGCTTCCTCGGTGCGCGCGGTGCGGTTGGGCGGCTGCTTCAGGCCCAGCTCGTGCAGCAGCTTCTGGAAGCGCTCGCGGTCCTCGGCGATGTCGATGCTGTCGGGCGTGGTGCCGATGATGGGCACGCCGTTGGCCTCGAGGTCCAGCGCCAGCTTCAGCGGCGTCTGGCCGCCGTATTGCACGATGACGCCGACCGGCTTCTCCTTGTCGACGATCTCCAGCACGTCCTCCAGCGTCACCGGCTCGAAGTAGAGGCGGTCGGAGGTGTCGTAGTCGGTGGACACCGTCTCGGGATTGCAGTTGACCATGATGGTCTCGTAGCCGTCCTCGCGCATCGCGAGGGCCGCATGGACGCAGCAGTAGTCGAACTCGATGCCCTGGCCGATGCGGTTGGGGCCGCCACCGAGCACCATGATCTTGCGGCGGTCGGTGGGCTGGGCTTCGCACTCGCCGCCCTCGGCCTCGTAGGACGAGTACATGTAGGCGGTGGAGGTGGAGAACTCCGCCGCACAGGTGTCCACCCGCTTGTAGACAGGGCGCACGCCGGCGGCGTAGCGCTTCTTGCGGACGTCGTGCTGGCTGACGTTCATCAGCTTGCCCAGGCGCTTGTCCGAGAAGCCCTTCTGCTTCAGGTAGCGCAGCTCGGCAACCGACAGGCTGTCCAGGCTGCGTGCCTTGACCTGGGCCTCGGTCTGGATGATCTGCTCGATCTGGGCCAGGAACCACGGGTCGATCGAGGTCTCCTCGAAGACCTCCTGCAGGCTCAGGCCGATGCGGAAGGCGTCGCCGACGAACAGGATGCGCTCCGGGCCGGCCTCGCCGATCTCCTGGATGATCTCCTCGCGGTCGGTGCTGCGCTCGCTCAGGCCGTCGATGCCGGTCTCCAGGCCGCGCAGGGCCTTCTGGAAGCTTTCCTGGAAGGTGCGGCCCATGGCCATCACCTCGCCCACCGACTTCATCTGGGTGGTCAGGCGCGAATCCGCGGCCGGGAACTTCTCGAAAGCGAAACGCGGGATCTTGGTGACGACATAGTCGATCGTCGGCTCGAAGGAGGCCGGCGTCGCGCCATTGGTGATGTCGTTGCGCAGCTCGTCCAGCGTGTAGCCCACGGCCAGCTTGGCCGCGATCTTGGCGATCGGGAAGCCGGTGGCCTTGGAGGCCAGCGCGGACGAACGCGAGACGCGCGGGTTCATCTCGATGACGATCATCCGGCCGTTGTCCGGGTTGATCGAGAACTGCACGTTGGAGCCGCCGGTCTCCACGCCGATCTCGCGCAGGATGGCGATGGAGGCGTTGCGCAGCAGCTGGTATTCGCGGTCGGTCAGCGTCTGGGCCGGGGCCACGGTGATGGAGTCACCGGTGTGGATGCCCATCGGGTCCAGGTTCTCGATGGAGCAGACGATGATGCAGTTGTCCGCCTTGTCACGGACGACCTCCATCTCGTACTCCTTCCAGCCGATCAGCGATTCCTCGATCAGCAGCTCGTTGGTCGGGGACAGGTCGATGCCGCGCTTGCAGATCTCCTCGAACTCCTCCGGGTTGTAGGCGATGCCGCCGCCGGTGCCTCCCAGCGTGAAGCTGGGGCGGATGACCATCGGGAAGCCGGAGCCGCCGATCTCGGCCTGGATGCGCTTCTGCACGGCCCAGGCTTCTTCCAGCGTGTGGGCGATGCCGGACTTGGCGGAGTCCAGGCCGATGGAGGTCATGGCCTCCTTGAACTTCTGGCGGTCCTCGGCCTTCTCGATCGCGTGCTCGTTGGCACCGATCATCTCGACCTTGTACTTGTCCAGCACGCCGTTGCGGTGCAGGTCCAGGGCGCAGTTCAGCGCGGTCTGGCCGCCCATGGTGGGCAGCACGGCGTCCGGGCGCTCCTTGGCGATGATGCGCTCCACCACCTGCCAGGTGATGGGCTCGATGTAGGTGACGTCCGCCGTGTCCGGGTCCGTCATGATCGTCGCCGGGTTGCTGTTGACGAGGATGACCTTGTAGCCCTCCTCGCGCAGCGCCTTGCAGGCCTGGGCGCCGGAGTAGTCGAACTCGCAGGCCTGGCCGATGACGATCGGGCCGGCGCCGATGATGAGGATGCTCTTGATGTCGTTGCGCTTAGGCATTCAGAGCTCCAGTCTTGGCGGTGGCGGCGGTGCGTTCCTGCATGAGGGCGGTGAAGCGGTCGAAGAGATAGCCGATGTCGTGCGGGCCCGGAGAGGCCTCCGGGTGGCCCTGGAAGCAGAAGGCGGGGCGGTCGGTGCGGGCCAGGCCCTGCAGCGTGCCGTCGAAGAGGCTGACGTGCGTCGCGCGCAGGTTGGCGGGCAGCGTCTTCTCGTCCACCGCGAAGCCGTGGTTCTGGCTGGTGATGCTGACGCGGCCGTTGTCCAGGTCCTTCACCGGATGGTTCGCGCCGTGGTGGCCGAACTTCATCTTGAAGGTCTTGGCGCCCGAGGCCAGGGCCATGATCTGGTGGCCCAGGCAGATGCCGAAGGTGGGGTAGCCGTCGTCGATCAGCTCGCGCGCGGCGGCGATCGCGTAGTCGCAGGGCTCGGGGTCGCCGGGGCCGTTGCTCAGGAAGACGCCGTCGGGATGGAAGTTGCGCACTTCGGCCGCCGTCGTGCGGGCGGGCACCACGGTGACCTTGCAGCCGCGCTCGGCCAGCATGCGCAGGATGTTGCGCTTGATGCCGAAGTCGAAGGCGACGACGTGGAAACGAGCGGCCGTCTGCTGGCCGAAGCCGGGCTTGCCGCCGGGCTGGGCCAGGCGCCACTCGGTCTCGATCCAGGGGTAGACCTTCCCGGTGCTGACCACCTTGGCCAGGTCCAGGCCGGCCATGCTGGGCGCGCCCTTGGCTTCGCGCAGGGCTTCGTCGATATGCGCCTGGGTCACCGCCTGGCCCGCGGGCAGGCCGAGGATGCAGCCGTTCTGCGCGCCGTGCGTGCGCAGGACGCGGGTCAGCTTGCGGGTGTCGATGCCGGCAATGGCCACCGTGCCCTGCTCCTGCAGGTACTGCGCAAGGGTCTGGGTCCGTCGGAAGTTGGACTCCAGGACAGGCAGGTCCTTGATGACCAGCCCGGCGGCCTGGATCTTCTCGGACTCGGCATCCTGCGGATTCACACCGACGTTGCCGATGTGCGGATACGTCAGGGTGACGATCTGCCGGCAATAGCTCGGGTCCGTGAGGATTTCCTGGTAGCCGGTGAGCGCGGTGTTGAACACCACTTCGCCGGTCGTGCGACCGGCCGCGCCGATCGACGTTCCGATGAAGATCGAGCCGTCTGCGAGCGCCAGGATGGCCTGGGGAAGTTGCGGCAGCACGGTGTCGTTCTCCGTTTAGGCCACACCCAGCTCCGGTCGCACGCGCCCCCGCTGCTTCAAGGCGGTGGCATGCATGCTGCGTCGCAGAGGAAACGATCGCTAGGCGCTAGGCGTGTGGGGGTGAAAAATAAAGCCCGCGAGTATACCCTGAGCCCGGGACACGCTGGTGTCCAAAGCCGGGAATAGCGCCCGGATTCACCTCATGCTCATGGCTCAAGCAGGCGGGTCACAAGCCGATACCTGTGTGAATCGCAGACGTCCCCAGAACCCCGCCAGACCGCCAGGAGACCACCATGCAGTTTTTCGTTTCGGGCCTTCATCCCGATGCCGACGGCCCCGCGCCGCTGCAAGTGGTTCGCAACGAGCAGCGCGGCCCGCACCTGGTCGTCTGCCCGCCGCAGATCTTCACCACTGCCCGCCCCACCTGGCAGCAACGCCTGGGAGCGTTCTGGCAGACGCTGACCGGCCAGGACCTGCATGACAGTCCCGCCGAGCGCCCTTTCCCGCAGCTGCACTACGTGCGCGGTGAGTTCCTCGGTGCGGTGGCCGACGTGGAGGACGCTGTGGTCGACACGCTGCGCGACCGCATCGCCCGCGCCCGCTCGCTGCGCGAGCTGTGGCACCTGCGCGCCGAGACCTTCGACGTCGTGTCCCGCCGCCTGGGCGAGACGGAAGCCCAGTCCCGCCTGGCCAGCCTGAACGCCCATTTCCCGATGCGCGTGGCGCAGAGCGGCCGCCCGTCGAGCTTCGGCGCGCGCACGGTGCCCTGGTAGTCCACGGCCCTCCCACCCTGCGGATGTCCAGGGCGCTTCGGCGCCCTGTTTCGTTTCTGGCCGATACGCGACTCGCCGCAGCTTGCTGATTTGCTTATCCGCATTGGTCAGTTGTGATCGCGCGGCTGCCGGCTTAGCGTGGCAGCCCCATGAGCGAAACCCGTACCCCCACCCGCCGTCGCCTGCTTGCGCTGGGCGCGGCAGCCGCCCTCTTCGCCCCTGCCCTCGTGCGCGCCGCCAAGCGCCCCGAGTTGCGCGCGGGCGACCAGAAAGGCAACCTGCATGCGCTGCTGGACGCCGCCGGCGAGCTGAAGGACCTGGACTACGACATCCGCTGGACCGAGTTCCCCGCCGCCGCGCCCCTGGCCGAAGCACTGAACGCCGAGGCCGTGGACATCGGCCCCATCGGCGACGCCCCGCTGATCTTCGCCGTGGCCCAGGGCGTGCGCATCCGCGCCTTCGCGGCGAGCAAGAGCGATCCCTATGGCACCGCGATCATCGTGAAGCCCGACTCCGGCATCACCGGCGGGGCCCAGCTCAAGGGCAGGAGCATCGCCACCAACCGCGGCTCCATCGGCCACTACGTCGCGCTGCGCACGCTGGCCGCTGCCGGGTTAAAACCCACCGACGCGCAGTTCCGCTTCCTGGCGCCGCCCGAGGCCAAGCTGGCCCTGGTATCCGGCGCAGTCGACGCCTGGGCCACCTGGGAACCGTATACCGCGGTGGCGGAGACGATGGACGGCCTGAAGGTCATCGCCAGCGGCCGCGGCCTGTGGTCCGGCCTGGGCTACACCGCCGCCACCGAAACCGCGCTGCGCGACAAGCGCGACATCCTGGTGGACTTCCGCTCGCGCGTGGCGCGCGCCCAGCAGTGGGGGATCCAGCATCCAGACGAATACGCGGCCACGCTGTCGCGCATCATCGGCATCCCGCTGCAGGCAGCGCGGCTGTCGGCCAGCCGCCGCCGCACGCACGACGTGAAGATCGACGCGTCGGTGGTCGCCGAGCAGCAAAGGAGCGCCGACTTCTACCTGGACAGCGGCCTGCTGACCAAGCGGCTGGACGTGGCGGCCACCTCGTTCGCGACGATCTGAGCCCGCCGCGGCGCCCATGGAAAAAGCCGGCCCTCGGGCCGGCTTTCTCGTTGCGCGAAGCGGATTACTTCTTCTGCGCCTTCTTGAAGGCCTCGATGCCTTCGGCCACTTCCTTGCGGGCGGCGTCCACGCCGTCCCAGCCCTGCACCTTCACCCACTTGCCGGGCTCCAGGTCCTTGTAGTGCTCGAAGAAATGCTGGATGCGCTTGAGGTGCAGCTCGTTGAGGTCCTCGGGCTTCTGCCAGTGCTTGTAGATCGGCAGGATCTTGTCGATGGGCACGGCCAGCAGCTTGGAGTCGCCGCCCGCCTCGTCTTCCATCTTTAGGATGCCGATGGGGCGGCAGGTGACCACCACGCCGGGGATCAGCGGGAAGGGGGTGATGACCAGCACGTCCACCGGGTCGCCGTCGGCGGCCAGGGTCTGCGGCACATAGCCGTAGTTGCAGGGATAGTGCATCGCCGTGCCCATGAAGCGGTCGACGAACAGCGCGCCGCTTTCCTCGTCGACCTCGTACTTGATCGGGTCGGCGTTCATCGGGATCTCGATGATGACGTTGAACTGCTCGGGCGCCTTGGCGCCGGGGGTGACGTTGTGCAGGCTCATGGTGTGCGGGGTCATTGATGCGGGTGGAACGACAGCCCCGGAGTTTATCTGGCGCGCGTGTCTGCCATCCCGGCCCCTGCCTGCACAGCCCAGGTAAACACCCACGCAGCGCAATTGCCATGGCGGGGGGGCGTCCCTAGGATGCCCTGGCGATTCCGGCACGATCTCCGGGGCAGCAGCACCGGTGCCGGCGCATCACTCCCACCGAGCAAGGAAGGAGACCCGACGATGTCCACCTCTTTGGCGCTGTATTTCGCGCTGGCCTGCGGCGTGCTCGCCGTCGTCTACGGACTGGTCGCCCGCGGCTGGATCCTCAAGCAGGATGCCGGCTCCCCGCGCATGCAGGAGATCGCCGCGGCGATCCAGCAGGGCGCATCGGCCTACCTGGGACGGCAATACCGCACCATCGGCATCGTCGGCGTGGTGCTGGCCGTGGCGATCTTCGCCGCGCTGGGCTGGCCCACCGCCCTGGCCTTCGTCGTCGGCGCCGTGCTTTCGGGCGCGTGCGGCTTCATCGGCATGAACGTCTCGGTACGTGCCAACGTGCGCACCGCGCAGGCGGCCACCAAGGGCATGAACGAGGCGCTGAACATCGCCTTCCAGGGCGGCGCGATCACCGGCATGCTGGTGGTCGGGCTGGGGCTGCTGGGCGTCACCCTCTTCTTCTGGGTGCTGGCAGGTGACGGCGCGGACCTCTCGCACAGGCTCAAGCCGTTGATGGGCCTGGCCTTCGGTGCCTCGCTGATCTCCATCTTCGCGCGGCTGGGCGGCGGCATCTTCACCAAGGGCGCGGACGTCGGCGCGGACCTCGTCGGCAAGGTCGAGGCCGGCATCCCCGAGGACGACCCGCGCAACCCTGCCGTGATCGCCGACAACGTGGGCGACAACGTCGGCGACTGCGCCGGCATGGCCGCCGACCTGTTCGAGACCTACGCGGTGACGCTCATCGCCACCATGGTCCTGGGCGCCCTGCTGGTGACCACCTACCCTGTGGAGGCAGCGGTCTACCCGCTGGCGCTGGGCGGGCTGTCCATCGTCAGCTCCATCATCGGCTCGCTCTTCGTCAAGGCCACCCCGGGCATGAAGAACGTGATGCCGGCGCTGTACAAGGGCCTGATCGTCGCCGGCGTGCTGTCGCTGATCGGCTTCTGGTTCATCACCCAGGCGGTGATGCCGGACGACGCGCTGCTGGAGCACGGCACGCGCTGGCGGCTCTTCGCCTCCGCCGTCGTCGGCCTGGCGCTGACGGCGGCCCTGGTGTGGATCACCGAGTACTACACCGGCACCGACTACAAGCCGGTGCGCCACGTGGCGCAGGCCTCGACCACCGGCCACGGCACCAACATCATCGCGGGCCTGGGCGTGAGCATGAAGTCCACCGCCTGGCCGGTGATCTTCGTCTGCATCGCCATCCTGGCCTCGTTCTGGCTGGCGGGCCTCTACGGCATCGCGATCGCGGCCACCGCGATGCTCAGCATGGCCGGCATCGTGGTCGCGCTGGACGCCTACGGCCCCATCACCGACAACGCCGGCGGCATCGCCGAGATGGCCGAGTTGCCCGACAGCGTGCGCGCCATCACCGATCCGCTGGACGCCGTGGGCAACACCACCAAGGCCGTGACCAAGGGTTACGCCATCGGCTCGGCCGGGCTGGCGGCGCTGGTGCTGTTCGCTGACTACACGCATGCGCTGGAGGCCTCGGGCCATGCGGTGCGCTTCGACCTGTCCAACCACTACGTGATCATCGGCCTGTTCATCGGCGGCCTGGTGCCCTACCTGTTCGGCGCGATGGCGATGGAGGCCGTGGGCCGCTCGGCCGGCGCCGTGGTGGAGGAGGTGCGCCGCCAGTTCCGCGAGATCCCCGGGATCATGGACGGCACCGGCAAGCCCGACTACGGCAAGGCCGTGGACATGCTCACCGGCGCTGCGATCAAGGAAATGATCGTGCCCTCGCTGCTGCCGGTGGTGGTGCCGGTGCTGGTGGGCATCTTCCTCGGCCCCGAGGCGCTGGGCGGCCTGCTGATGGGCACCATCGTCACCGGCCTGTTCGTCGCCATCTCCATGTGCACCGGCGGCGGCGCCTGGGACAACGCGAAGAAGTACATCGAGGAAGGCCACTACGGCGGCAAGGGCAGCGAGGCCCACAAGGCCGCGGTGACCGGCGACACCGTGGGCGACCCGTACAAGGACACCGCGGGGCCGGCAGTGAACCCGCTGATCAAGATCATCAACATCGTGGCGCTGCTGATCGTTCCGCTCCTGCCCGCGGCAGCCGTGAGCACGGCGCCATCGGTGTCGGCTGCGCCGCAGCGGCCGGCAGTGGTGGCCCATGCGGATGCGGTGCGCCCGCAAGCCCCGCCGCCGGCGGCCAAGCGCTGATCCTTCGGCGCTCGCCCGCGTGCGTCAGCCCCGGCCCCGGCCGGGGCTTCGCTTTTCTAGCGCCTGGGCGGCGGCAGGTCCGTGCAGGAGCCGTGCGCCACCTCGCCCGCCAGGCCGATGCTCTCGCCCAGCGTGGGATGCGGATGGATGGTCTTGCCGATGTCCACCGCGTCGGCGCCCATCTCGATGGCCAGGGCCACCTCGCCGATCAGGTCGCCGGCATGCGTGCCGACGATGCCGCCGCCGACGATGCGGTGGGTCTGGGCGTCGAACAGCAGCTTGGTGAAGCCCTCGTCGCGGTTGTTGGCGATGGCGCGGCCGGAGGCGGCCCAGGGGAAGAGCCCCTTCCTGATCGCGATGCCCTGCGCCTTGGCCTGCTCCTCCGTCAGGCCCACCCAGGCCACCTCGGGGTCGGTGTAGGCCACGCTGGGGATGACGCGTGCGTCGAAGCTGCTGCTGGCCAGCGCCTTGTCGCCCTTGATCTCGCCGGCGATGACTTCGGCCGCGACATGGCCCTCGTGCGTCGCCTTGTGGGCCAGCATGGGCTGGCCGACGATGTCGCCGATGGCGAAGATGTGCGGCACGGCCGTGCGCTGCTGGCGGTCGACCTCGATGAAGCCGCGGTCGGTGACCGGCAGGCTGGCCTTGTCGGCGCCGATCTTCCGGCCGTTGGGGCTGCGGCCCACGGCCTGCAGCACGAGGTCGTAGACCTGCGGCTTGTCCGGTGCCTGCTCGCCCTCGAAGCCGACCTCGATGCCGGCCTTGGTCGCCTTGGCCGAGACGGTCTTCGTCTTCAGCATGATCTTGTCGAAGCGCCTGGCGTTCATCTTCTGCCAGACGGCCACCAGGTCGCGGTCCGCCCCCTGCATCAGGCCGTCGAGCATCTCCACCACGTCCAGGCGCGCGCCCAGCGTCGAGTAGACCGTGCCCATCTCCAGCCCGATGATGCCGCCGCCCAGGATCAGCATGCGCTTGGGCGAGGACTGCAGCTGCAGCGCGCCGGTGGAGTCGATGACCCGCGGGTCGTCCGGCAGGAAAGGCAGGTGCACCGCCTGCGAGCCGGCGGCGACGATGCAGTAGCGGAAGCTGACCACCTGCTTCTTGCCCGTCTTGTCCTGCGCCTCGCCGCCCGTCTCCTCGACCTCGATGCGGTGCGCGTCGACGAAGCTGCCGTAGCCGCGCAGCGTCGTCACCTTGCGCAGCTTCGCCATGCCGACCAGGCCCTTGGTGAGCTTGCCCACCACCTTGGCCTTGTGGGCGCGCAGCTTGTCCAGGTCGAGCTTGGGCGGTCCGTAGCTGACGCCCAGGTCGGCGAAATGGCTGACCTCGTCCATCACCTGGGCCACGTGCAGCAGGGCCTTGGACGGGATGCAGCCGACGTTGAGGCAGACGCCGCCCAGGTCGGCATAACGCTCGACCAGGATGACCTTGAGGCCCAGGTCCGCGGCGCGGAAGGCGGCGCTGTAGCCGCCGGGGCCTGATCCGAGGACGAGGACGTCGCAGTCGTAGCTGCCGGCGTCGGCCGTTGCTGCGGGTGCGGGTGCGGGTGCGGCTGCGGCTGCGGGTGCCGGTGCGGGCGTCGGTGCCGCTGCGGGCCTGGCCGCCGCACCCGCATCGCCTGCCTCCATCAGCAGGAGGACCGAACCCTGCGACACCTTGTCGCCCAGCCTGACCTTGATCTCCTTGACCACCCCGGCTTGCGGCGAGGGGATTTCCATCGAGGCCTTGTCGCTCTCCACGGTCACCAGGGACTGCTCGGCCTTGATCGTCTCGCCCGGCTTCACCAGGATCTCGATCACGCCCACGTCCTGCACGTCACCCAGGTCGGGCACCTTCACTTCGGTCAGGCTCATGGGAAGGCTCAAAGGATGGCACGGCGGAAGTCGCCGAGCAGTTGCGTCAGATACGCGTTGAAGCGCGCCGCGGCCGCGCCGTCGATCACGCGGTGGTCGTAGCTCAGGCTCAGTGGCAAGGTCAGCCGCGGCACGAAGGCCTGGCCGTCCCACACCGGCTTGTGGGCCGACTTGCTGACGCCCAGGATGGCGACCTCGGGCGCATTGATGATGGGCGTGAAGCTGGTGCCGCCGATGCCGCCCAGCGAGCTGATCGAGAAGCAGCCGCCCTGCATCTGGGCCGGCGTCAGCTTGCCGTCGCGCGCGGCCTTGGCGAGGTCCGCCGTCTCCTGCGCCAGTTCCAGCACGCCCTTCTTGTCCGCGTCGCGGATCACCGGCACCACCAGCCCGTTGGGCGTATCCGCCGCGAAGCCGATGTGGAAGTAGTGCTTGAGCACCAGGTCCTCGCCGTCGAGCGAGGCATTGAAGATCGGGAACTTCTTCAGCGCGGCCACGCTGGCCTTGATCAGGAAGGCGAGCATGGTCACCTTGAGGCCGGCCTTCTCGTTTTCCTTGTTGAGCTGGACACGAAGGGCTTCCAGCTCGGTGATGTCGGCCTCGTCGTTGTTGGTGACGTGGGGAATCATCACCCAGTTGCGCGCCAGGTTGGCGCCGGAAATCTTCTGG
>SCTQ01000294.1 GCA_004322345.1 Aquabacterium sp. | reverse complement strand
CCGGCGCGCAGGGTCTTGCGCGCCGGAGCCGTCAAGCCGATGCAGACGCCCGCCTGGGCCGAGCAGCAGGATGACCTGCTCAAGTACGCGGGCGCTGCCGGCATCCCGCGCGACACGCCCTGGAGCCAGCTCTCGCAGGAGCACCGCGACTGGGTCTTCAACGGCGACCCGGGCTGGAAGGGCAACTGGAACAAGCAGTGGTACGGGGTCAAGCGCTTCTTCGACTACCTGGAGAGCAAGGCCTACAAGATGCACATCCGCGTGCTCCTGTCCAAGTACAGGAGCTACACGCCGTGCCCCACCTGCGGCGGCGCGCGGCTGAAGCTGGAGTCGCTGCTGTGGCGCCTGGGCACCAAGGAGGACGCGGATGCCGTGCTCGATCCCACGCAGCGCTTCCGGCCGGTGGGCGTCGGCTACGGGCGGGAACAGCTCGAGCAGTTGCCCGGCCTGAACCTGCACGACCTGATGCTGCTGCCGCTGTCGCGCGTCAAACGATTCTTCGATGTCCTGCAGTTGCCTTCCGGCCTGCATGACGAGGCGCTGAAGCTGCTGCTCGACGAAATCCGCACGCGCCTGAAATACCTCGGCGACGTCGGCCTGGGCTACCTCACGCTGGACCGCCAGAGCCGCACGCTGTCCGGCGGCGAAGTCCAGCGCATCAACCTCACCACGGCGCTGGGCACCTCGCTGGTCAACACGCTCTTCGTGCTGGACGAACCCAGCATCGGCCTGCACCCGCGTGACATGCACCGCATCAACGAGGCCATGCTCCGCCTGCGCGACGCCGGCAACACGCTGGTCGTCGTCGAGCACGACCCCGCCGTGATGCTGATCGCCGACCGCGTGATCGACCTCGGCCCCGGCCCTGGTTCGCAGGGCGGCCGCATCGTCTTCGACGGCCCGCCCGAGGACCTGATGCGGGCCGAGACCCTGACCGGCGCCTACCTGGGCGCCAAGCGTCAGATCGGCGGCGGCATCCGGCGCCCGGTCACCGACGGCACGCCCAGGCTCATCCTGGAGGGCGCGCGCGAGCACAACCTGAAGAACGTCAGCGTCGATTTCCCGCTGCAGAAGCTGGTCTGCGTCACCGGCGTCTCGGGCTCGGGCAAGTCCACGCTGATCCAGGACGTGCTCTTCCCCGCGCTGTCGCGCCACTTCGGCAAGTCCACCGAGGCGCCCGGCGAGCACGACCGCCTGCTGGGCGCCGACTGGCTGGCGGAGGCCGTATTCGTCGACCAGTCGCCCATCGGCAAGACCGCACGCTCCAACCCGGCAAGCTACGTCGGCGCCTTCGATGCGATGCGCACGCTGTTCGCCGATGCGCCGCTGGCGCGCGAGCGCAACTACGGCGCCGGCATGTTCAGCTTCAACGCCGGCGACGGGCGCTGCCCCACCTGCGGCGGCTCGGGCTTCGAGCACGTGGAGATGCAGTTCCTCTCCGACGTCTACCTGCGCTGCCCCGATTGCGACGGCACGCGCTTCCGCGCCGAGATCCGCGAGGTGAAGATCACCCGCGGCGGCAAGCTGCTCGACGTGTCCCAGGTGCTGGAGCTGACCGTGGCCGATGCGCTGCGCCTGTTCGCCGACGACCGCGAGGTGGTGCGCACGCTGCAGCCGCTGTCCGACGTGGGCCTGGACTACCTGACCCTGGGCCAGCCCGTGCCCACGCTGTCCGGCGGCGAGGCCCAGCGCCTGAAGCTGGCGGGGTTCCTGGCCGAGGCCGCGAAGACGAGCACGCCGCAGCGCGTGGCCAGGAAGGGCACGCTCTTCCTCTTCGACGAGCCGACCACCGGATTGCACTTCGACGACATCGCCAAGCTGATGCGTGCCTTCGGCAAGCTGCTGGACGCCGGCCACTCGCTGATCGTCATCGAGCACAACCTGGACGTGATCCGCGCGGCCGACTGGCTGATCGACCTCGGCCCCGAAGGCGGCGAGGGCGGCGGCCGCGTCGTGGCCACCGGCACGCCCGACGACGTCAAGGCCGCCAGGGCCTCGTTCACCGGCGCCGCGCTGGCGGACTACGAACGGTCGCTGGGGCTGGGCGGCGAACTCGTCGCCGCGGAGGGGCGACCGCTGCAAAGCCTCGTCAAGGCCCGCCGCGCGGCGCCCCCGCGGCCCGAGAAGGAGGCCATCGAGGTCATCAACGCGCACGAGCACAACCTCAAGGGCCTGAGCGTGGAGATCCCGCGCGGCAAGTTCAACGTGATCACCGGCGTGTCCGGCTCGGGCAAGTCCACGCTGGCCTTCGACATCCTGTTCAACGAAGGCCAGCGGCGCTACCTGGAATCGCTGAACGCCTACGCGCGCAGCATCGTGCAGCCGGCGGGCCGGCCCGAGGTGGACGCGGTCTACGGCATCCCGCCGACGGTGGCCATCGAGCAGCGCCTCAGCCGCGGCGGGCGCAAGAGCACGGTTGCGACGACGACCGAGATCTACCACTTCCTGCGCCTGCTCTACGTCAAGCTGGGCACGCAGTACTGCCCGCATTGCGAGCCCGGGCCCGGCATCGAAGGGCTGTCGCCGGACGGCCGTGCGCCGGTGCGTCCGCAGACGCCGGAGTCCATCGCCGCGCAGCTGATGCGCGACTACAAGGGCCAGCACGTGGGCCTGCTCGCGCCGCTGGTGGTCAACCGCAAGGGCGTCTACACGGACCTGGCCAAGTGGGCCGGGCAGCGCGGCCACACCCACCTGCGCGTCGATGGCGAGTTCCTGCCGGTGGCCGGCTGGGGCACGGCCGGCGGAACGCGGCTGGACCGCTTCAAGGAGCACACGATCGAGCTGCCGGTGGGCGACCTGACCATCACGCCGCAGCGCGAGGCCGAGCTGCGCGAGCTCCTCGCCAAGGCGCTGGAGCATGGCAAGGGCGTCGTCCACCTGCTGGCGCCGCTGGACGGGCTGGACGGCGCGATGAAGAACGGCGGCTCCACCACCCGCATCGGCAAGGTGCGCGTGTTCTCCACCAAGCGCGCCTGCCCCAGCTGCGGCACCAGCTTCCCCGAGCTGGACCCGCGGCTGTTCTCCTACAACAGCAAGCACGGCTGGTGCCCCGACTGCGTGGGCACGGGCCTGAAGCTGTCGCGCGAGCAGCGCCTGGCCCTGGACGACACGAAACGCGACGAGGACAACAAGGGCCGCGAGCAGACCTTCGAGGAGCCCGAGGTCGAAGGCGTCGGCGACCAGCCCTGCGACACCTGCCACGGCGCACGGCTGAGCCCGGTCTCGCTGTCGGTGCGTTTCCGCGACGAGTCCATCGCGCAGATCGCCGCACGCTCGGTGGAGGACGCCCGCCGCTGGGTCGAGAAGCTCAAGCTCGACGGCCGCGAGGTCACCATCGCCCGCGACGTGATCACCGAGATCAAGAGCCGGCTGGCCTTCCTGGAGCAGGTGGGCCTGGGCTACCTGACCCTGGACCGCGCCGCGCCCACGCTGTCCGGCGGCGAGGCCCAGCGCATCCGCCTGGCCGCGCAGCTGGGTTCCAACCTGCAGGGCGTGTGCTACGTGCTGGACGAGCCGACCATCGGATTGCATCCGCGCGACAACCGCATCCTGCTGGACGCGCTGGCCACGCTGGGCTCGCAGGGCAACACGCTGGTCGTCGTCGAGCACGACGAGGACACCATCCGCCGCGCCGACCACATCATCGACATCGGCCCCGGTGCCGGCAAACGCGGCGGCACGGTCGTCGCGCAGGGCACGGTGGCCGACATCTCGAAGTCGCCCGATTCGCTGACCGGCCGGCTGCTGGCCAACCCGATGCAGCACCCGCTGCAGGCGCGACGCGCCGTCGCGAAGGACGCGCCGCAGTTGCTGGTGCGCGGCGCCACGCTGCACAACCTGCGCGACCTGGACGTACCGGTGCCGCTGCAGCGGCTGGTGGCCGTCACCGGCGTGTCCGGCTCCGGCAAGTCCACCTTCGCGCGCGACGTGCTGCTGGCCAACGTGCAGGCGGCGCTCGCCTCGGCCGGGCAGGGCGGCGACCGCGCGGGCAAGGCCAAGCGCGCGCACTCCAAGGCGCACGGCGAAGGCGCGCCCTTCGCCGACTGCGTGGGCTGCACGTCCGTCGAAGGCTGGCAGCTGATCGACCGCGTGCTGGAAGTCGACCAGACGCCCATCGGCAAGACGCCGCGCTCCTGCCCGGCCACCTACATCGGCTTCTGGGACAACATCCGCCGCCTCTTCGCCGACACGCTGGAGGCGAAGGCCCGCGGCTTCGCGCCCAACCGCTTCAGCTTCAACACCGGCGACGGCCGCTGCCCGGACTGCGAAGGCCAGGGCATGCGCACCATCGAGATGTCCTTCCTGCCCGACGTGAAGGTGCCCTGCGACACCTGCGGCGGCCAGCGCTTCAACCCGGAGACCCTGGCCGTCACCTGGCGCGGCAAGAGCATCGGCGACGTGCTGAACATGGAGGTGGACGAGGCGGTGGCGTTCTTCGCCTCGATGCCCGCGATCGCGCATCCGCTGCAGCTGCTGCAGGATGTCGGGCTGGGCTACCTGACGATGGGCCAGCCCTCACCCACGCTGTCCGGCGGCGAGGCCCAGCGCATCAAGCTGGTCACCGAACTCAGCAAGGTGCGCGACGACGTGACGCGCCGCGGCCAGAAGCCGCCGCACACGCTCTACGTGCTGGACGAGCCCACCGTGGGCCTGCACATGGCCGACGTGGAGAAGCTGATCCGCGTGCTGCACCGGCTGGTGTCCGGCGGCCAGAGCGTGGTCGTGATCGAGCACGACCTGGACGTGATCGCGGAGGCCGACTGGGTCATCGACCTGGGGCCGGAAGGCGGCTCGGGCGGCGGGCGGGTGGTGTCGCGCGGCACGCCGGAAGCGCTGGTGGCGGCGAAGACGCACACGGGCGTCTCGCTGCAACCCGTTCTTGCCCGCTGATCAGCGCTTGCCGGCCTGCTGCGCCTTCACCAGGCTCAGCAGCAGGATGCCCTGAGCCGTCGCATGGAAGTCCGATTGCGCCGGCTGCAGCGTCAGCCGGTGGTTCTCGGCGTAGCCGCCGAACTGGAGCACGCGGCCGCCCGGCAGTTCCAGGATGGGCTGGCGGTCGGCCCAGCCGCCGTCGGGACGCTGGGCCTGCAGCACGCGCCGCAGCCAGGCGGGGCGCACGCGCTCGGGCACACCCGTCCAGTACAGCATCAGCACGCGCTGCACGTAGGGGTCGCGGGAGCGGAAGTCCACCTGCAGCTCGCGCACGATGTCGTCTTGCGCATGCGCGGTGAGCTCGACCACCCGGTCCTTGTCGCCGCAGCCGTGCTCGCGCATCAGCATCAGGCCCATCAGCTGGTGGGTGCGGCAGGCCGCATCGCTGCCGAAGGGCGACAGCCAGGCCGGCCGGCAGGCGCCGCGGGCCAGCTGGGCCTGGACGACCGGCTCGCCGGCGAGCGCGGGGTCGCAGCTGATGGCATAGAGGAAGAAGCGCTGGTAGGGCATCACGTCCAGCATCTCCCAGCGGTCCACGGCGGCGGTGGCGTCCCGGTACATCAGCCGCTGCCAGGCGTTGCGGGACGGGTCGGGGAAATAGCGTGCGCGGTGGGCCCGCAGCAGGCGCTGCAGGTCGGCATCATGGTTCAGCGCGGCCGCGTCCAGCAGCATGCGCCACAGCATCGCGTTGCCCTGGGCCAGCACCTCGGCCTCGTGGGCGCGTATCCAGCCCAGGCCTTGCTGCAGGCCGCGGTCGATCTCCTCGGTCGTCGGCGGCGGGACGTCACGGTGGGCCAGTTGCAGCCACACCACCCAGCCCAGCGGCGGCAGGGCCAGCAGCAGCAGGCCGGCCACGACCAGGCGGCGCAACCAGCGGCGCGGGCGGGACGACGGGGAGGGCTGGATCACGGGACGGGCCTTTCGACGGCGGCATGCGGTGCGCGACTGTAGGAGCGCCATGCCGTCGGCGGCACGCCGGCCCGCCCGATCGCGGGGCAGGAGATGCCTCAGGTCCGGGATGCCGGATGCGGCAGCCGCAAAAGAAAAGGCCCGGCACGAGGCCGGGCCTTCCGGGTCCCGAAGACGCGAGAGCCTTCAGGGATCGCCTGCCTCGAATTACTTCTTGGTGGCAGCGGCGGAAGCGGCGGAAGCGGCTTCGGAAGCCTTTTCAGCGTGCTTCTCGGCCTTCTTGGCGTGCTTCTCAGCCTTGGCGGCTTCCTTGGCGGGTTCGTTGGCGACGGCGACGCCGAAGGTGAACAGGGAAGCGATCAGAGCGGCCAGGATCTTGTTCATGGTGGTTGCCTTTCGAAAGGTTTTGGTTGGAGCTCTCTAGCGGGAGCCACGCCTCAAACGTGCCGCCAAACGGGGCGGTTGACAGACGCGAAACGAATTTCTGGGGTTTGCGCGCAGACCGAAAGCAGGAGGACAGATATAGAGTGATGCTCTAGAGTATCACTCTACCTCTTCATCGAAGCGAACGGCTTGTGAGCACTCCCTTACAGACTCGCGCCCAAATCCTGCAGGCCGCCGGCCAGCTGCTGCTCGCCCAGGGCTTGGACGCCACATCGATGGAGCAAGTCCGGCGGGCCGCCGGCGTCAGCAACGGCAGCCTGTACCACCACTTCCCGACCAAGCCCCAGCTCGTCCAAGCCGTCTACGACGACGCGCTCGGCCGCTACCACGCCGCCCTGCTGCCGGCGCTGACGGATGCACAGGGCACCCCGCTGGCCGCGGAGGCCGGCGTGCGGGCGCTGGTGAGCGCTCACCTGGAATGGGTCGTCGCCCAGCCGCAGGCCGCCGCCGTGCTGCACCGGCTGCGGCACACGCCCGCCGTCGCCGAGGCCGAGCCCGAGATCGGCCAGCGCAACGCCGGTGCCCTGGCCGTGCTGGGCGCCTGGATGCGGTCCCGCGTCGAAGCCGGCGAGCTGGCGGACCTGCCGCTGCCGGTGTGGGTCGCCCTGGTCTTCGCACCCGCGCTGCAACTGACCGCCGGCTGGCTGCGCCAGCAGCCGCCATCCATCCCGCCCGACCTCCGCCGCCGGCTGGCCGATGCGGCCTGGCGGGCGGTCGCCCCCTGAGACCACAAGGAGCACACACCATGTCCACCGACCTGCTGCCCCTGGCCCGCCAGATCCTGGCCGGGCAGGCCTTCAGCGCCCTGCTGGGCACCGAGCTGGAGGTCTTCGAGCCCGGACGTGCCGAGCTGTCGCTGGCCGTGAGGCCGCAGCTGCTGCAGCAGCACGGCTTCGTGCACGGCGGCGTGCTGTCCTACCTGGCCGACAACGCGCTGACCTTCGCCGGCGGCACGGTGCTGGGCGACAGCCTGACGGCCGAATACAAGATCAACTACCTGCGCCCGGCCAAGGACGCGCAACGCCTGCTTGCGGTGGCCACGGTGCTGGGCAGCGGCAAGACCCAGGCGGTCGTGCGCTGCGACGTGTTCACCCTGCACGAGGGCGGTGAACGCAAGCAGGTGGCGGCCGCGCAGGGCACGATCCGCAAGGCGGGCTGAACCCACGCCAGAATCCGCCCTCATGCAAAGCGCCACCCTCGACCAGCCCCCCGCCGCCACGCCCGACCCGCAGGCCGTGGTGCAAGCCCTGCGCGCCGTGCTGCCGCGCCACGGGCTGCTGTGGGAGGCCGAGGACACCACGCCCTACGAGTGCGACGGCCTCACCGCCTACCGCCAGCGCCCGATGGCCGTCGCCCTGCCCGAGAACAACGAGCAGGTGCAGGCGGTGCTCAAGACCTGCCACCGCCTGGGCGTGCCCATCGTCGCGCGCGGTGCCGGCACCGGGCTGTCGGGCGGCGCCCTGCCGCACGCGCGCGGCATCACGCTGGGCCTGTCGCGGCTGAACCGCATCCTCAAGGTCGACCCGCTGGCGCGCACGGCCACCGTGCAGTGCGGCGTGCGCAACGCCGCCGTCAGCGAGGCGGCTGCGCCCCACGGGCTTTACTACGCGCCGGACCCGTCGAGCCAGATCGCCTGCTCCATCGGCGGCAACGTGGCCGAGAACGCCGGCGGCGTGCACTGCCTGAAGTACGGCCTGACCGTGCACAACGTGCTGGCGGTGCGCGGCTTCACGATGGACGGCGAGCCCTTCGAGCTGGGCGGCGAGGCCATGGATGCGCCGGGCCTGGACCTGCTGGCCGTCTTCATCGGCAGCGAGGGCCTGCTGGGCGTGGCCACCGAGATCGTCGTGCGCCTGCGGCCCAAGCCGCTGCTGGCGCGCTGCGTGATGGCCAGCTTCGCCAGCGTGCGCGACGCCGGCGACGCGGTGGCCCGCATCATCGGCGCCGGCATCATCCCCGCCGGCCTGGAGATGATGGACCAGCCCATGACCGCCGCGGTGGAGGACTTCGTGAAGGCCGGCTACGACCTCGACGCCGCCGCCATCCTGCTGTGCGAGAGCGACGGTACGCCGCACGAGGTGGAAGAAGAGATCGCGCGCATGGAAGACGTCCTGCGCGCCGCGGGCGCCACCCGGTGCGTGGTCAGCGACAGCGAACCCCAGCGCCTGAAGTTCTGGAGCGGCCGCAAGAACGCCTTCCCCGCCAGCGGCCGCATCAGCCCCGACTATCTCTGCATGGACTCCACCATCCCGCGCCGGCGCCTGGCCGACATGCTGGAGGCGATCGTCGCCATGCAGGACCGGCACGGCCTGCGCTGCGTCAACGTCTTCCACGCCGGCGACGGCAACCTGCACCCGCTGATCCTCTTCGACGCCAACGACCCCGACCAGCTGCACCGCGCCGAGGCCTTCGGCGCCGAGATCCTGGAGACCAGCGTGGCCCTGGGCGGCACCGTCACCGGCGAACACGGCGTGGGCGTGGAGAAGCTCAACTCGATGTGCGTGCAGTTCACCGAGGCCGAGCGCGAGCAGATGCTGGGCGTGAAGACGGCCTTCGACCCGGCCGGCCTGCTCAATCCCGGCAAGGCGATTCCCTCGCTGAACCGTTGCGCCGAGTACGGCAAGCAGCTGGTGCGCGGCGGGGTTTGGGCCTTCCCGGACCTGGAGAGGTTCTGATGAGGATCCCTCGGCCAACGGGTACGTTGGCCGCCCCAGGGGGATGCGGGCCGGCTTGGGGCGGCCCGGCGCTCGGCCCGCGCCGGGGATAGCCCGCAAATCCCGACGAACCGCACGACCCACACCCCCGCGGTGTGACGGAGTAGCCGGCGAACCCGCCCCTACTTCGCGTTTTGCCGGTTAGGCCGGATTTCTAGACTGGACGGACCTGCCCATAGACCGTCCATGGACCTCTCCACCCTGCTTGCGCGGCTCAAACCGCGCGCGGCCGCCAAGGCCACCGAACACCTCGGCATCACCTGCAGCCCGTCGCGGTTGTCGGCGGCCGTGGTGCGCGCCGACGGCGATGGCCGCGCCCATCTGCTGGGGCAGGTCGGCTTCGAGGGCGACCTGGACATGGCCCAGATCTCCCGCTGGTTGCGCAAGAACAAGCTCAAGCCGGACTCGGCCACGCTGATGCTGCCGGGCGACGAATACCAGATCCTGCCCTTCGACGCGCCCTCGGTGCCTGCGGTCGAACGCGCCGAGGCCACGCGCTGGCGCATCAAGGACATGATCGATTTCCCGGTGGAAGACGCCTGCGTCGACTGCCTGATGCTGCCGGCGCCCGACGGCCAGGGCCAGAGCAGCCACGCGCTGGCCATCGTCTCGCGCCGCCAGCAGGTGCGCGAATGGATGCAGCGCGTGCGCAAGGCCGGCATCGAGCTGAGCGCCGTCGACATCCCCGAGCTGGCGCTGCGCAACCTGCTGGCGCTGCAGCCCACGCCCAATGCCTGCGCCCTGCTGCGCATCGGTGCCACGCGGGCCTCGCTGATCGTGGTCTGGAAGGGCGAGCTGTGCACCTTCCGCCGCTTCGAGATCAGCGCGCCGCAGTTCGCCGCCGCCGACCTGCACAGCCGCCAGGCGCAGTTCGAGCGCCTGGGCCTGGAGGTGCAGCGCACGGCCGACGCCTTCGAGCGCCAGTTCTACGGCACGGCCATCGAACGCGTGTGGGTCGAGCAGTCGGTGCCCGAGGTGGACCTCGTGCAGCAGCTGGCACCCCAGGTGACCCTGCGCGTGCAGCCCTTCGCCCTCGGCGACTGGATGAACCTGGAGCGCCTGCCGGTGCCCCCGGCCGACACGCCGACCCCGCCGCCGAACCTGATCGCCGTCGGCGCCGCGGTGCGCGCCACGCTGGTCGCGCGCGACGAGGTGGCGGCATGACGCAGCAGATCAACCTGATCGATGCCACGCAGCAAGGCGGACGCGACTGGGTCGATGGGCTGGCCGTGCTGGGCGTCGGCGGCGTGCTCGCCGCCATCGTGATCGCGCACTACGCCTACGAGTACCGTGCGTGGCAGGTGATCCTGCGCACCCCGGCCCCGGCCGACGAAGCGGCAACCGAGCCGGCGGAAGCTGCCAGCGATCCGCTCGCCGTGCAGCTGCAGCTGGCCGAGGCCGAACTGGCCGGCGGCGAACGCCTGCAGCAGGCGCTCAGCGCATTGGTGGACGCGCCGCGCGACACCGCGGCGCGCCTGCAGAGCCTGGTGTCAGCGATGCCGGCGTCCATGTGGCTGCGCGAAGTGGAGTTCGTCGGCTCGCGCGGCCTGCGCATCTCCGGCGCCGCGCTGCGCAGCGAGGACCTGTCCCAGTATTCCGCCCGGCTCAGCGGCACGCCGGCCTTCGCCGGCCTGCCGGTGCGCGCCCTGGCCGTCGACCATCGCGCGGCCAAGACAACCGCAGACAACCCGGCCACCGAACAAGCCCAGCCGGACGCTGAATCGGAAGCACCCGCGCAGCAACAGGTCGAGCCCACCAAGGATGCCGACGGCGTGCCGGATACGGTGTCCTACTACACCTTCGAGCTGTCCAGCGTGGATGCCGGCAAGGGAGGCGATGAGCCATGAAGCTTGAAGCCCTGAAGAAGGTCACGGGCCCCATCGACGCGCTGTCCCGACGCGACCGCATGGTCTTGCTGGCCGGGCTCGTAGCCGGCCTGGTCGCGCTCGATGTCCAGGTGGTGCTCGGCATGCGCGAGCGGCGCGTCGCCGCGGAGCAGGCCCAGGCCGCGCAACCCGTGACGGACCAGGCCCAGATCGCTGCGGCCGCGCGTGAAGAACGCGCGGCACGCCTGAAGGACATCCAGAAGAAGCTGGAGCAGCGGCACAAGGAACTGGCCCAGCAGGGCCTGGCCTCGCCGCCGCAGGCGATCTTCGAAGAGCTGCGCAAGACGCTGGCGCTGCCCGGCGTGCAGGTGCTCTCGCTGAAGGCCCTGCCCGACGTGGCAGACAACGAACCGGTCGCAGAGGCTGCCTCCAGCCCGCAAATCGCCGGCAGCGAAGGCGAGGGCCAGCCGGCCGCCGCAGCACCCGCCACGCCGCCGCCGGTCTACCGGCACCGCACCGAAGTCCGCATCGCCGGGCCGCTGGCCGAGGTCAGCCGCATCGTGCAGAGCTTCGAGCGGCCCACGCTGCCGCTGCGCCTGGAGCGCGTGCGCTTCAGCGCCGCCGCCGACCCGTCCAAGGTGGAAGCCTGGTTCGTCCTGCTGACCATCGGCCAGGACCACACCTGGCTGGCGCTGTGAGGGCTGCACGATGAACCCTCCACGCATCGCATTGCTCATCGCCTGCTGGGCCGCCACGCCGGGGGCCTGGGCGCTGGGGCCGACGGCGCCCTTCGTGCCGCCGGGCAAGGAAGCCGCCGGGGGCCCAGCCCTGGGCGTCGAGTCCGGCAACCACGCCAGCAGCGGCCTCAGCGGCGTGCGGCTGGGCCGCCTGGCCGGCGCACTGATCGACGGCGGCTGGGTCGCGCAAGGCGGCCAGGTGCGCGGCGCACGGCTGGAAAGCGTGCGCCGCGATCGCGTGGTGCTGCGCCATGCCGACGGCAGCACCGAAACCCTGAGCCTCTATTCCGCCACGGCCGTGCCGGCCGCATCCGCCGCGACGCCTGGCGCGTCTTCGGCCCCCACAGCCACAGCCGAGCGATGAAGCCCATGCACCGACACCCAGCCCTCGCCGCGACGGCCCTCGCCTGCCTGCTCGCGGGCTGCCAAACCACACCGCAAGCGCCGCAGAAGACCGCGACCCGCGCCCTCATCGAGGCCGAGATGAAGGCCGCCATCGAGCGCGCCAAGG
>SCTQ01000293.1 GCA_004322345.1 Aquabacterium sp. | reverse complement strand
TGCGCGGCAGCATGGCCGCGGCCGGTGGATTCGTCTTCTGCAGTACCGCGCCCATCGTCGTCTCCTGTGTTCGGTTTCTTGCGCATGCCCCGGAGGAAGGGCGCACGCTAGATCCGACAACGAGGACTGTCAATGTTCATCGGTGCCATCCCCGTGCTCGCGGGCCGGGCGCTGGAGTGGCCCGCTCAGCGCGCGAGGAAGGTCTGCAATGCGGACAGCGTGCGGTCCGGCGCTTCCTCCAGCGGCAGGTGGCCGACCTGCGACAGCAGCAGCGCCTTGCTGCCGGCGATGTCGCGCTCGAACCAGAAAGCCTGCTGGGCCGGCGCCTGGCGGTCGTTCTCGCCCCACAGGATCAGTGTGGGCGCCTGCAGGGTGCGGATGCGCTCGGTCTGGCTGCCATCACGGTCCTGTTCGCGGCGCAGCATCTGCGCGCGGCGGTTGCCTTCGTGCAGGGGCAGCTCGGTGTAGCGGTCGACCAGCGCGTCGGTGATGCGCTCGGGGATCGTGAAGCGGTCGCGCAGGCTGCGCTCGACCACGGCGCGCGAGCGCGTGATGCGGCCCAGCCAGGCGGCCGGCGACCAGCGCAGCAGCTGTTCGTCCAGCGAACGCCTCCACGGGTCGGACGGATAGCCGCGCGGCGTGATCAGCACCAGCCGCCCCACGCGCTCGGGGTGCGCATAGGCGGTCTGCCAGGCAACCTCGCCTGCGAAGCCGTAGCCCACCAGCACGCAGCGCTGGATGCCCAGCTGGTCCAGCAGCGCGACGACGAAGCGGGCGTAGGCCTCGCTGCGGTAGTCGTCCTCCGGCATGCCGGAGGACAGGCCGAAGCCCGGCAGGTCCAGCGCGATGACGCGCCGGTCCTTGGACAGCGGCTCGATCCACGGCTCATAGGCAAAGAGACCCGACTCGGACCCGGGCAGCAACACCAGGGGCATGCGGTCGTCCGGCTTGCCGACGTCGCGCATGTGCACCTGCACGCCCTGCACGTCGATGAAGCGCGAGGGCGATTGCACCCACCGGTCGGTCATGTCCGACAGCGAGCGGTCGGGCTTGAAGAAGACGGCGACGTAGCCGACCAGGCTCAGCACCAGCAGGGCGGTGAGCGCGACGAAGCCGCGCGTCAGCCACGAAGGCCGGCGGGTGTACTGCTTGCGGGATCTCATTCGGGAAGCTTGTGTTGGCCTTCGGGCTGCGCCGACAGCGTGTCGTCCAGCGTGCGGCGCTCGTCGAAGACGAAGCAGTTGCCGTGGTAATGGCGCCCGCCCGTGTCCTCGAAGTACTGCAGGATGCCGCCCTCCAGCTGCCAGACATGCTCGATGCCGGCCTCGCGCATGTAGATGGCGGCCTTCTCGCAGCGGATGCCGCCGGTGCAATAGCTGACGACGGTCTTGCCGGCGAAGTCCCCGCGGTGCTGCTGCACGGCGGCGGGGAACTCGCTGAAGCGCGTCAGGCGCCAGTCGATCGCGTTGTCGAAGGCGCCCTCGTCGACCTCGAAGCCGTTGCGCGTGTCCAGCATCACGACGGGCCGCCCCTCGTCGTCGCAGCCGGCGTCGAGCCAGCGCGACAGCGTGCGCGCATCGACGGCGGGCGCGCGTCCGTCGGCCGGGCGGATGGTCGGGTGGTCCATGCGGATGATTTCTCGCTTGATCTTCACCAGCAGCTTGCGGAAGGGCAGCTCGGCCGAGCGGCTGCGCTTGACGGTCAGGCCGGCGAAGCGTGCATCGCTGCACAGATCGGCCAGGAAGCCCTCGACCTCGGTTGCAACTCCGGCGAGGAAGAGGTTGATCCCTTCTTCGGCCAGCAGGACCGTGCCCTTGAGGCCGCGCGATTGCGCGTTTTGCCTCAGGCGTTCTTGCAGTTCGGGGCAGTCGGCGAGCGGCACGAAGCGGTAGGCCGCGATGTTGAGGAAATCAGGCATGACCCCCCGATTCTAAGGATGGGGTCCGCGCAGCTCTTACCTCCGGTTGCGCCTGGGAGGCGGCGCTTTTCCTAGAGTGCGGCCCCACGGCGTCGGGTGTTCGTGGCGCTGTCTGGAGAACAAAAATGGTCGAGAACGACGAGGTGGCGGCCCTTGAGAGGAGGGACGCCATCCTGCCGGAACCCCCGTCCGGCGATGCGGATGCACAGGCACCGCGGGAGGCACAGTCATCCACGTCCCCGCTGGCGTTCGGCCTGCTGGCGCCCTTGGCGCTCGCGGCCTGCGGTGGTGGCGGAGGCGGCAGCAGCGGATCCGCCTCGGGCAAGACCGAGGGACCGGCTGCCGCGACCGTCGAGCCCGCCAGCGGCGCGACCCTGGCCTACGGCCTGCCGGGCTCCGGCGGCACGCCGCCAGCGAGCACGGGCGCCCTGCCCTCGTTGCGCGACGCCGCGCGGTTCCTCACGCAAGCCAGCTTCGGTGCACGATCGGCCGACGAGATCCGCGCACTGACGCAGACCGGCTTCGAGGCCTGGCTGTGGCAGCAGTTCAACGCGCCGGCCATGCTGCATGTGTCCTACATCGACCGCATGCGCGTGCTCAACCCGACCAAGACCTACATCCCCGAGGAATGGAGCTACGAGGCGGTGTGGCAGCAATGGCTGTCGCCCGAGGGCCAGCTGCGCGCCCGCGTGGCCTTCGCGCTGTCGGAGATCTTCGTCATCTCCAACATCGCGCCGGACATCAAGCCCTACGCGATGTCGTCCTACTGGGACATGCTCAACCGCAACGCCTTCGGCAACTACCGCACGCTGCTGCAGGACGTGGCCCTGCATCCGGCGATGGGCTACTACCTGAACATGCTGCGCAGCCGGAAGGAGGATCCGAAGAAGGGCACGCATCCGAACGAGAACTTCGCGCGCGAGGTGATGCAGCTGTTCTCCATCGGCCTGGTCAAGCTCAACGCCGATGGCTCGCAGCAGCTGGACGGCGCCGGCAAGCCCGTGCCCACCTACGACGAGAGCGTCGTCAAGGGCTATGCCGCGGCCTTCACCGGCTGGAGCTTCGGCGGCCAGGGCAATGCCGACCAGAAGCTGTTCTCCAAGGCCGACTTCAACAACAACGCGAACTGGGTGATGCCTATGCTGCCCTTCGCGACCTACCACTCCACCGGCACCAAGCAGCTGCTCGACGGCCAGGTGCTGGCCGACGGTGGCACGCCGGAATCGGACCTGAAGGCCGCGCTGGACAGCATCTTCCAGCACCCCAACGTCGGCCCCTTCATCGGCCGCCAGCTGATCCAGCGCCTGGTGACCAGCAACCCGAGCGCGGCCTACATCGCACGCGTGGCCGCGGTCTTCGCCAACAACGGCCAGGGCGTGCGCGGCGACCTGCGCGCGGTCGTGCGCGCCATCCTGCTGGACACCGAGGCACGCGGCGACGACGCGGCCACGCGGCCGCGTTTCGGCAAGCTGCGCGAGCCGGTGATCCGCTTCGCCAACTTCCTGCGCGCGCTGGGCGGCGCCAGCACCAGCGGCCTCAACACCATCCACTACCTGGACGACGCCGACGACGCGCTGGGCCAGAGCCCGCTGCTGGCGCCCTCGGTCTTCAACTTCTTCTCGCCCAACTACCGCCACGCGGGGCCGCTGGCGGCCGCGGGCATGACGGCGCCGGAGTTCCAGATCACGACCGAGACCACGGTGGTCGGCTCGCTGAACTTCTTCTACCAGCTCATCAACGACAAGGGCTACGGCTACCCGAAGGAAAGGCGCATTGCGCTGAACTACGCGCCGCTGGTCGCGTTGGCCGGCAACGCAGGCCAGCTGATCGACCGGCTGGACCTGTTGTTCTTCAACGCGCAGATGAGCGCGACCACGCGCTCGCGGCTGACCACGCTGCTGGGTTCGCTGGCCTCGCAGTCGGCTGAGAAACGCGTCAAGGCCGCGCTGGTCGTGACCTCCATCGCCCCCGACTTCGTCGTCCAGAAGTGAGGCCAGCCATGACGAGTTCCATCGACTTCTCCCGTCGCCGCTTCCTGCGCGCGGCTGCCGCGGCCGGCATCGGCGGCGCCGCGCTCGGGCCCTTCGCCCAGCTCCAGGCCCTGGCCCAGTCGGCCTCGGGCGAGGACTACCGCGCGCTGGTCTGCCTCTTCATGTTCGGCGGCAACGACGGCAACAACCTGCTGCTGCCCTACGAGCCCGCGGACCACGCGCGTTATGCCACGCTGCGCAGCAACCTCGCGCTGGCGCGCGACACGCTGCGCCCCATCGCGCCCACCAACACCGGCGGCACGCAGTACGCGCTGCATCCGGCCTTCGCAGGGCTGCAGTCGCTGTTCGCCGCGGGCAAGGCGGCGATGCTGCCCAACATCGGCCCGCTGATGGTGCCGACGACCAAGGCCCAGTGGAGCGCGCGCAGCGTGCCGCTGCCGTCCAACCTGTTCTCGCACTCCGACCAGCAGGCCGCCTGGCAGAGCGACATCCTGGACACCCCCGGGCGCAGCGGCTG
>SCTQ01000028.1 GCA_004322345.1 Aquabacterium sp. | reverse complement strand
CGCAAGGGGCTGTGGAAGCCGGCCTGGACGCCGGCTGCCCGGGGACTGCGGATGTAGTTGTAGACGACCTCGGCACGCGGCCGTTCGACCGGGAAGTCGCGCTGCTCAGCCGGGCTGATGTAGACGACCAGGCTCGCGTGCCGTTGCACCAGCCGGCGGAACCAGCCCGCCATGGCGCCGGCGGCGACGCGTTCGCGCACGTGCACGACGCAGGGGATGCGCGAGGCCGGCAGCCCGGGCAGGTAGGGGATGAGCACCGAGCTGTTCAGATAGAGGATGTCCGGGCCGATGCGGCGTATCAGGCGGCGTATGGCCAGCAGCGAAGGCACGAGCTGCAGCAGCCTGTAGGCAATACGGGCCGCTCCCCGTGCGGAGCGCTGGAAGGTGTGTGCCGAATGATGGTCGAAGGTCGGCAAGGTGCCGACGACGGCGATCTGAGCGGGCGGCAGCAGCTGCGCGTAGTAGTGCTTCATCTTTTCGCTGCGCACCACCACGAACACCTCCCAACCCTCGCGCAAGCCGTCCTCCAGCAGCAGCCTCAGGCTGCGCGCGGAGCCGCCGATGTCGGGTGCATGCTGTATGAACAGGACTCTCATGACGCTGCCGTGCCTGCTATTTGCCCAGCACGAAGAACCGGTGCCAGGGGAACTCGAAGACGCAATAGGTTTTCTCCAGCCGCAGCCCGACGACGTCGAATGCTTCGAGGATGCGTTCCAGCGGGTAGTCCCTGACACCGATGTTCCAGTGGTGTTCGCCGTTGAATTCCCATTTCTGCGGAAACAGCTGCGGCAACTCCAGCAACACCCGCACCTCCGGCAGCTTTGGGATCTTGACCAGCAGTGGATAGCGACGGCGCAAGTCGGGCAGGGACAGCACCAGCTTCGAACGTGTGACGCGCTTGAGCTCACGCAGTGCAGGGAGGAAGTCGTCGAAGGGCAGGTGCTCGAGAACCTGGCAGCATGACGAGACGTCGAAGGCTTGGTCCTCACAGGGGATGTCGAGCACGGAGCCGACGAGGTCGGGCTGAAGCTCGGGGTTGATGTCCAGTGTCGACAGCTGCATCTGCGGGCGACGCAGCCGCAGATAGGTCGCGACGAAACGCGTGCCCACGCCGATCTCCAGGCAACTGCGCGGGTCCAGCCGCGTGATCTCGTCGATCTGGTGCCAGTAGGACGCGAAGCGTCCCTTCTGTTCGTAGCTTTCGCCCAGATCAGTGTTGCCTGGAAAGAAGTTTTCTGATGCCTGGTTTGGCATGGGCGGCAAGGGCCTCCATCGAGTGGCACGTGGCGGAATCATGGATCAGGCGGGCGATGGTCCACAGGGCGGCCAGGTAGGCCGCCGGTGCCGCGACCGCTGCGGCAAGGTGCCAAGCATATGCGCCGCCGTGGGGCGCGCAGGCCACCGTCAGCGCGAGCGAGGCGGCGCTGACGTGCCCGGCCAGCGGCTTCCAACTCGCCGGGCGCGCCCAAATCCCGCGGCCGTCCTCGTGCACCGCGTAGGCCGCCACCAGGGACACCAGGCTGACCGCGACGGTGATGCGCGCGAAGTCTTCGACATCTTGCGAAGCCAGGTAGGCCGGTGTCAGGCAGGCCAGCGAGGCCAGGCGGACGAGCTGGATGGCCATGCCCTTGCGGGCCTGGCCACGCGCGAGGCTCGCAGACTCCAGCAGTGACATCAGGGGGCGGGTGAGCGCCGCGCCGAACAGCAGCTGGGCCGTGGTGGTCACGAATGACCAGCGATGCCCCAGCGCCAGGTCAAATACCAGCGGCGACAGCGCGACGAAGACCAGCAGCATCAGCACGCCGCTGGCCAGCAGCATCCAGACGGCGCTCGACAGCGTTTGCCGGAAGCGCTGCGCATCGCCCTGCTGCCGCGCGAGGGTGGGAAAGATGAGGTTGTAGATGGGCGCGGACATGAAGACCATCGGGGTCGTGGCCAGAGTGGCCGCAACCTGGTAGCCCGACAGCGCGGAGGCGCCCAGCGACTGCGTCAGGGTGAACTGGTCCCATTGGTTGACTGCATAGGCGATCGCCGTCGACAGCAGGGTCCAGCCACTGAAGCGCAGGATGACGGCGATGTCGGCGCGGTGCAGCGCGGGCTGCGGTAGCCGCCGCATTTGCACGAAGCTAGCCAGCGTCTTCAGGGCCTGGGAGGCCAGTAGCCCGTACAGGGCGGCCATCGGGGTGTGCCACAGCAGGACCGGCCCCAGCGAGAGCGCGAAGTCGGACGCCGAGCCCAGGGCGTTCAGCCTCGCGGTGGGGCCGGGATCGAGCGCGCGGTCGTGGTGCACCTGGTACAGGCCGGTGAAGGCGGCCAGCAGCACGATGCCGGCGCTCACCCGCACGGCATCGGAGGCACCGGGGGCCTTCAGCCAGGCGGCCAGATCTGGGGCGCAGGGCAGCAGCAGTCCCGCGATGAGGCAGCCCTTGAGCACTTCCAGTGTCCATCCGGTGTGCAGCATGGCGTCGGACAGCAATGGAACCCGGATCAGGAACGTGCGCGTGCCCAACGCGGTGATGGCGGTCGTGGCGCCCGTGACCAGGGCCGCCAGCGCGACGGGGACGTAGTGCTCGGGACCGAGCAGGCGGGCCAGCAGGATGATGCGGGCGAAACCCAGGCCCTGTGTGAACAGCGGTGCCAGGACAGCCCAACCCAATCGGTGGACCAAGCGTCGTTGTGCGGGAATCGGATCCGGTTCGGGCATGTGAGGACGGCTGCGCCCGACGGCGCGCAGGTGCAGTGTGCCCGGCGGCTCAGCGCTCTTCGACTGGCACGTGCGCGGCAGCGGAGAGCGCGATGTCGTGCGGATGCGAGGAGCGCACGATGCCCAGATAGAGCCACATGTACGCCACTGCGAAGCTCAGCGCGCCGATCATCAGGAATTCGGAGTTGGTGCTGGCGGCGGCGGCTTCGAACTGGCACAGCAGGACTCCGCTCCAGATCAGGCCGCTGGTCAGGGCGTGGCGACGCCAGGCAGGCGCACGCGCACCGAGGCGCTGGGTCACGACCCGGCGGTACAACAAGTGGTGGAAGTGCATGTTGTCCGGGCGGCCGCTGGCGGCGCGCCGGATGACGGTGCGCCGGTACATGGAGAACATGGTTTCCCAGAACGGATAGAGGCAGGCCGTCAGCGCCGCCCAGGTGGATACCTCTGGATTGCGCATCAGCAGCAACACGGCGCATTCGGCCAACCAGAAACCCAGCAGGTAGGCGCCGCCGTCGCCCAGGAAAATGCGCCCGAAGGGATAGTTCAGCAGCATGAAGCCGACGACGGCTGCCACCCCGACGCCGCACAGCTGCACCACCAGCATGTCGTTGTGCAGCCAGGCGATGCAGCCCAGGCCTGCCAGCATCAGTGCGACGCTGCCCGATGCCAGGCCGTTGAGGCCGTCAATGATGTTGATGGCGTTGGTCATGCCGCCTACCGCGAAAACCGTGAACAGGATGGCCAGCGGCGCGAAGGTCATCAGGCTGTCCAGCAAAGGGGTGTCCAGCCGGGTCAGCTGTGCATCCAGGAAGATGACCGCCAGCAGGGGCGATGCGAAGGAGGCGATCAGCCGGCGTCGCACGGACACTCGTTTGGTGAGGTCCTCGATCAAGCCTGCGAGGAAGGTCGGCACGGCGCACAAGGCCAGGACGAGGGCGGTGCCGTCCGAGGCGTTGGACAGCCAGCTTCCCAGCCCGGCCACCAGCAGGCCGGTGGCCAGGGCGGCACCGCCGATGCGCGGCACCGGATGCTTGTGGAGCTTTTGTACGCCTTGGGTGTCATGGTCCAGCGTCAGCCGGCCATGCCATTTCTGAGTCACGATCAAGCCAGCACAAACTGCAAAGCTGGTTGCAAAAGCCCAGATGAGCCATTCGAGTGCAACTGGCATCGAGAAACGTGTCCTTGATGGAACCCCCGAACCGGGGGTGGGCGGATTCTAGGTAGGTTTGCACGACTTCATGCGCTGCAGCACAAAGCGTTTGTCCGGCCTTGACCGGTCGGCCGTGATCTTCCGCACGCGCGATGACAGCCGCTCGGGGCGGGAGCGCTCTGACCGCCGGCCTGTTTGGCGTTTGTAGGCGGCTGCCTACAGCCCGGCCTTGCTGCGCTCCATCCAGCCGATCGCGCGGGCGTGCAGGCTCTGCACGAAGAGCCTGCCGCCGGCCTCCGTGACCGCCGTGGTCTCGGGGTAGAGGCCGTCCGGATCCTGCAGATCCGCCAGCACCTTGCCTTCTTCGTCGAAGGCGATCACGTGGCCGTAGGCCCTGGGCACCGGCCACAGCGAACGCGGCAGGCGCATGGTCAGGCTGCGCAGCCAGGGCTGGTCGGCCGCGAAGTCGATGACGGGGCTGCGCGGCTTGGTCAGGCCGGTCCAGGTGCGGCCGTTCTCGCCACGGGCGAGGTTGTCGGGGAAGCCGGGCAGCTTGTCGAGGATCACGCGCGCCGGCGCGTCGGCCGCGTCGCGCGGCGTGTCGGCCAGTGCCTTGGCGCTGAGGCCGCGGGCGTCGGTGCGCAGCTTCCAGATCCGGTAGGCGGTGGTCTCGCTGAGCAGCAGGTGGCGGCCGTCGCCGGCCAGGGCCAGGCCGTTGGGAAAACACAGGTCGCGCATCGCCACGGCGGCACGGCCGTCGGGCTCGATGACGATCAGGCGGCCGGTGCAGCTGTGCTCCAACGTGTCCAGCACGCTGGCCTCGAAGGTGCCGCCCCATTGCCTGGCGCCGAAGCGGCGGCTGGCGTCGGTCAGCCAGATGCGGCCGTCCGGTTCGACCAGCACGGCGTCCGCATAGCGCACCGGGTCGGGCCGAGGGCCGCCGTCGTCGATGCGGTCGAGCAGCAGCTCGACGCGGGCCGCGCCTGCCGCGGCCGCCGGGAGCGTCGCACGCAGCAGGCCGCGCATCGCATCGGCGATCAGCAGCCTGCCCTGGGCATCGAAGGCCAGGCCCAGCGGACGGCCGCCGGTGTCCAGCACGGCCTGCGGCTTCGCGCCGGGGCCGGCGTCCACCGGCACGCGCACGACCTTGCCGCTCTTCAGCCCGGCGTAGATCCAGCCGTCATGGGCGACGAGATCCTCGGGTCCTTCCTCGCCGCCAAGGTCGATCATCCGCAGGCCGGCCAGCTTGTGATTGGGGGCGTGGGGGCCGGTGTAGCCGGTGTTGCCCGGCGCCTGCCAGGACACCGGCTCGATCGGCACGGGGGCCAGGGCCAGCCAGGCGATGAGGCCGAAGAAGACGAGGGCGAGGACGGGCAGCAGGCGGCGCATGGCAGGCGGGCGGGCGGTGGCCGCCGAAGGAAGAAGGCGGCGGCATTGTCCCGGCTCGCGCGGGCCCGGCCATGCGGGGTGACACCGACGGCGCGGGACGCCGTCGCGTCAGCGACCGGGGGCCGTCATGTCCCCAGGCGGCCGTGCTGGCTGTCCGGCGCTTCGGGCGAGCGCCAGTGCGGGATCCAGCGCGCCAGCACGCCGGCCAGCTGCACCTTGTCGAAGGGCTTGGGCAGGTGGTCGTCCATGCCGGCTTCGACGCAGCGGTCGCGGTCCTCGATCATCGCGTTGGCGGTCAGCGCGACGATGGGCGTGCGCGAGCGGCCCTCGGCCAGTTCCTCTGCGCGTATGGCCTGGGTCGCGGCCAGGCCGTCCATCACCGGCATCTGCCAGTCCATCAGCACCAGGTCGAAGCGGTCGGCGCCGATGGCCCCGCGCCATTGCTCCAGGGCCTGCTGGCCGTCCTCGGCGATGACGACCTCGCAGCCCAGGCGTTGCAGCTGGGCTTCGGCGACGACGACGTTGACCGGGTGGTCCTCTGCCAGCAGCACGCGCGAGCGGTAGGACGCGGCGGGCCGGGGCAGCTCGGGGCGCGGCAGGGCCGCGGGCGTGGTCGGCTGGTCCTCGGCGCGGGCCAGGGCGTCGAGCAGCGGCAGCCGGCGCACCGGCTTGACCAGCCAGTCGCGCACGGCGCGATGATGTTCCAGACCCGCGGGGCAGCGGCCGTCCATGCCGGTCAGCACGACGACCGGCAGGTCGCGCGGCAGGCCGGCCAGCGGATCCACGGCGCGGCGGGCATCCGGCGGCAGGGCTTCGGGGTCGATCACCAGCAGGCGCCAGGGCGCGGCGCCGTCGGGCTGGGCCAGGCGCGTGCCGGCGTCCGCCCAGTCGGCGGCGACCACGGGCAGCATGCCTACATCGTCCAGGTAGCGCGCCAGCCCGTCGGCCGCCTGCCGGTGCGGCATGACGACCAGCGCCCGCGCGCCGCGCAGGCGCGAGCGCGCATCGAGCCGGTTGCGCGCGGCCGGTGCCTGCACGCCGGCTGCGGGCTGCAGCGGCAGCTGCACGCTGAACTCGGTGCCGGCCACGGTGTCGGGCTGGCTGTGCAGGGCGATGCGCCCGCCCATCAGCTCGACCAAGCGCTGGGTGATGTTCAGGCCCAACCCGGTGCCGCCGAAGCGGCGCGTGGTGGAGCCGTCGGCCTGGGCGAAGGCCTCGAAGATGCGCGCCTGGGCCTCGGCCGGGATGCCGATGCCGCTGTCGCGCACGTAGAGCAGGGCACCGCAGCCGCCGTCGGCCGGGCTGCCGGTCCAGCCGGCGCGCACGATGACCTCGCCCTTGGCCGTGAACTTGACGGCGTTGGACACCAGGTTGGACAGCACCTGGCGCACCCGCACCGGGTCGCCGGTCACCAGCGGCGGCATGCGGGCGTCGATCTCGCAGACGATCTCCAGCCCCTTGGCCTGGGCCGCCTGGGCGAAGACGCCGACGGTGTCCTCCACCACCTGGGCCAGGTCGAAGGCCACGCTTTCCAGCTGCAGGCGGCCGGCCTCGATCTTCGAGTGGTCGAGGATGTCGTTGAGGATCTGCAGCAGCGAGGAGCCCGACGAGTGCGCCATGCCGATGAGGTTGCGCTGGTGCGTGTCCAGGCCGGTGTCGTCCAGCAGGTCGAGCACGCCCAGCACGCCGTTCATGGGCGTGCGGATCTCGTGGCTCATGTTGGCCAGGAAGGCGGACTTGGATCGGTTGGCCGCCTCGGCTGCGTCCTTGGCGTGCTTCAGCTCGCCGGTGCGCTCGGCCACCTCGCGTTCGAGGTTGGCGCTGTAGGCGGCCAGCGCGGCGTCACGCGACTGGATTTCCTGCAGCATCTCGTTGAAGCCGCGGTGGATGTCGCCGATCTCGTCCTGGTGGCGGGTGGACACGCGCAGGTCGTAGCGGTGTTCGGTGGAGACCTGGCGCATGGTGTCTGCGAGCTTGGCCAGCGGCTGCACGATGGCGCGCTGCAGGCGCAGGGCCAGCGCGACGGCCACGGCACAGGCGGCCATCGCGGCGACCAGCGTGGTGACGACGCGCGCGCTGAAGTCGTCCAGCGAGCGCCGCGGGTCCACCTCCATCACCAGGGTGCCGACCTCGTTGCCGTCGACCACCACCGGTTCGATCACCAGCAGCTTGCCGTTGATGTAGCGATGGCGCGCGCCCAGGTCGAGCATGTGGGCGGTGAGCACGAGCGAGCGGCGGTCCTGCTGCTCGGTGGCGGTGGGCGGGATGTCGCCCACGTGGTGGTCGGCCAGCGTGCGGCCGTCGGCATCGGCCAGCGCCGCATAGGCTACCTCGGGCAGGGCGTTCAGGCTCTTGAGCACGTCGCGCGCGGCCTGGCCGTCGCCGAAGGCCAGGGCGGCACGGGCGTTCAGCGCGATGACGCGGGCGATGCCGGCGGAGTTGCTGGCCAGGCGTTCGCGCTCGTTGCGGTATTCGACGGCGGTCTGCGTGGCGAAGAGCGCCACGGCCGACAGCAGCGTGCTGATGGTGACGATCAGCGCGAGCTTGCGCCCGAAGGGCCAGCGGGAGAAGGCGGGCCAGTGCATCAGCGGCTGCTCTCGCTGCTGCGCGTGGCGGGTGCGTCCAGCACGCCCACCGCCAGGTTCAGCAGGCTGGCCGAGAGCTTGAGCCCGCAGGCCTGGGCTTCGCCGCGGTTGATCTCGAAGCGCAGCTTGTCGCCCACGCGCACCAGGCCGATCATCCCGCCGCGCCGCGCGAAGTCGGGGCTGTCGCTGACGGTCAGAGCCGGCACGTCGGCCAGGACCTGCAGGATCTGGCCACGGCGCACGCTGTCGGCTTCGGCGAGGAAGACCACGTGGCAGCTCTTGAGGTCCTCGTTCGCCGGCATGTTGAGCACACGCACCGGATGGTTCTGCACGGTGCGCCCGCTGAGTGACTCCAGCGCACCGGCCAGGGCCTCGCGCCGGCCGGCCAGGCAGATGTTCAGCGGCCCGCCCTTGGCCGACAGTGCAGCCGGCGGCCATTCGGTGAAGCGGGCGAAGTTGTAGACGAAGGCGGCCTGGACGGCGGCCTCGTCTGCGCTGCCCGCGGCATGGACGGGCGTGGCGGCGGCCAGTGTGCAGCCCAGCAGGGCGGCGCACGCGGCGCGAAGGATCGGTCGCCTCATCCCGTGCTCAATAGCTCAGTTCAGCCTTGAGGACGAGCGCGCGTTCGGCCTGCGTGGAAGCGGAGAAGCCATAGTCCTGGGCGATCTCCTGCCGACGCTTGGGGCCCAGGTTGTGGGCGGCGGCGGACAACACGACGCCGGGGCGGGCGCGCCAGCGCAGGTTCATGTCCAGCGTCGTGCGGCTGCCGACGTCGCCGAACTGGGCGATCACGTAGTCGCGGCGGCCGGTGTAGCGCAGCCAGGCGTCCAGCGTCAGTGCCGGGCTCAGGTCCCAGGCGCTGCGCAGCGACAGCAGGTTGCGCGGCGAGGCGCTCAGGCCTTCGTAGGCGTCGTCGTCGGCGCCGGTGGAGTCGACGTCGAGGTAGGCATAGCTGGCCTGCAGGCGCCAGCCGGGCTGCACGCGCCAGTCGGCGGCCAGCTCGAAACCACGTGTGGTGGCCGACCCCAGGACGCGGTTCATGTTGGCCAGCAGGTAGGGGCCCCAGGGGCCCATGACCACATCCAGGCTGGTCACGCTGCTGGGCTGGGCGTTCTCGATCAGCGGGCTGTAGCGGTGCACGAATACGGTCGCATCGAGCGACAGCGAATGCGTGAGCTGGCCGCGCCAGCCGGTTTCCAGGGCGGTGACCTTCTCCACCACGGTGATGCCGTCGGCAGGCGGGGTCAGGCGCACGCGGGTGGGCAGCGGCGCGCCGGTGACGCTGGGCGGGTAGACGCCGGCATCGACGGTGGCGTCCTCTTCCGCGCGGGAGCTGGCGCGCACCGCGCGCGAGGCGGCGAGCCAGGCGGACTGCTTGGGGTCGATCTTCCAAAGCAGGCGGGCGTTGGGTTGTACCTGCGCGCCAGCGTAGGGGTCGCGGTCCACGCGCAGGCCGTAGGTCAGCAGCCATTTCTGCGGCTGCAGCGCCCATTCGTCCTGGGCGTAGAGGCGCCAGTTCAGCAGCGTGCGCGTGTCGGGGTTGAAGGCCAGCAGGTCGGAGTTGCCGAGCTTGTCGCGGTACCAGTTGAAGCCGGCGCCCCAGGTCAGGTCGTGGTCCTTGGCCGGTTGCCAGCGGTGCTGGGCGTCGAAATCGAAGGCGTGATCGCGGTAGGTCACGTAGTCGCGCTGGTCGCCGCGCTCCAACAGCAGCGAGGCGGTCAGGCGCAGCTCGGAGCCGTCTTCCAGCGGCTTGCGCAGGTGGCCCATCAGCATTGCGCGGTCCAGGTTCTGGCGCGTGGTGGCGGTGCGCGAGTAGCCGAGCGTGTCGGCGTCGAAGGTCTGCCAGCGGTCGTCCACGCGTGAGCGCAGCAGCTGGCCTTGCACGGACAACTGGGCACCGCCTTCGAGGCCGCGGTCCATGCGGGCGCCGGCGGAGACGGTGCGGTAGCTGTCGTTGGCGTCGCTGCCGGTGACGGTCTTGAGCTGGCCACCGCCGTCGGCCTTGGCCCACAGGCGCAGGTGGCTGTCCATCGTCAGTGCCATGCCCTGCCGCACGGTGACGGCGGCCTGGTGGTCGGAGCCCACGGTGACGCTGGCCTGGCCGCCGAGGGTGCGGTCGGCTTCCTTGGTGATGATGTTGATCACGCCATTGACGGCATTGGCGCCCCAGACGGCGCCTGCGGGGCCGCGGATGATCTCGATGCGTTCGATGTTGTCGACGGGGACGCGCTCGGCCTCCCACAGCACGCCGGAGAACAGCGGCGAATAGACGCTGCGCCCGTCGACCAGCACCTGCAGGTTGTTGGCGAAGCGCCGCGCGCCGCCGCGCACGCCCACGGCCCAGCGGCCAGACTGCAACTGGGCCACGTCCACGCCGGGCGCCAGGCGCAGGGCCTCGGGCAGGGTGCGCGCGCCGCTGCGCAGGATGTCGTCCTGGGTGATCACGAAGACCGCGGCGGCCACCTCGCCCAGGGCCTGGGACTTGCGGCCGGCGGAGACGATCTCCACGCCCATCAGTTCTTCCAGGGGCAGGTCGACCAGGGCCGGGTCGCCGGAGGCCTGCGCATGTGCGCCGGCCAGAGGTTGCAGGGCCAGGGACAGGGCGATCGCGAGGTGGGTCAGGCGCGGGGCGGGGCGGGAAATCATGTGGTGGTTCAGGGCCGGCACCGCGGGATGCGGCGGTATCCAATGCAGGCTGATCCGCTGATTCGGAGCGCTAGGGCCTGAGTTGAGCAGGGGCTTGCCCGCGCGGGCGGGCCACGTGGAATCCGGCACGAGGCCAGGGCGTCGGGCACGCATGCAAGCGCGCGACGCCCCGCATCAAAAACTATTGATCAATAAGAATCGATCGATTGGATCAATTTTCAGGTGTTGCTTAAGCTGAAGGCCAGTTCAGACAGCAGGCATCTGCAAGGAGCACTCACCATGGCCAAGACTGCAGCATTCGGCGTCATGCACCTGGGCATCGCCTTCTCGGTGACCTACGCGCTGACCGGCAGCCTGACCGTCGCCGGCGCGGTGACCTTCGTCGAGCCGGCGGTCAACATGGTCGCCCACTACTTCTTCGACAAGCATTGGGACGATCGCAAGGTCGATGGCTGGATGCAACGGATGCTTCGCCGCGTGGGTGAAGGTCTCCCGCAGGCGGGCTGGGGTGTCGAGAAGGCCTTGCAGCCGATCCCCGTGCGGGTGCGCGACTGAGTGCAGCCTCAGAAGTGCGCGAGGTAGCCGCCGTCCACGGGCAGTGTGCTGCCGGTGACGTAGCTGGCGGCGTCCGAGGCCAGGAAGACGACGGCCCCGGCGATCTCGTTCGGCTCGCCCCAGCGGCCGAGTGAGGTCCGCCGAGACAGCCAGTCGGCGATGGCAGCATCCGCCGTCATCGCAGCGTTGGCTTCGGTGGCGAAGTAGCCCGGGGCGACCGCGTTGACGGTGATGCGGCGCGGGCCCAGTTCCGCGGCGAGGGCGCGGGTTAGGGCCTCCAGCGCACCCTTGGTGGCGGTGTAGACCGCGTCACCGGCGCGCGAGATCGGGCCGGCGATCGAGGTGATGTTGACAATGCGCCCGCCGCGCTCAGGCATCAGCCGCGCTGCCCGGCGGCTGAGTTCGAAGGCCGACAGCAGGTTGGCATCGAACAAGCGGCGCACGTCCTCCGGTCCGAAGTCGTCGAGCTTGCGGCGGTCGCGGGCGCCCACGTTGTTGACCAGGATGTCCAGCTTGCCGTCGTCTTGTGCGATCCGGTCCGTGGCGGCGGCCAGGGCGGGGAGGTCGGTGACGTCGAAGGGCAAGGGCCGGATGCAGGCATCCGGCCTGAGGGCGCGCAGGTGGTCTCGGGCCGATGTCAGTGCGGCGAGGTCGCGTCCCCCCAGCCAGACGTCCGCTCCCGCCAGGACCAGACCGGCGGCGATTTCGTAGCCGAGACCGCGGGCGCTGCCGGTGACCAAGGCGCTGCGGCCGGACAGGGCCTGCGGGTGGAAGCTGGGTGCGCGGTGCATGGGACGTGGCTTACTAATTGGGAGCGGGTGGTTGTCGGGGCGGCGCGGTCTCGGTTTCCAGGTGACCCAACCAGCGCATGGCCTGCTCGCGCGAGTCGCCGCACATCTCGAGCGAGGGCGCCAGGCTGCCGCAGACAGCGGGGCGCTCGGGTCGTCCGAAGAGCCTGCAGCGCAGCGCCTCGTCCAGGTGCGGGCAGGGCATGCCGGCCGGCTTGCCTTGAGGCAGTCCCGGCAAGGGCGAGGAGATCGAGGGCGCGATGCAACACGCCGCGCAACCCGGCCGGCAGGCGTGGGTGCCGGACGGGGTGGCTGGCGTCTTGGGATCCATGAGGAGATTGTCGCCAGGGTGTGCGTAGGCGGGCGAGCCGGGGTGGGAAAAGGTGGGCGCTCAAAGGCCTGAGTCGGCACAATTGAGGGTTTGCGCGCGCCGACGATGCCGCGCGGATGCCGGGGATCTCCGGCAAGTCGTGGCTGCCAGGCAATGTTTCACGTGAAACCACGCCCTGCCACGCGCCGCCAGAAGAGGCCAACCATGCTTTATCCAAAAGAGTTCGATGTGATCGTTGTGGGCGGAGGCCATGCCGGCACCGAGGCCGCACTGGCGGCTGCCCGCATGGGCTGCCAGACGCTGCTGCTGACCCACAACATCGAGACCCTGGGGCAGATGAGCTGCAACCCGTCGATCGGCGGCATCGGCAAAGGCCATCTGGTCAAGGAAGTCGATGCGCTGGGCGGCGCCATGGCGGCGGCAACCGACGAGGGCGGCATCCAGTTCCGCATCCTTAATTCGTCCAAGGGCCCGGCGGTGCGCGCCACGCGCGCTCAGGCCGACCGGGTGCTCTACAAGGCGGCTATCCGCCGGCGCCTGGAGAACCAGCCGAACCTCTGGCTCTTCCAGCAGGCCGTCGACGACCTGATGGTCGAGGGCGACAGGGTGGTGGGGGCAGTGACCCAGGTCGGTATCCGGTTTCGCGGCCGGGCCGTGGTGCTGACGGCGGGCACCTTCCTGGATGGCAAGGTGCACGTTGGCTTGCAGAACTACGCCGCCGGCCGGGCAGGGGATCCGCCCGCGGTCAGCCTGTCCGCCCGGTTGAAGGAGTTGAAGCTGCCCCAGGGCCGCCTGAAGACGGGCACACCTCCACGCATCGACGGACGCAGCATCGATTTCTCGAGGCTGACCGAGCAGCCAGGCGACGGCATGGATGGCCGGACGCCGATGCCGGTGTTCAGCTTCCTGGGTTCGGCGGACCAGCATCCCCGGCAGTTGCCCTGCTGGATCACGCACACCACGGCGCGGACGCACGAGATCATCCGCTCCGGTTTCGATCGCAGCCCGATGTTCACCGGCGTCATCGAGGGGGTCGGTCCGCGCTATTGCCCGAGCATCGAGGACAAGATCAATCGCTTCGCCGACAAGGACAGCCACCAGATCTTCCTCGAGCCCGAGGGGCTGACGACCAACGAGTTCTATCCCAACGGTATCTCGACCTCGCTGCCCTTCGATGTCCAGCTGGCGGCCGTGCAATCCATGCCGGGCCTGGAGCAGGCGCACATCCTGCGGCCGGGTTATGCGATCGAGTACGACTACTTCGACCCGCGGGAGCTGAGGGCCAGCTTCGAGACCAGGGCCATCGGCGGGCTGTTCTTCGCTGGCCAGATCAACGGGACCACCGGCTATGAGGAGGCTGCCGCCCAGGGCTTGTTCGCCGGGCTGAACGCCGCCTTGAAGGCGCAGGGGCGGGCGGCTTGGACGCCGCGGCGGGACCAGGCCTATCTCGGTGTACTGGTCGATGACCTGGTGACCAAAGGCGTCAGCGAGCCGTATCGCATGTTCACCAGCCGCGCCGAGTTCCGTCTGCAGCTGCGTGAAGACAACGCCGACCTGCGCCTGACCGAGGTCGGGCGCGAGTTGGGCTTGGTGGATGACATCCGCTGGACGGCTTTCAATCGCAAGCGGGACGCGGTTGCGCGGGAGACGGAGCGGCTGCGCAGCAGCTGGGTTCGCCCCGCGACCTTGCCGGCGGTTGATGCCGAACGCCTGCTCGGCAAGGCAATCGACCACGAGTACAGCCTGGCCGAGCTGCTGCGCCGCCCGGAGGTCAATTTCGATGCCGTCGCCCAGATTGCAGCCATCGCCAAGCCGGACGCTGCGGTTTCACGTGAAACATTGCACGCAGAGCTGGGGCCTAGCCTGGCCGATGCCGTAATCGAGCAGCTGGAAATTGCCACCAAGTACGCCGGCTACATTGGCAAGCAGCAGGAGGAGGTCGAGCGCGCAGCGACCTACGAGAACCTGGTGCTGCCCGCCGAGCTGGACTACATGCAGGTCACGGCGCTGAGCTTCGAGGCCCGGCAGAAGCTGAACCGCCACCGGCCAGAGACATTGGGCCAGGCCTCGCGGATCTCGGGCATCACGCCGGCCGCGATCTCGCTGTTGCTGATCCACCTGAAGAAGGGCCGCTTCCGCGGCTTTGAACAGAACGCCGCCAACCAGGCGCGCACCGACGATGCCGCCGCCTGAGAAGCCGGTCGTGCGCAAGCTGGCCGCTGCCAAGCGGGCTGGGGCCGGGACGCGTCCAGCCCCAGCGGCGCCCCAACCTGCCCAGCCTCCGCGTCCGCGCGGCCCCCTGACCGTTGGCCCGAGTCCCGAAGAATTGCTGCGTGACTTGCGCGCCTGTCTGGATACTTTGGGACTGGACAGCTCGTCCGAGGTCACCGATCGCCTGCTGGCCTACCTGCGCCTGCTGCAGAAGTGGAACGCCACCTACAACCTGACCGCACTGCGGGCCTCCGAGACCATCCTGACCCACCACCTCGCGGACTGTCTCGCGGCCATCCCGCCCCTGCGCCGGCACCTGGACCAGCAGCAGCTGAAGGCGCCGGTCCCGGTACTCGACGTCGGCAGCGGTGGCGGCTTGCCGGGGCTGGTGTTCGCCCTGCTGTTGCCTGAGGTGGTCGTGACCTGCGTCGACACAGTTGGCAAGAAGACCGCGTTCATCCAGCAGGCTGCACTGGAACTGGGTTTGCGGAACCTGCGCGTGGAGCATGCGCGGGTGGAGACCCTGCGCGGCCAATATTCCGTCATCACCTCACGGGCCTTCGCCTCGCTGCCGGACTTCACCGCGCTGACGGCCCAACTGCTGGCTGCCGGGGGATGGTGGATGGCGATGAAGGGCAAGGCGCCGGACGACGAGCTGGTCGGACTTGCACCGTCGATCCAGGTCGACCGGGTCGAGCCTTTGGCCGTCCCCGGATTGGATGCCGATCGGTGCCTGGTCTGGATGACCTCGCGCATGTAAGGAATCCGGGCAGACGTAAGCTGTGCTGAGCTATTCCTTACTTTGTGGTGTAAAGTAAGGCGCATGCCTCGCGCCACGGTCACCTCAAAGGGTCAGATCACTATCCCGGTCGAAATCCGTCGGGAGATGGGGCTGGAGGAGGGCGCCCAGGTCGAGTTCATCGTCAACGCCCAGCACCGCATCGAGCTGATCCCGCGCAACCGTGACCTCAGAGCCTTGCGCGGCAGCATCCGGCCCCTGCACGCGGTCAGTACCGAGGCCATGCGCGAGGTGACCGCCAAACAATGGGCCGCGCGCGTGCCGGCAGGCGAGCAGCCGCCGAGCCCGCCGACGGGCGGCGAGGCGCCCTCGGGGGCGGCAGGCAAGTACGGGCAGGCATGATCGCGCTCGACGCCTGCGTGCTGGTGCGCTACCTGGCCCAGGACGATCCCGGCCAGTCCGCCCGCGCGACCGAATTCATCGAGGCGGAGCTCTCCGCCGAGCATCCCGGCTTCCTCTCCCAGGTCGCGCTGCTCGAGTTGCACTGGGTCCTGCATCGCTGCTACGGCCAGGGGCGTGCCGACTGGAGCCGCACCCTGCGCGGCCTGCTGACGGCACGGCAGATCGTCGTTGAGAATCTCCCCGCCGCGTGGAACGCCATGCTGGCCTACGACGAGGGCATGGACTTCGCCGAGGCCCTGCTGGCGGCCACCGCCCACACCGCCGGCGCCCACGCGTTGGCCACCTTCGATCCCGCCCTGGCCCGGCATCCGCATGTGCGGCTGCTGGCTTGATCCCTTTGCCTCGCGCGTTCCCCGCATGTCCAAGATCTTTTGCATAGCCAACCAGAAAGGCGGCGTCGGCAAGACGACCACCACGGTCAACCTCGCCGCCGGCCTGGCCCAGATCGGCCAGCGCGTGCTGGTGGTCGACCTGGACCCGCAGGGCAATGCGACGATGGGCTCGGGCGTGGACAAGCGCGCGCTGGAGCTGTCGGTCTACGACGTGCTGCTGGAGTCCGCCAGCGTGGCCGAGGCGCGCCAGCGCAGCGAGAAGGCCGGCTATGACGTGCTGGCCGCCAACCGTGAGCTGGCAGGTGCCGAGGTCGAACTGGTCGGCCTGGAGCGCCGCGACCGCCGCCTGAAGGCGGCCCTGGAGGCGGCCCGCGCCGACTACGACTTCGTGCTGATCGACTGCCCGCCCTCGCTCAGCCTGCTGACCCTCAACGGCCTGTGCGCTGCCCACGGCGTGATCGTGCCCATGCAGTGCGAGTACTTCGCGCTCGAAGGCCTCAGCGACCTGGTCAACACCATCAAGCAGGTGCACGCCAACCTCAACCAGGACCTGAAGATCATTGGCCTGCTGCGCGTGATGTTCGATCCGCGCATCACGCTGCAGCAGCAGGTCAGCGACCAGCTCAAGGAGCACTTCGCCGACAAGGTGTTCGACACCGTGATCCCGCGCAACGTGCGCCTCGCCGAAGCACCCAGCTACGGGCTGCCCGGCGTGGTCTTCGACAAGAGCTCCAAGGGCGCACAGGCCTTCATCGAATTCGCAAAGGAAATGGTCGGTCGCATCGACACGATGTGATCGGCCTTCGGACAAGCATCATGGTCACCAAGAAACCCAAGGGCCTGGGACTCGGCCTCGAAGCCCTGCTGGGCCCCAAGGTCGCCGAAGCCGCGACCGCGCCGGCGGTTGCCGGCGCGCCCTCCGTGCTGAAGCTGTCGGCCCTGCAGGCCGGCAAGTACCAGCCGCGCACGCGCATGGACGAAGGCTCGCTCTACGAGCTGGCCGAGAGCATCAAAAGCCAGGGCATCATGCAGCCCATCCTCGTGCGGCCGGTGGGCCAACCGGGGGCAGGGCGCTACGAAATCATCGCTGGCGAGCGCCGCTCGCGCGCTGCCAAGCTGGCCGGGCTGGACGAGGTGCCGGTGCTGGTCAAGGAGGTGCCCGACGAGGCCGCCGCCGTGATGGCGCTGATCGAGAACATCCAGCGCGAGGATCTCAACCCGCTGGAAGAAGCCCAGGGCCTGCAGCGCCTGGTCAACGAGTTCGGCCTGACGCATGAGAAGGCGGCCCAGGCAGTGGGCCGCTCGCGCTCGGCGGCGTCCAACCTGCTGCGCCTGCTGAACCTGGTGGAGCCGGTGCAGCGCCTGCTGATGGCCGGCGACATCGACATGGGCCACGCACGCGCCTTGCTGGCGCTGGAAGGCGCGGCCCAGATCACCTCGGCCAACGAGATCGTCGCGCGCAAGCTGACGGTGCGCGAGGCCGAGCAGCTGGTTGCGCGTGCGGCAGCATCCGCGGCGCGCGGTGCGCAGCCCGCGCGCGCCAAGGCGGACAAGTCGCGCGACATCCTGCGCGTCGAGGAAGAGCTGTCGGACCTGCTCACCGCGCCGGTGGAGATCCGCGTGAAGAAGCGCACCAAGCGCGGCGAAGCCGGTGAGCTGGCGATCAGCTTCGGCTCGCTCGACGAGCTGAACGGTCTGATCGACAAGCTGCGCGGTTCGAACTGAACCGAACCTGCGCACGCGCAGCGGATCGCATTGGCGCGAGGCGCGCGCGCATGCTGTCACGGCCTACATGGTTTCCTCAGCGCCGGCAAGCGTCCGGCGCCGGTTTGGGGCACGCTCCTTGCACGTTTGTCGGTTCTTCGTTGCCCTGATTGCATTCATCACGGATCAGGGCCATAAAGAGCGTGCTTCTTGGGGTTTGCCGGCCGATGAAATGGGGGATCTTTCGGTTCAATGGTGATGCCGCAAGTACGTCTGTGGATCGAGTGGTGAACCCGGCAAGTGGCAATCAGGCAGTGGGCTCGGACGATGGGCCGCTGCGGGGCCTTCGCAGCAGGTGAACGAAGGCGGCAGGCGCCGCAATGGCGCGCATCGATCGGAGGTGTGCATGGATGTGATCAGCAATTTCGCCGCGCGCTACGAGCGCACGCGCGAAGAGGAATACACGCTCGAGGAATACCTCAACATCTGCAAGCGTGACCGGACGGCCTATGCATCTGCAGCGGAGCGCATGCTGCAGGCCATAGGCGAACCCCAGATGATCGACACGCGCAACGACCCGCGCCTGTCGCGCATCTTCGCCAACAAGGTCATCAAGATCTATCCTGCCTTCGCCGAGTTCTACGGCATGGAGGACGCGATCGAGCAGGTGGTGAGCTACTTCCGCCACGCCGCTCAGGGCCTGGAAGAGAAGAAGCAGATCCTGTACTTGCTGGGCCCCGTGGGCGGCGGCAAGTCCTCGATCGCCGAGCGCCTGAAGCACCTGATGGAGATGGTGCCCTTCTACGCGCTCAAGGGCTCCCCGGTGAACGAGTCGCCGCTGGGCCTGTTCGATCCTGACGAGGACGGCGCCATCCTGGAGAAGGAATACGGCATCCCCCGTCGTTACCTCAACCGCATCCTCAGCCCCTGGGCCGTCAAGCGCCTGGAGGAATACGGCGGCGACATCCGCAAGTTCAAGGTCGTCAAGCGCCATCCCAGCATCCTCAAGCAGGTCGGCATTGCCAAGACCGAGCCGGGCGACGAGAACAACCAGGACATCTCGGCGCTGGTGGGCAAGGTCGATATCCGCAAGCTCGAGACCTATGCGCAGGATGATCCGGACGCCTACAGCTACTCCGGGGGGCTGTGCCTGTCCAACCAGGGCCTGCTCGAGTTCGTGGAAATGTTCAAGGCGCCGATCAAGGTGCTGCATCCGCTGCTGACCGCCACGCAGGAAGGCAACTTCAAGGGCACCGAAGGCTTCGGCGCCATTCCCTTCGACGGCGTCGTGCTCGCGCACAGCAACGAGAGCGAGTGGAAGGCCTTCCGCAACAACAAGAACAACGAAGCCTTCCTGGACCGGATCTACATCGTCAAGGTGCCGTACTGCCTGCGCGTGTCCGAGGAAGTGAAGATCTACGAGAAGCTGATCCGCACCTCCTCGCTGGCCGACGCGCCCTGCGCACCCGGCACGCTGAAGATGATGGCCCAGTTCTCCAACCTCACGCGCCTGAAGGAGCCGGAGAACTCCAGCATCTACAGCAAGATGCAGGTCTACGACGGCGAGAACCTGAAGGACACCGATCCCAAGGCCAAGTCCATCCAGGAGTACCGCGACTACGCGGGCGTGGACGAGGGCATGACCGGCGTGTCCACGCGCTTCGCCTTCAAGATCATCTCCAAGGTCTTCAACTTCGATCCGGCCGAGGTCGCCGCCAATCCCGTGCACCTGATGTACGTGCTGGAGCAGCAGATCGAACGCGAGCAGTTCCCGGCCGAGACCGAGCAGAAGTACATCGGCTACATCAAGGAGCTGCTGGCGCCGCGCTATGCCGAGTTCATCGGCAAGGAGATCCAGACGGCGTACCTGGAAAGCTACTCCGAGTACGGCCAGAACATCTTCGACCGCTACGTCACCTACGCCGACTATTGGATCCAGGACCAGGAGTACCGCGACACCGACACCGGCGAGATCTTCGACCGTGGCTCGCTGAACGCCGAGCTGGAGAAGATCGAGAAGCCCGCCGGCATCGCGAACCCGAAGGACTTCCGCAACGAGATCGTCAACTTCGTGTTGCGCGCGCGCGCCAACAACGCTGGCAAGAACCCGCTGTGGACCAGCTACGAGAAGCTGCGCACGGTGATCGAGAAGAAGATGTTCAGCAACACCGAGGAACTGTTGCCGGTCATCAGCTTCAACGCCAAGGCCAGTGCCGACGAGGTCAAGAAGCACGAGGACTTCGTCAACCGCATGGTGGCCAAGGGCTACACGGCCAAGCAGGTCCGGTTGTTGTGCGAGTGGTACCTGAGAGTCCGCAAAAGTTCGTAAACCTCTGACGCAGCAGTGAGCGCTTCCACGATGACCGACCTGGCCAGGCTTCAACAGATCATCGACCGGCGGCTGGCGGGCAAGAACAAGTCCATCGGCAATCGTGAGCGCTTCCTGCGCCGTCACAAGGACCAGATCCGCGAGGCGGTGCGGCGGGCGGTCTCCGGCCGCGGCATCCGCGACATCGCGCAGGGCGAGGACATCCACATCCCCAAGCGCGACATCGCCGAGCCGGTCTTCGGCCACGGCGATGGCGGCAACCGCGAGCACGTCCATCCCGGCAACCGCGAATACGTCAAGGGCGACCGCGTCGAGCGACCCCAGGGCGGCGGCGGCCAGGGCGGCGGCAGCAACGCCAGCGACAGCGGGGAGGGCGAGGACGACTTCGTCTTCAGCCTGAGCAAGGAAGAGTTCATGCAGGTCTTCTTCGAAGACCTGGCCTTGCCCCACCTCATCCGCACCCAGCTGGCCGAGATCCCCGAGTGGAAGAGCCAGCGCGCGGGCCTGACCGCCGACGGCACGCCGAGCAACCTGCACGTCGTGCGTTCGATGCGGGGCGCCATCGGCCGCCGCATGGCGCTGGGCAGCAGCACGCGCGCCGAGCTGCGCCGCCTGGAAGAACACCTGGAGCACCTGCTGGAGCGCCCGCATGCCGGCGACGCGATGATCGCGCGCGACATCGCCGAGACGCGCGAGCGCATCGAGCTGCTGCGCGGCAAGATCGCCCGCATCCCCTTCCTCGATCCACTGGACCTGCGCTACCGCAACCGCATCAAGGTGCCGGTACCGAGCTCCAAGGCGGTGATGTTCTGCCTGATGGACGTCTCGGGCTCGATGGACGAGCAGCGCAAGGACCTGTCCAAGCGCTTCTTCATCCTGCTCTATCTCTTCCTCACCAAGCACTACGAGAAGATCGAGCTGGTCTTCATCCGCCACCATACGCAGGCGCAGGAGGTGGACGAGGACGCCTTCTTCCACGCTACCGAGACGGGTGGCACCGTGGTGTCCAGCGCCTTGACGCTGATGCACGAAATCATCCGCGCCCGCTACCCCAGCGGCGAATGGAACATCTACGGCGCCCAGGCCAGCGACGGCGACAACTGGCACCACGACTCCAGCCGCTGCCGTGAGCTGCTGTCCGACTCCATCCTGCCGCTGGTGCGCTACTTCGCCTACGTGCAGGTCGCCGAGACCGAGCAGAACCTGTGGGACGAGTACATGCAGGTCGGCGAGGCCAACAAGAACTTTGCGATGCGCAAGGTGCTGGAACCCTCCGAGATCTATCCCGTGTTCCGTGACCTGTTCAAGAAGGAAGGGGCGAGCGCATGACGCAACCGGTGCAACCGTCGGCGATGTCGGCCGAGGTCCCCATCGTCGATGCCACTCACCAGGGCTCGGCCCTGCAAGGCCTGGTCGTCGCACCCGGCTCGGCGCTGCCCGGCGGCCGCAAGATCAAGCGTGCCGCCGATATCGTGCGCCCGCCGCGCGCCGCGCAGCCGCTGCCTTCGCCCTCGGACTGGACCTTCGACCTGATCGAGCAGTACTACGCTGCGATCCGCTCCACGGCCGAGCGCTATGGCCTGGACACCTATCCGAACCAGCTCGAGGTCATCACCGCCGAGCAGATGATGGACGCCTATGCCTCCGTCGGCATGCCGGTGAACTACCGCCACTGGAGCTACGGCAAGGAGTTCATCTCCACGGAGAAGAACTACCGCCGCGGCTACATGGGCCTGGCCTACGAGATCGTCATCAACTCCAACCCCTGCATCAGCTACCTGATGGAGGAGAACACGATGGCGATGCAGGCGCTGGTGACGGCGCATGCAGCCTTCGGCCACAACAGCTTCTTCAAGGGCAACTATCTCTTCCGCATGTGGACCGATGCGTCGTCGATCATCGACTACCTGGTCTATGCGAAGAACTACATCGCCGAATGCGAGGAGCGCCACGGCCTGTCTGCGGTCGAGGACACGCTGGACTCCTGCCACGCGCTGATGAACCACGGCGTGGACCGCTATCGCCGCCCCAGCAAGTTGTCTCTGGAAAAGGAACGCGCCCGCCGCGACGAGCGCGAGAGCTACCTGCAGCGCCAGATCAACGACCTGTGGCGCACGGTGCCCAAGCGCGCCGACAAGGGCGGCGAGGAAGACCTCGCCCGCCGCTTCCCGGCCGAGCCGCAGGAAAACCTGCTGTACTTCATCGAGAAGAACGCGCCGCTGCTGGAGCCCTGGCAGCGCGAGGTCGTGCGCATCGTGCGCAAGGTCGCGCAGTACTTCTATCCGCAGCGCCAGACGCAGGTGATGAACGAGGGCTGGGCCACCTTCTGGCACTACACGCTGCTCAACACCATGTACGACGACGGTCTGCTGGCCGACGGCCTGATGCTGGAGTGGCTGAGCTCGCACACCAACGTCGTCTTCCAGCCGCCCGTGGGGCACCGCGCCTATCGCGGCATCAACCCGTACGCGTTGGGCTTTGCGATGTACTCGGACCTGAAGCGCATCTGCGAGGCGCCCACCGACGAGGACAAGCACTGGTTTCCCGACATCGCTGGCTCCGACTGGCTGGTGACGCTGGACTACGCGATGCGCAACTTCAAGGACGAGAGCTTCGTCGGCCAGTTCCTCAGCCCCCGCCTGATGCGCGACTTCCGTCTCTTCGCCGTGCGCGACGACCAGAGCGAGCCCGAACTCGAGATCAGCGCCATCCACGACGACACCGGCTACCGCCACCTGCGCGAGTCGCTGTCCAAGCAGTACGACCTGGGTTCGCGCGAACCCAACATCCAGGTCTGGAGCGTGAACCTGCGCGGCGACCGCTCGCTGACCCTGCGCCACACCATGCACCACGAGCGTCCGCTGGGCGACGACACCTACGAGGTGCTCAAGCACGTGTCGCGGCTCTGGGGTTTCGACGTGCACCTGGAGAGCGTGGACAACGCCGGCGACGTGCGCCGTCGCTGGACAGTGGCACCGCCCCAGGCCTGAAGCCCTCCGCCAGGAAGGAGGGACCCCCCCTTTCGTGACAGCCGGATGAACGGCTGCTCGAAAACGCCAACAACAGCACAGCCCGCCCCGTGAAGAATCTCACGGCTCTGCGGGCTTTTTCATTTCTGCCCCTTCAGCCGACCCCGGCCGTGGCCCGATAACACGACGCGACTCTGGCGCGTGCCGGGGGCTCTGGCCCTCCAACCCGCGGTCCTCTGAACAAGGCTGTTGTTCATGGTGCTGTTTCACCGTGAAGTCTTGCCGGCATTTGAGCCAATAGGTCCGACGCCGACCGAATCCAGGCCGCGAACCCGCTGCGAGCGTCCAGCAACCCACTCACGGAGAACATCAGATGAATCGACCGCTACCCACCCGCCTGGCGCTTGCGATGAGCGCAGCCGGGCTTGCTCTGACTATCGGGACGCCGGCGCAGGCCGACGAAGGCATCCAATGGAAGTTCAGCGCATTCGGTACGCTGGGTTTTGCGCATTCGAGCGATGACAAGTCGGATTTCGTCGGCGACATCTTCCAGCCGAATGGCGCGGGCAAGACCTCGCGCTGGTCCCCCAATCCGGACACGCGTCTGGGCGGCCAGATCGACGCCATCTTCAACGACCAGTGGTCCGCCGTGCTGCAGCTGGTCTCCAAGCACCAATATGACGGCACCTTCCGCCCGATGGTGGAGTGGGCCAACGTCAAGTGGCGTATCACGCCGGCCTTCAGCCTGCGCGCCGGCCGCATCGCCGCGCCGTCCTACCTACTGTCCGAGTCGCGCTTCGTCGGTTATGCCAACCCCTGGGTACGTCCGCCGATCGAGGCCTATTCAGTGTTGTCCATCACCAGCAACGACGGCATCGACGCCACCTACCGCCATGCCATCGGTAGCGCACAGAACACCATCCAGGCCTACTTCGGCACCAGCACCGCCAAGCTCACCAGCGGCGATGTGAAGTCCAAGCCGGCCTGGGGCTTGAACGACACCGTGGAGCTCGGCTCGCTGACCATGCGCATCGGCTACACCAATGTTGCCCTCGACGCGAACCTCCCGTCGCTGACGCCGCTGTTCAACGGCATGGCGGGCTACGCCGCCTTCGTGCCCGCGGCCGCCACGCAGGTCAGCAACCTGACGAACAAGTACAAGCTCGACGACATGAAACTGTCGGCCATCTCGCTGGGCGCTACCTACGACCCGGGGCAGTGGTTCCTGATGAGCGAAGTGATCATGTTCAAGGGCGATGGATTCCTGTCGGACAGCACGTCCTGGTACGCCAGCGCCGGCTATCGCTTCGGCACCTTCACGCCATACATCACCCATTCCCGCACGCAGGCGCACATCGAGCATGAGACTGGGATCACCTTCCCCGGTGCATCCGGCATCAACGACGGCATCAATCAGACGCTGCGTCAGTTCACGCCGACGCAGAAGACCTCCAGCATCGGGCTGCGCTGGGACTTCCAGAAGAACCTGGCGCTGAAGACCCAGTACGACTACACCCAGCTCGGCAAGAACAGCAACGGCCGCATGCGTGTGGCGGCCGGTGATCCGCCCGCCAGCCGGAACATCAACGTGTTCAGCGTCGTTCTGGACTTCGTGTTCTGAGCGGGAGTATCACCATGAAGATCCCATACCAACTCTTCGCTCTGGCACTGCTCGCTGCGGCCGGCACGGCCAGCGCCCAGGTCGCCGTCGTGATGGCCCCGTCCGCGGCGCCCTTGACCAAAGACCAGGTGGCCAACCTTTACCTCGGCCGCAGCTTCGACCTGAAGCCGCTGGACCTGCCGGAATCGTCCCCGGTGCGCGAGCAGTTCTACAAGAAGGCCACCGAGCGTGACCTGGCCCAGGTCAAGGCCACCTGGTCGCGCATCGTGTTCTCCGGCAAGGGCCAGCCGCCCAAGGAAGTGGCCGACGCCGCCGCGGTGAAGAAGGCCGTCGCGGCCGATCCCAAGGCCATCGGCTACATCGAAAAAGGCGCCGTCGACGGCACCGTCAAGGCAGTTCTGACGCTGGACTGACCCGGTCCCAGCATTCAGGCCTCAACCGGCAGTTCGGCACACCACCGGCTGCCGGTTGTTCGTTTGCCGCGGGCATTCGTACTCAATCGGCGCCACCGGCCTGCCGATATCCCGCACGACGCACGCCGTTCGCACGGCCTCCGGGCGTCAGAGTCTGAAAGGCAGAGAGATGAAATTCCGTACCAAGATCTGGATGTTGCCGCTGTCGGCCGCCGTGGTGTTCACCATCGGCGTGGTCATCAGCGCCATCGTCGGCGCACGCACGTCGGCGGGGCTGGAGCATCTGCGCCAGATCGACTCGCCCTTCCTCGAGCAGGTGATGAAGCTCGATCGCAGCACCGGTGAATACCGCGCGACGCTGCAGTCGGCCGCCTCCGAAGGTGACGCAGCCAAGCTGAAGGACGTGGAGCCCATGCTCGCCGCCGCGCGCGAGGCACTGACGGCCATGGGCAAGATCGAAAGCAAGGGCCAGGTGGCCCAGGAGCTGTCGGGCGCCTTCGAGACCTACCAGTCCTCCGCAATGGCCGCCGTGCAAGCCATGCTGGGCAAGGGCGCCGGCGACGGCCCGACTCTGGTGGCCAAGATGCAGTCCTCGCAAGCCGCGGTCGACAAGCTGCTGGCCGATCGCCAGAAGCAGGCGCGCGAAGTCATCCTCAACACGCAGAAGAGCGCCACCGAGGGCGTCGAGGCCAACCTGTGGATCACCGTGGGCACCGGCGTGGTCGCGTTGCTGGTGCTGGGCGTGGCCTCGGTGCTGATCGTGGCTTCCGTCTGGAAGGACCTGGGCGACGAGCCTTCGCACCTGCGTGAGCTGGTGCAGCGCGTGGCCGATGGCGATCTCGCCGTCGAGATTCCCTCCGACGGCAGCGACACCGGCTCGCTGCGTGCCGCCCTGGCCGGGATGATCGGCCGCATGCGGGCCACCGTCACGGTGATCCGCCAGGCCACCGATTCCATCTCGACCGCGTCCAACGAGATCGCCAGCGGCAACCAGGACCTGTCCTCGCGCACCGAGCACACCGCGTCCAACCTGCAGCAGACCGCCTCCAGCATGGAGGAGCTGACCGGCACCGTGCGCCAGAGCGCCGATGCGGCCCGCCAGGCCAACCAGCTCGCCAGCTCGGCGGCCGGTGCGGCCCAGCGCGGCGGCAGCATCGTCTCGCAGGTGGTCAGCAGCATGAACGAGATCAACGCCTCCAGCCGCAAGATCAGCGAGATCATCGGCGTCATCGACGGCATCGCCTTCCAGACCAACATCCTGGCACTGAATGCCGCGGTGGAAGCCGCGCGTGCCGGCGAGCAGGGCCGCGGCTTCGCGGTGGTGGCCGGCGAGGTGCGCAACCTGGCCCAGCGCAGCGCGCAGGCGGCCAAGGAGATCAAGACGCTGATCGTCGCCTCCAGCGAGAAGGTGGAGTCGGGCTCCAAGCTGGTCGAGGACGCCGGCAGCTCGATGCAGGAGATCGTCAGCGGCGTGCAGCGCGTGACGGACATCATCGGCGAGATCACCGCCGCATCCGCCGAGCAGTCCACCGGCATCGGCCAGGTCAACCAGGCCGTGACCCAGCTCGACCAGATGACACAGCAGAACGCCGCGCTGGTGGAGGAGTCCGCCGCCGCCGCCGAGAGCCTGAAGGAACAGGCCGCCAGGCTGGCAGAGGCGGTCGCCGCCTTCCGCATCAGCCACGGCAGCAGCCCTGTGAGCACCCCCGCGCCGGTCTTCCACGCCGCGCCGGCGGTCAAGCCGGCCGCCCCCAGGAGCAGCGTCAGCAGCACCGCCAGCAGCAGCACGGCTGTCGCGGTACGCCCCACCGCGGTGGCCGAGGTCAAGCGCCCCGAGCCGGCGCCCGTGGCCGATGCTCCCAAGCCCGTGGCCAAGCCGGCGGCGCCGGTGGACGACGGCAACTGGGAAACCTTCTGATCGCCTGAGGCAGGCGCCTCGGCGCCGCGCCAACCAGACCAGGGCCGGCTTTGCCGGCCCTTCGTCTTGGGGTCTGCGACAAGAGCCCCGCTGGTTATTCTTCGCCCCCTGATCCGATACGAATCCAAGGGAGTGAAGATGACCGTCGACCTGGCCGCGCTGCTGCAGCCCCTGCAACCGGACGCCCCCTGCGGCGAGGACCTGGCCTTCTCCGGATCCTTCGACGCCATCGCCCGCGCGCGCGAACAGGACGACCCCGGCCTGGCCCAGGGGGCCTGGGTGGCGCCATTGAAGGTGGCCGACTGGCCGGCCGTGGCCCGCACGGCCGAAGAACTCCTGCTGACTCGCAGCAAGGACCTGCGCCTGGCCGCCTGGTGGGCCGAGGCCCAGGCCAGCACCCGCGGCTGGCGCGGCCTGGCCGACGGGCTGCAACTGGTCGAGGGCCTGCTGCAGGTCCACTGGGAAGGCGTGCATCCGCTGCCCGAGGGCCGTGACTTCGAACAGCGCACCGGCGCACTTTCTTGGCTGCTGAACCGCGTGGCCGCGCTGGCCACCGTCATCGTGCTGCCGCTGGGCCGCAACCCCGACGGCCGTGCCGACCTGCGTGCCAGCCTGGCCGACGTCCATCGCCTGCGCATGGCCGCACCAGCGGGCGAGGCGGAGCGCCCCGGTCCCGAACGACTCGCCCGCGCCTTGCGCGACACACCTGCCGCGACCTGGCGGGAGCAGCTGGCCGACCATGAGGCGGCACGCCGCGCGCTCGCCGCGCTGGAGCAGGCGGTGGACGCGCGCCTGGGCCAGGGCGGCCCGGGCTTCCGTCCTGCGCGCGAGGCACTGGATCAGGC
>SCTQ01000292.1 GCA_004322345.1 Aquabacterium sp. | reverse complement strand
CTGCGCGTCCTGCGCCGGCAGCTCCAGCCACACGTTGGCGGGCACGTCCTTCTCGGCGCGCTCGATGATCTCCACCGCACGGTCGAACTGCGACAGCCAGTACTCGCGCGACTTCTGGCCGAAGCCCTCGGGGAATTTCTCCGGGCGGATCAGCATCTGGTAGCTCAGCATGATCATCGGCATGCGCGCGACCGCGCCCTTGGTGCCGATGCCCTTGTTCAGCTCCAGCGGCTTGTAGACCATGGCCGGCGCCACGATGATGTCCACGGCGCCGTTGTTGAACTTGGTGGCGAAGTTGGTGACGTCGGCCGACACCGCCTGCGCGCCGATGCGCTGGATCATCGCGGCCTGGGCCTTGTCGTAGTCGAAGGCCGCGATCTTCTTGCCTGCGGCGGCTTCCACCGAGCTGATCTTGCGGTCGTTCAGGAAGGGATAGGCCGGGCCCAGCGGCAGGATGCCGGCGATCTCGTAGCCGTTGTTGACCATCAGCTTGGCCGCCTGCGGCGAGGTGAAGGTCTGGATCGTGCGCTTGACCACCTCGAAGCTGGTCTTCATGTCGATCTTGCCGTTCTGCACGACGGTGGCCGCGCCGATGGAGTCGATGGACGCGGCCAGCGGCGCGAAGGCACGCGTGCGCAGCGCGGTGGCGGACACGCCGTCGCACTGGCCGGTGCGGAAGTCCTCCAGCGCCACGCGCTCGTCGATGTAGACCTTCAGCTTGATGTCCGCGCCGTTCTTCTGCATGGCCACGGCGTAGTCCTTGGCCGCGTTGAAGCCTTCGCCGTGGGCGCCCAGGATGTCGAAGACGCAGAAGGTCTGCGCGGCGGAGGCCAGGGTCGCAGCCGACAGCAGTGCGGCGGCGGCCGCGAGCTTGTTCAAGGATGGCATGTCGAGTCTCGTTCGGAGTGAGCGTTGAGCGGGGCGCGCAGATTAGCCGCGACTGCCGGGAAAAGGGGCGAGGCACCCCCGGCTTCGATGGCAGGTTTTCAACCCGATACAAGCCTCACGCAACTGCGTTGCGACGCAACATCAAAGCCGGGTGCGGCACGGCGCCTGCGAGCCGTGAACGGCAAGCGCGATGCCGCGTTCGGCGTGCCGCCGCAGCGCGTGGCCATGCCGCCCATCCCGCCAGCGCCGCGCCTGCGGGATCCCCGCCGCCGCGACTGCGCGGCGGTCCGGATAATGGATCGGCTTCATCGCCCACGCCGTTGCCACGCACCTGCACAACCGTTGCCGAGCCATGCCCGAACACCCGCTGAACGCCGCCACCCGCCACCTGCTGGACAAGATCCGCCAGGCCAACTTCCCGCCCATCTACACGATGCCCGTCGAGCAGGCGCGCGCCGGCTACCAGATGAGCGTGGGCGCGCTGGCCGAGCCGCCGGTGCCGGTGGCGCGGGTGGAAGACTTCAGCATTCCCGGCGGCGCCGGCCAGCCCATGCGTGCGCGGCTGTGGGCCGACAGCAAGTCCGCCGGCCTGCCGGTGCTGCTGTACGTGCACGGCGGCGGCTTCGTCGTCGGTGCCATCGAGACCTGCGAGAGCATGTGCCGCCAGGTCGCCAAACAAAGCGGCGCCGCGGTGGTGGCCATCGACTACCGCCTCGCGCCCGAGCACAAGTTTCCGGCCGGCCTGGACGATGCCTTCGCTGCCGTGCGCTGGCTGGTCGCCGAGGGCTCGGGCCTGGGCCTGGACGGCACGCGCATCGCCGTGGGCGGTGACAGCGCCGGCGCCACCATCACCGCCAGCACGGCCATCCTGGCGCGCGACGCCGGCATCCGGCTGGCGCTGCAGCTGATGTTCTATCCCTCGGTGCAGACCGGCACCTTGACCGACTCCTTCGCCCGCTACAGCCGCGAGCTGCTGCTCAGCCGCGAGCTGATGGCGTGGTTCGACGAGCAGTACAAGGATCCCTCGAAGCCGGAAGACTGGAAGCGCCAGCCGCTGAAGGCGCCCAGCCTCGCGGGCCTGGCGCCGGCCTGGATCGGCCTGGCCGAATGCGACGCGCTGGCCGACGACGGCCGCCTCTATGCCGACGCATTGCGCGCCGCCGGCGTGCCGGTCGAGCTGCGCGAGTGGCCGGGCGTGATCCATGACTTCATCAACATGGGCCGCTTCCTGCCCGAGGCGGCGCAGGCGCACACCGCGGTGGCGCTGGCGTTGCGGCAGGCCTTCGCAGGCGGCTGAGCGCCTCGCTTTGGTGCGGGCCAGGCCGCGGCCGCGGGTACGGTGCTTGCAGCCGGCCCCTGCGTGGAGAACCTGCCCATGCCTGCTCCCGATCCTTCCGGCGCCTCGCTTGCGGCGCTGCCGGCCAGCAGCCGCGTGGCCGCACTGTGGCGCGATCGCCTGAGCCTGCTGCTGGAGTCCACCGGCGAAGGGGTCTACGGCATCGACATGGATGGCCGTTGCACCTTCGTGAACCGCGCCGGGGCCGAACTGCTGGGCTACGCGGCCGACGAAGTCATCGGCCGCAACATGCACGAGCTCATCCACCACTCGCATGCCGACGGCAGCAGCTACGCCGAATGCGACTGCCCCATCTTCAAGGCCTTCCGCCTGGGCCTGCCCTGCCGCATCGACACCGAGGTGCTGTGGCGTGCCGACGGCCGGCCGTTGTGCGTGGAGTACTCCTCCTATCCGATCCTCGACGGCGGGCGCATGGAGGGCGCGGTCATCACCTTCGTCGACGTCACCGAGCGCCGCCGCGCCCAGGCCCTGCTGCGCCAGGCCCATGACGAGCTGGAGCAGCGCGTGGCCGAGCGCACGCGCGAGCTCAGCGCGGCCCTGCAGCAGGTGCGCGAGCTCTCGGCCTACCTGGAGTCCGTGCGCGAGGCCGAGCGCAACCGCATCGCCCGCGAGATCCACGACGAACTCGGCAGCCTGCTGGTGGCGCTGAAGATGGACGTGGCCTGGCTGGACCGCCGCCTGGACGACCGCGCGCCGCTGCAGGCCAAGTGCGAGAGCATGGGCCGGCTGATCGACACAGCCGTGGACAACGTGGGCCGCATCATCACGGACCTGCGCCCCTCCATCCTCGACCACCAGGGCCTGTGGGCAGCACTGGAGTGGCAGGCGCAGGAGGTGGTGGACGCCGCCGAGCTGGGCTGCGACTGGCAGATGCAGATCGAGCCCGGCGCGCCTCAGCCGCAGGGCGAGCAGGCCACCGCGGTCTTCCGCATCTTCCAGGAGATGATGTCCAACGTGGCGCGGCATGCGCGGGCCAGCGCCGTGCGCGTGCGCATCGCGGCCGCTGCCGGCCAGCTCTGCGTGGCCGTGCACGACAACGGCCGCGGTGCCGTGCCTGGTGACTTCGAGCGCGCCGATGCCTGGGGCATGCTGGGCATGCGCGAGCGCGCCGGCCATTTCGGCGGCAGCGTGTCGGTGGACAGCGCACCGGGCCGCGGCACCTGCGTGCGGCTGGTGATGCCGCTGCAAGTCGCGCCCGTCCCCGCGGCGCAAGGAGTGAACGCATGGACATGAGCATCTGCGTGCTGATCTGCGACGACCACTGGGTCGTGCGCCAGGGCCTGAAGCAGACCCTGGCCGACGCGCCCGACTTCTGCGTGGTGGCCGAGGCAGCCGACGGTGCCGAGTGCGTGCGCCTGGTGCGCGGCCACATGGCCGAGGGCACGCTGGACGTCGTGCTGCTGGACGTCGCGCTGCCCCATCGCGACGGGCTGGACGTGCTCAAGCAGCTGAAGGCCGAGTACCCGCGCCTGCCCGTGCTGATGCTGTCCACCTATCCCGACAAGCAGTTCGCGCTGCGCGCGTTGAAGCTCGGCGCCTGCGGCTATCTCAACAAGAACGCCGACCCGGCCGACCTGCTGGCCGCGCTGGGCAAGGCTGCCTCCGGCGGCATCTATGTGACGCCCGCGCTGGCCGAGGCCCTGGCCACCTCGATCAGCCGGCCGCAGGACGAGGCCGGCGAGGACGCCGCGATGGAGCGCCTTTCCAACCGCGAGTACCAGGTCTTCCGCCTGCTGGCCGAGGGGCAGGCCGTCGGCCAGATCGCCGAGCGCCTGCACCTCAGCCCCAACACCGTCAGCACCTACCGCGCGCGCATCCTGGAGAAGACCGGCGTGCGCAACGACGTGGAGCTGGCGCTGTACGCGGTGCGGCAGAAGCTGATCGCGGTGTAGGCCGGCCGGCGTAGTGCTGGCACTACAGCCGATTGCCGTCCGCCGCGACAGCGCGGATGTGCCGTGTTGCCTAGCATGCTCGGCAACCTATCCCCGTGGAGCCCGGACATGACCAGCACGCCCCGCCCCCCGCTGCCGCCGTTCACGGTGGAGACCGCGCGCCTGAAGGTGCAGATGGCCGAGGACGCCTGGAACAGCCGCGACCCCGACCGCTGCGCCGCGGCCTATACCGAGGACTCCTGGTGGCGCAACCGCAGCGAGTTCTTCCAGGGCCGCGACGCGATCCGCGCCTTCCTCGCGCGCAAGTGGGAGAAGGAGCTCGACTATCGCCTGCGCAAGGAACTGTGGGCGGTGACGGACAACCGCATTTCCGTGCGCTTCGAGTACGAGTGGCACGACCACGAGGGCCGGTGGTGGCGCAGCCACGGCAACGAGCAGTGGGAGTTCGACGAGCGCGGCCTGATGCGCCGGCGCGAAGCTTCCATCAACGACGTATCCATCCAGGCCGCCGACCGCAAGTTCCTGTGGGAACGGTGACCCGTCCGCTCACCCACCCCCTACGCGCTTCGCCGCCACACCAGCGGGCCGGCAAAGCCGGATCCGCGGGGCTCGCTGGGCAATACCTCGCGTCTGCGTGACGCTTTTGAAAGGAGTGAACGATGAACCGTGAAGACGTGACCGACCTGATCGTGCAGGCCAAGGTGGCCAAGGGCCTGAAGTGGGCCGACGTGGCCGCCAAGGTGGGCCACAGCAAGGAGTGGGTGACGGCTGCCTGCCTGGGCCAGATGACGCTCACGGCCCAGCAGGCCGCCGCCATCGTCGAGATCTTCGGCCTGCCCGAGGAGGCGGGGAAGTGGCTGCAGGAGGTGCCGTACAAGGGATCGCTGCCCACGGCCGTGCCCACCGATCCGCTGATCTACCGCTTCTACGAGCTGGTCAGCGTCTACGGCACCACCTTCAAGGCGCTGATCCACGAGGAGTTCGGTGACGGGATCATGAGTGCCATCGACTTCAAGATGGACATGACGCGCCAGGCCGATCCCAATGGCGACCGCGTGAAGATCGTGATGTCGGGCAAGTTCCTGCCCTACAAGACCTACTGATCGAGCCCTGTCGGTCGAGGCCGTGTAGGCCGCGGCTGACAACGCCACACGCCGCTGCCCGGCAGGCAAGCGGGGCGCCTGCATGTCATGCTGCGCCGCCATCCACACACCCTGCCTGCCATGAACAACGTTCCCCGCGCTGCCGTCTTCCTTGCCCTCGCCAACCTGGCCGGGGCGGCCGCGGCCCAGACGCCGGTGGACTTGAAGGAGTGCGTGGCGATCGCCGACAGCACCGCGCGCCTGGCCTGCTTCGACAAGCTGGTGGTGCGCAACTCGATGTTCGAGCTGCCGGCTTCGCCGGCCGCGCGCCCGGGCGAGGCAGCGGCGGCGGCCGAGGCCGCGGGCGCCGCCACCACGCCGGTGAGCAAGGCCGCCGCGGCCGAAGCCAAGGCGAGCAACAGCTGGATGTCCCGCTACTGGGAGCTGTCCGACGAGGACAAGCGCGGCACCTTCAACTACACGGCCTACCGGCCCAACTTCTTCCTGCCGCTGCACGTCACGCGGCGGATGAACAAGCGGCCCTACACGCCGACCCAGGGCTACGCCGAGAACCTGCCCGACTACCAGCGCGCCGAGACCAAGATCCAGCTCTCGCTGCGCACGAAGATCGCCCAGGACCTGCTGCTGCCCGGCGCCGACCTGTGGGTGGGCTACACCCAGGAGTCGCTCTGGCAGCTCTACAACCACGCGGAGTCGGCGCCCTTCCGCAACACCGACTACCAGCCCGAGCTGATCTACGTCATGCGCATGCCCCAGGGCTGGGAGAACGCGCTGCCCGGCGGCTGGAAGTGGAAGATGGTCCAGCTCGGCTTCGTCCACCAGTCCAACGGCCAGCCCGATCCCCTGTCGCGTGCCTGGAACCGCCTCTACGCGTCGGCCGGGCTCGAGCACGGCGACCTGTCCGTGCAATGGCGTGTGGAGTTGCGAACCGACCGCAAGTGGGAGCAGGACAACAACAACCCGGACATCGTCGACTTCCTGAAGTCCAACCAGCTGCAGTTCAACTGGACCCCGGGCCGCTCGGTGGCGGCCTTCACCTGGCGGCCCTCGCTGCACGGCAAGGGTTCGG
>SCTQ01000291.1 GCA_004322345.1 Aquabacterium sp. | reverse complement strand
CCCAAGGGCATCTCGGAGTACCTCGAAAAGCGCAAGCTGGGGGCGCTGCGCAAGCAGGCGTAAGCACACATGGCACTCGTCGACCACCTGCACGTCCTCAACGGGCCCCAGACCCTGGGCCGCGGCCGCGGCTTCTGGAGCGCCTTCGCCATCGGCGTGGCCGCCTTCGCGATCGCACCGGCCGTGCTCGACGGCTTCGTGATGATCAAGCTCAGCAACTTCCTGATCAGCGGGCTGCTGGCCTTGAGCCTGTGCCTGATCTGGGGCTACTGCGGCATCCTCAGCCTCGGCCAGGCGGCTTTCTTCGGGCTCGGCGGGTATGCCTACGGCATCCTCGGCCTCAACCTGATCCAGGCCCACGGCAACACGGACATCGCGATCCTTGCCGGCATCCTGGTCCCTGCCCTGGCTGCGGCGGCACTGGGCGGCGTGATGTTCTATGCACGGCTCAAGGGCGTGTACGTCGCGATCCTCACGCTCGTGGTCTCCATGCTGATGGAAACCTTTCTGCTGCAGACGGCAGACCCGAAGTACACCTGGGGCGCGGCCTACCTGGGCGGCTTCAACGGCCTGCAGCCGGCGCCCGGCACGGGGGTGGACCTGCTGCCCAGCCTGACGCTCGGCCTCGGCCCCTGGGCCTATGCCTTCGACGGCCGCGGGCTGCCCTTCTACTACCTGGTGCTGGCGGTGCTCGTCGCGGTCTACCTCGGCCTGCGCTGGCTGGTGAATTCCAGCTACGGCTACATCCTCGTGGGCATCCGCGAGGACGAGGCCCGCACCGAGACCTTCGGCTACGACGTGCGCCTGATCCAGCTCAGCGTGTTCTGCATCGCCGCGGCCATCGCCGGCCTGTCCGGGGTGCTCTACACCGCCTGGGGCGCCTTCATCCACCCCAACAGCTTCGGCGTGCAGAGCAACATCCTGCCGGTCATCTGGGTGGCGGTGGCCGGGCGCAAGGACCTCACCGCGGCGCTGCTTGGTGCGCTGGTCTTCCAGGGCCTGTCGCTGGAGCTGGCCGAGCAGGGCGAGTACGCGCTGCTGATCCAGGGCGCGCTGCTGGTGGTGGGCATGAGCCTGATGCCCGAAGGCGTGTTGATGGGCCTGGTGAAGAAGAAGTGGCGCCGCGTGGCTGCCGTGCCCGCGGCCGATGCCCCGCTGGCGCTGCAGGGCGCGGGCAAGGAGTGAGGCAATGAGCGCGACCCAAGCCCCCATCCTGGAAACGAGGAAGCTGGTCAAGGTCTTCGGCGGCGTGCGCGCCATCGACGGCCTGGACTTCTCCGTGCGTCCCGGCGAGCTGCACTGCATCCTCGGCCCCAACGGCGCCGGCAAGAGCACGCTGTTCAAGCTGCTGATGGGCGTGGAGCGGCCCAGCGAGGGCCAGGTCTTCTACCGCGGCCGCGACGTCACGCGCCTGGGCACGCACGAGCGCGCGCGCCTGGGCCTGACCTGCAAGTTCCAGAACGTGCCCATCTACCAGGAGCTGACGGTCGCGCAGAACCTCTTCGTGCCGCTGCGCCGCCACCACGGCGTGCACCAGATCCCGGGCGAGACGGCGAAGCTGCTGGCGCGGCTGCACCTGTCCGGCACCGAGGACCTGATGGCCAACACGCTGTCGCATGGGCAGCAGCAATGGCTTTCGATCGGCATGTCGCTGGCCGCGCGCCCCGAGATCCTGCTGCTGGACGAACCCACCGCCGGCATGGGCCCGGAGGAGACGCGGGAGACCGGCGAGATCGTGCTGGAGCTGAACCGCCAGGGCGTGACCATCGTCGTCATCGAGCACGACATGGCCATCGTGCGCCAGCTGGCGCCCTCGGTCACCGTGCTGCACTTCGGGCGCCTGTTCGCCCAGGGCAGCATGGCCCAGATCGAGAACGACCCGTCCGTGCAGGACATCTACCTCGGCACGGGTGCGAGGCATTGAACATGGTGCTCAGCGTCAACAACCTCAGCGCCGGCTACGGCCGCGTGAAGATCGTGCAGGGCGTGTCCTTCGCGGTGAAGCCGGGCGAGATCCTCGCCGTCATCGGCCGCAACGGCGTGGGCAAGTCCACGTTGATGAAGACGCTGGTGGGCGAGCTGCCCGCGATGGGCGGCGGCATCGCCTTCCTCGGCTCGGACATCACCGGCAGGCCGGCGCACGAGCGCGCGCACATGGGCGTGGGCTACGTGCCGCAAGGGCGCGGGATCTTCTCCAGGCTCAGCGTGGGCGGCAACCTCGTGATGGGCGAGACGGTGGGGCGCATGCGGCGGCTGAAGGCCAACTACGAGCGCGTCTACCGCTTCTTCCCGGTGCTGAAGGAGCGGCATCGCCAGATGGCGGGCTCGTTCAGCGGCGGGCAGCAGCAGCAGCTGGCCATCGGCCGCGTGCTGGTCGGCAACCCGGACCTGGTGCTGCTGGACGAGCCCAGCGAGGGCATCCAGCCCAACATCGTCCAGGAGATCGGCCGGACCATCCGCCGCATGGGAGAGGAGGAGGGCCTGACCGTGATCGTGGTCGAGCAGAACCTGGACCTCATCCGCACCGCGGCCACGCGCTGCATCGTGATGGACAAGGGCGCCATCGTGGCCGAGATCGACCCCAAGGAACTGGACGACCCGGCCGTGGCCAAGCGCTACCTCGCCGTCTGAACAAGCAACTGCATCCACGAGGAACCGACGACATGCACCTGACCATCCGCGAAGAAGAGCGCCTGCAGATCTGGACGCTGGCCGAGATGGGCCGCCGCCGCCTGGCCAAGGGCGTGAAGCTCAACTACCCCGAGGCCGCCGCGCTGATCTGCGACGAGATCATGGAGCGCGCCTGCGAGGGCTGCATCCCGATGCTGGTGGACATGATGGACTACGGCGCCACCATCCTGAAGACGCACCACGTGATGGACGGCGTGCCGGAGATGATGAAGATCCTGCAGGTGGAGGCGGTCTTCGAGGACGGCACCAAGCTCGTCACCGTGATGAACCCCATCCGCGAGGCCGAGGGCGAGAAGCTGCCCTGGGCGCCGCCGCCGATCCCCAGGTCCGTCGTGCCCGACGAGTCCTTCGACGTGGGCGACACGCTGCCGCCGGGGTACATCGAGTTCGGCGAAGGCGACATCGAGATCAATGCCGGCCGCGAGACCATCGAGCTGGTGCTGACCAACACCGGGGACCGCCCGATCCAGATCGGCGCGCACTACCACCTCGTCGAGGCCAACAAGGCCATGGCCTTCGACCGCGAGGCCGCCTTCGGCTTCCGCCTGGACATCCCCAGCGGCACCGCGCTGCGCTTCGAGCCGGGCCAGAGCCGCAAGTGCCAGCTCACGCGCTTCGCCGGCGCACAGGTGTCCATGGGCATGAACGACATGACCAACGGCTCCATGCGCAGCGAGGAGACCAGGAAGCTGACGATGAAGAAGCTGCGCGAGCACGGCTACTGCTTCGAGGGCGAGCGCGCGAGCAACAAGCCGCGCGCCGACACGGCCAACGCCACGCCCGCCAAGCCCTGACATCCGATCCGCGACCAACCGAAGCAGGAACACCGACATGAGCATGAAGATCCCGCGCCCGGACTACGCCACGCAGTTCGGCCCCACCACCGGCGACAAGATCCACCTGGCCGATACCGGCCTGGTGGCCGAGATCGAGCACGACTACACCACCTACGGCGACGAGCTGGTCTTCGGCGGCGGCAAGACCATCCGCGACGGCATGGGCCAGTGCTCGCGCTTCAAGCGCGTGGACGGCGCGCTGGACATGGTCATCACCAACGCGGTCATCATCGATCCGTACCTGGGCGTGGTGAAAGGCGACATCGGCGTGCTGGACGGCAAGTTCGTCGGGGTGGGCAAGGCCGGCAACCCGGACACGATGAACATCACGCCGGGGCTGATCATCGGCCCCAACACCGACATCCTGTCGCTCGAAGGCCGCATCGTCACGCCGGGGTTGATCGACATCCACCCGCACTTCGACTCGGTGCAGCAGCTCTTCGAATACGAGAGCGCGGGCGTCACCACCGTCATCGGCGGCGGCTCCGGCCCCAAGACCGTGGGCATCGAGTGCCCGGGAGAATGGAACCTGCAGCGCATGCTGGAGGCCATGGCCGACATCCCGCTGAACTTCGGCAACTTCGGCAAGGGCAACTCGTCGGACAAGGGCTCGCTGATCGAGCAGGTGCTGGGCGGTGCCTCGGGCCTGAAGATCCACGAGGACTGGTCCTCCTCGCCATCGGCCATCCGCCGCTGCATGGAGGTGGCCGACGAGTACGACTTCCAGGTCCAGATCCACGCCGACACGTTGAACGAGACCGGCTACTACGAGGACACGGTGGAGGCCATCGCCGGCCGTGTGATGCACATCTATCACGCCGAGGGTGCCGGCGGCGGCAACGCGCCGGACATCATGCGCTGCGTCAGCGAGCCCAACCTGCTGCCCAGCTCGACCAACCCGACCAACCCGTTCTCGGTCAACACGTACGACGAAGAGATCGACATGTTGATCACCTGCCACAACCTGAACAAGGCGGTGCCCACGGACATGGCCTTCATCCAGGGCCGTGCGCGGGCCGAGACGATGCGGGCGGAAGACGTGCTGCACGACGTGGGCGCCATCAGCATGATCGGCTCCGACAGCCAGGGCGTGGGCCGCGCGGCGGAGAGCGCGCAGCGCGCCTTCCAGCTGGCCGCCGTCAACAAGGTGCGCTTCGGCCGGCTGCCGGAGGAGCGCGGCAACGACAACATGCGCATCAAGCGCTACCTGGCCAAGGTGACGATCAACCCGGCCATCACCTTCGGCGTGGACAGCTACGTCGGCTCCATCACCGCCGGCAAGATCGCCGACCTCGTGGTCTGGCGGCCGGACATGTTCATCGCCAAGCCCGAGACCATCCTCAAGGGCGGCTTCATCTCCTGGTCGGCCATGGGCTCCCCCGCGGCCTCGCTGATGACCTGCCAGCCACTGGTCTACCGGCCTCAGTACGGCCACTACGGCCGCAACCCCCGGCGCACGGCCTTCTCCTTCGTCACGCAGGCGGCCATCGATGCCGGGCTGGCGAACAAGATCGAGTGCCAGACCCTGCTGCCCATCAAGCGCTGCCGCACCATCTCCAAGCGCGACATGGTCCACAACAACCTGATGCCCAAGCTGGACATCGACCCCGAGACCTACAACGTCTACATGGACGGCCAGCGCATCACCGTCAAGCCGGCGCGCACGCTCCCCCTGACCCGCAAGTTCTACGTGAGGTGAGCGCCATGGCAAGCAAGGTCATCGTCGAGATCGCCGGCCGCCTGGCCGACCTGCAACCCAGGGTGCGCGGCACGGACACGCTGGAGCTCAACGCCGAGCAGCGCGAGCGCCCGCACATGAAGGTCAGGAGCCAGGGCGGGCGCGAGCTGTCCATCTCGCTGCCGCGCGGCGAGGAGCTGGAGGAGGGCGACGTGGTGCTGGTCGACGACGGCGTGGCCGTGGTCGTCGCTGCGGCCACCGAGGACCTGCTGGAGGTCCTGCCCAGGTCCGGTCGCCAGTGGGCCATGGCGGCCAACCAGCTGGGCAACCTGCACCGGCCGGTGCGCTTCCTGGCGCAGACCATGCTCACGCCCTACGACCACATCCTGGAGCATGTGCTGATGGACATGGGAGTGGAGTTCGAGCGCGTGCGCCGCGGCTTCACCGGCGACCGCGTGGCGGCCTACACCGGCGGCGGCCACGGCCACGGCCACGGACATGGGCACCACCATGACTGAAGCCGTGACCGCCGCACCGCGTGCGCCGGCACGCAGGGAAGCCGCCCGCGAGAGCAACCTGTTCTACCTGCTGCAGGTCGCCTCGCAAGCCTTCCCCGTCGGCTCCTTCAGCCACTCCTACGGCTTCGAGTCGCTGATCGTCGACGGCTACATCCGCAACGCCGACGACCTGGGCCGATGGGCCGCGCTGTGGATGCGCAACGGCCTGGCCACGGCCGACGGCGCGGCCGTGCGCCTGGCGCGCGCCGCGGCCCTGGCCGGCGACTGGGCGGCGATAGAGAAGATCGACGCCGTGCTCACCGCGCTGAAGCTGGGCAAGGAGACGCGCGCCGCCAGCCTGAACACCGGCGACGCCTTCGTGCGTGCCGTGCTGGACGCCTTCGGCGGCGAGCGCCTGAGCAGCTACGGCCAGGCCTTGCGCGAAGGCCGCGTCGCCGGCCACTACGCCACTGCCTTCGGCGTGGGCATGGCGGACGCCGGCATCGCCGAGCGCGAATCGGTCGCTGCCTTCCTGCAGAGCAGCCTGTCCAGCCTCGTCGGCGTGGCGGCACGCATCATCCCGCTGGGGCAGTTCGAGACCCAGCGCATCCTGGCCGATGCGCGGCCGCAGCTGTCCGAATGCGCGCGCATCGCGCTGGACACGCCCGCCGACGAGCTGGGCACCACCTTCGCGATCCTCGACATCGCGTCCATGCAGCACGAGCGGCTCTACAGCCGCCTGTGCATTTCTTGAAGCTGTTGGACTGGAGAAGAGAGATATGCGCAAACCTGTACGTCTGGGCATCGGTGGGCCGGTGGGAGCGGGCAAGACCGCGCTGGTGGACACGCTGGCCAGAAGGCTCGCCCTCGAGTTCTCGGTGGCCGCCATCACCAACGACATCTTCACCAAGGAGGATGCCGAGTTCCTGACCCGCAACCAGACCCTGCCGCCCGACCGCATCATGGGTGTGGAGACCGGCGGCTGCCCGCACACGGCCATCCGCGAGGACTGCTCGATGAACCTGCACGCGGTGGCCGAGATGAGCCAGCGCCACCCGGACCTGGACCTGATCTTCGTCGAGAGCGGCGGCGACAACCTGGCCGCCACCTTCAGCCCCGACCTGGTCGACGCCCACATCTACGTCATCGACGTGGCCCAGGGCGAGAAGATCCCGCGCAAGGGCGGCCCCGGCATCACCAAGTCCGACCTGCTGGTGATCAACAAGATCGACCTCGCGCCCATGGTGGGGGCCGACCTGCGCATCATGGACCGCGACGCCAAGGTGCAGCGCAAGGAGCGCCCCTTCATGTTCACCTGCATCCGCGACGGGACGGGCGTGGACGAGCTGGTGCGCTGGGTGAAGAGCGAAGTGCTGTTCGCGCAGGCGTGACGGCGAGGAGTCCACGATGAGCTTCCAGCCCCGCGCCTTCGTCCAGCCCGACCCGGGCTGGGAGATCGGCAAGTACGCCCTGCTCAACCTGCGCGCCCGCGTGCGCGCGGGCCGCACGGAAGTGGACCCGGTCGCGCGCCGCATCCCCTACCAGTGGCTGGGCGCGCACTACCAGGACCACGACGACCAGCCCTTCGTGCTGCTGCAGAACTCCAGCGGCGGCTTCGTCGAGGGCGACACCGCGGCCCTGCACCTGCATATGGAGCCGGGCGCCCGCCTGCTGGTGACCACGGCCTCGGCGGCCAAGTTCTACAAGTGCGAGCACGGCGGCCAGTCCGAGGAGATCGTCGACATCGACGTGGCCGACGGCGCGACGCTGGAGTACCTGCCCGACGAGGTCATCCCCTACGCCGCCAGCCGCACGGTGCGCCGCACGCGCATCCACATGGCCGCCGGCGCGCGGCTGTTCGCCACCGACCTGATCGCCGCCGGGCGCATCCACCACCGCGCCGGCGAGGCCTTCGCCTTCCACGCGATGCGCTCCGAGTTCGAGGTCTGGCTGGACGGCCGGCTGATCGTGCTGGACCGGCTTTTCGCCCGCACGCCCGAGCAGGCGCGCGAACTGGAGGCGCTGTGGGCCGGCCGCCAGCACCTGGGCATGGTGGTTGCGTACGTGTCCGGCATGGAAACCGGCATCGAAGAGACGCTTCACGAAGCGCTGGCACAGTACGAAGGCGTGACCGCCGGCGTCAGCCGCATCGGCGACCTGGTGTGCGTGCGCTTGCTGGCGGCCGAGACCTGGCATGCGCACGCGGCGGTCTACGGATGCTGGGAAGTGTTGCGGCCGGCCATTGCCGGCAAGGCTGCGCGGCCGATCCGCAAGAGTTGAAGGCATAGCAGTCATGAGCAGTCTGTTCCCCGTTGCCACGGTCCTGGCGGTCGGCCTGGGCACCGGCATCCGCCACGCGATGGAGTCCGACCACCTGGCGGCCGTCGCCACCCTGGTGGTGCGCCGCGCGTCCTGGACCGAGGCGGCACGCCTGGGCGCCTTCTGGGGCCTGGGCCACACACTGACCCTGGCCCTGGTCGGCGGCAGCATGCTGGCCCTGGGCCAGGTGGTGCCCGAGCGCGCGGCCGACGGCCTGGAACTGCTGGTGGGCGTGATGCTGGTGCTGCTGGGCCTGGACTGCCTGCGCCGGCTGCGCGCCGGGCTGCTGCACGAGCACGTGCACCGGCACGGCGACGGCGAGGTGCATGTGCATCGGCACTTCCACCTGTCGCAGCAGCGCAAGAGCCCGGCGCACCGCCACCTGCATCTCGACCGCGAATGGCTGCGTGCCACGGTGGTCGGCATGGTCCACGGCCTGGCCGGCTCCGCCGCGCTGGTGCTGCTGGCCGTGGGCGTCACCAGCACGCCGCTGGTGGGGCTGGGTTACGTGGCGGTCTTCGGCGCCGGCTCCATCGTCGGCATGGCGCTGCTGGCGCTGGCCATCGGCCTGGGGCTGAAGCTCACGGCGGGCTGGGCAGCCTGGCCCTATCGCATGCTGGCCGTGGGCATGGCCTTGTTCAGCTGCGTGCTGGGCGCGTGGACGGTGTGGCGCATCGGCTTCGCCGGGGGGCTGCTGATCGGCGCTTGACGGCGTGCCGGGATGGCGCGGCTGCGCGCGCCCTTGTCCTCCGCCGTTGCACGCCGCACGAAAACCTGCGCGGCGGGGCTTGACGGTTCGAGTAAAGACTATTTACAGTGCGCTGCATCGCCGAAGCAATCGGCATGGAAAAGCAGATAGACCTTTCGCAATCTCGCAAGCATCACAAGCATCGCAAGCACAGGACCTCGAACGTGAAAGCCCGCCTCGCCATCGACAGCCAACGCCATCCCTTCGGGGCGGCGGCGCAGCTGTGCGTCCGTGCGATGCATGGACGCGGCACGTGGTCCTGCACGCCGCGCCTGCCATCGGCCATCGGCCGGCTGGCGCTCGATGCTCGCGAGGATCCCCCGCATCCGGGAGAGGGAAGCGCCTAGGGCCTGTTAACACTACCGGAGGACGCGCGCTGGAGCCTGGCAAGGCGCTGGGCTAGGCGCATGCCCTCCAAGCTCTCAACGCAGAGGCCCGGACACCGCAAGGTTCCGGGCCTCTGCGCTTTCCGACTTGCCTCTTTCGCGGTCAACGGATCGCACGCTCTTTAACAAGCTGCTGCGGGATGCCGTCGGTACTGGACGTCGCGTCCCGCGAATCACACATCGCCTCGTCAGCTCAATGGAGCAGAGCGCCGGCCTACGAAGCCGGAGGGTGCACGTTCGAGTCGTGCACGGGGCGCCAATTTCCATCTCGACGCAGCCGAGCGGACCGTCGAGCCCATCAACTTCATCTCCGCGTGGCGCAGCAGGCAGCGCGCGTGGTTCGGGACCACGAGGCCGCAGGTTCGATTCCTGCCGCGGAGACCACGCAAACCAACGTGCGCCTGGGTGTGGCCGTAGCTCAATGGCAGAGCCGCGGGCTGTGATCCCGCTGGTGCCGGTTCGATCCCGGCCGGCCACCCCCAAGCGCATCCCTCATCACCGTTCATCACTGTCAACCGAAGCGAAGAAAAGGAGGCCGGTCATGCACCGCCATCGCCACAGCCACGTGCTGCAACTCGACATCCAGGGCACGCCCCAGGCGTGGATCTCGCTCGAGCAGGCGGCCACGCGCGTGGCCGCCGGCTCGGTGGCGTGGGTGGGCGGAGACGGCCCGCTGGCCACGCTGCGCGGGGGCTTCAATGCCAGGCGCGGCAGGCAGTCCGTGCTGGACGTGCATCCCATCATCGCGCTGCATGGCAAGCCGCGGGTCAACCTCTTCGGCGTCGTGCCGGCGCTGGCGCGTCACAAGCTCTTGCGTCGCGACCGCCATACCTGCGCCTACTGCGGCCAGCGTTTCGCCGAGCAGGACCTGCAGTGCGAGCACATCCTGCCCGCGTCGCGCGGCGGCCCGTGGAGCTGGATGAACCTGGTTTGCGCCTGCGGCCCCTGCAACGGCCGCAAGGCCGACCGCACGCCGGAAGAAGCGGGGATGCCGCTGCTGTACCTGCCCTACGTGCCCAGCCGCTGGGAGGATTTCCTGCTCGAAGGCAGGACCATCCGCGCGGACGTGCACGAATGGCTGGCGGCACGCCTGCCGAAAGGATCGCGCCTTTGCTGAGGCACAGCGAAGGCGCCAACGAATTGCTGTGGAAAGCGGACTGCTCACAGGAGCGGGGTCCGGGTGCGAGCCCGCCCCGCCCGGTGCGCGGTGGCCGGGGCAACCGTCGCCGCCGCGCATGCCGCGCCGCCGGAAGCAGCAATGCCGGGTCAGCCGAGGTGGCTGCTGCCATGCATCGGGTTCGACTCCCGGTGACCCACCACTGGTAGCTCAGTCGGGTAGAGCAACTCCGCAAGGAGCCTGTCGAAGGTTCGAATCCTTCCCAACCTGTCTTGACCAGGCAGTCAGTGAAACCGGGCCGCAAGGCCCACCGCCGGACGCGGGTGATGCGGGCTTCGGTCCGCCTCGCCTGTCAGCGGCGGCGGCCCGCATGCCGGGCCCGTCCGGGACGCGCGCGCCGCGACCAGCCGAGGCTGCCTTCAGGGAGGGGGTGGGCCGGAGCACGTCGCGGCGCCTGCCCCCGGCTGCCGGCATCCGCCGCCGTCCCTGTAACGGCACCCCTCAACAGATCACGCCACAACAAAAGGGAGGTTCCCATGCAACTCAAGCGTGTCAATGTGAAGAAGAACGAGCGCGGCATCCTGCTGCGCAACGGCGATTTCGATCGCATCCTGGAGCCGGGCAGCCACTGGCTGCTCGACGGCCTGGGCCAGGGCCAGCTGCGCGTGGAGACCTACGCCATCGACCAGCCCGCCTTCAACCATCCGCTGGCCGACTACCTGATGGCCCGTGAGCCGGCGGTGGTGGAGGCGGAGTTCGTGCGCGTCGCGCTCGGCGAGAACGAGGTCGGCCTGCGCAGCGAGAACGACGTGCTGGTCGAGGTGCTGGCGCCCACCACGCGCCGCCTGTACTGGAAGGGCCTGGTCGACGTGCGCGTCGAGGTGGTCGACATCTCGGCCACGGCCGAGGTGGAGGCCAAGGTCGCCGCACGCCTGCTGCAGACGCAGCTGCGCCAGCGCCCGGTGGCGGGACTGGCCGGCGTGCTGCAGGTGCAGGTGCCGGAACACGCCGCGGGCCTGCTGTCGGTGGACGGCAAGGTGGAACGCGTGCTGGCCCCGGGCTCCCACGCCTTCTGGAAGTACGGCCGCAGCGTGTCGGTGGAGGTGGTGGACCTGCGCCTGCAGGCCATGGAGGTGACGGGCCAGGACATCCTGACCCGCGACAAGGTGGGCCTGCGCCTGAACCTGTCGGCCACCTGGCGCTGCACCGACGTGCTGAAGGCCCACACCCAGCTGCACAAGCCGGCCGACCACCTCTACCGCGAGCTGCAGTTCGGCCTGCGCGCGGCGGTGGGCACGCGCACGCTGGACGAGCTGCTGGAGAACAAGTCGGCGATCGATGAACTCGTCTGCGCCCACGTGCGCGCCAAGCTCTCGGCTTACGGCCTGGAGCTGGACGGCGCGGGGGTCAAGGACATCGTGCTGCCGGGCGAGATGAAGACCATCCTGGCCCAGGTGGTGGAGGCCGGCAAGTCGGCCGAGGCCAACGTGATCCGCCGCCGCGAGGAGACCGCGGCGACGCGTTCCCTGCTCAACACGGCCAAGGTGATGGAGGACAACCCCGTCGCCCTGCGCCTGAAGGAGCTGGAGACGCTGGAGCGCGTGGCCGAGCGCATCGACAGGATCTCCGTCTTCGGCGGACTGGACCAGGTGCTCGACGGGCTGGTGAAGCTGCGCTGAGCGGGCCATCGGGGGCCGTGCCTTCGGGCACGGCCTTTTTATTGGTGCGTACAGTCGCGCCAGGAGACCGAGCACGATGACCAAGAAGGACGAGGCGGGCATCGACCCCGCGCGCTACGCGGCCGCGCTGCGCTTCCTCTTCGACCGGCCGGAACCCGGGCCGCAGCAGGAGGAGTGGTACTGGGGCCTGGACGAGGAGTTCGACGCCACGCAGCTGGAATGGACGCGCATCCAGGCGCGGCTCTTCGCCCATGCCGGCGAGCACTTGCGCGGCTACACCGACCGCCAGGTCGCGATGGGGCTGAACTACCTGATGAGCAACGGCATCAGCGACGTCCCCTACGCAGCGATCGCGCGCGGCGTGCCGATGGAGGAGGCGATGCGCATGATGCAGGCCATGCCGGCGCTGTGGCGCGACTGCATCGGGCCCCGGCTCGCGCAGCGGCACATTCCCATCGGATCCGGGCTCGACCAGCTCGGGCATGTCTGCCACATGTGGTTCGACGTCTGGCCCACCTTCCGCTGCGCCTGCCGCGACCTGTCGCATGCCGCCGCGGCGCCGTGGCGTGCGGCGATGGCGGGTGTGCTGGTGTCCATGCTGGACGTTCCCTGCCGCGAGGTGCAGGTGGCCGGCCTGCACGGCATCGGCCATCACGTCCGCGACCTGGACGACCAGCCGCAGGTCGGGCAGGCCATCGATGCCCTGCTGCGCCGGCTGGGTTCCTCGGATGCCGAGCTGGCCACCTATGCCGAGGCCGCGCGCAGGGGCGCGGTGCAGTAGCCTCGGGGCCGGCCACCTGAAAGGAGCAAGACATGCCCAAGCCCGCTTCCACCGAAGGCCTGCCGGCCTCGATCCAGATCGACCGCCGCATCGCCGAGCTGGGCGACTGGCGCGGCCCGGTCCTCGCCCGCATGCGCGCCCTCATCCACGAGGCGCTGCCCGATGTCGTCGAGGAAGTGAAGTGGGGCGGCACGCCGGTGTGGTCGCATGGCGGCATCCTGTGCACCGGCGAGTCCTACAAGTCCGTCGTCAAGCTGACCTTCGCCAAGGGCGCGTCGCTGGACGACCCGGCCCGGCTCTTCAATTCGAGCCTGGAAGGCAACACGCGCCGGGCGATCGACATCCCCGAGGGCGGGGAGGTCGACGCCGGCGCGTTCAAGGCGCTGGTCCGCGCCGCGGCCGCCTTCAATGCGTCCAAGGCCAAGCCGGGGAAGAAGTAGCGCGGACGCGCTTCACAGCCCCGCCTCGCGCAGCCGCTGCAGCAGGTCCTTCTTCTCGTCGTTGGCGCGGCGGCGGTCGCCGGCATGTGCGCCCGCCGCGCGCCGGCTCGCAAGCGGTGCGAAGACGTTGCGCGGCTTCAGCGGCGCCAGGCGCTCGATCAGCTTCTTGGTCATGGCGTGCTCCCTTCGGTTTCGTGGCGTTCTCGCGATTCGTGTTCGGGGTCCAGTGCATCGATGGCGCGCACCAGCCGCCCCAGGTCGCTGGCATGGAAGCCGCTGGAGTTGATCGCGTTGATCTCCAGCACCTTCAGGCCCTGCGGCGTGTCCGCGATGTCCAGGCAGAAGGCCGGGTTCGGGCTCCAGGTGTCCACGCAGGACTGGGCGTAGTCGCGCACGCGCGGGTCCACGCGGGCGTCGAGGCAGGACTGCCGTCCCAGCCGGTACTGCGAGCCGGTGACCACGCGCTGGGCCACCACGTGGAAGCGGTACTCCGCATGGATGTCCTTGGGCGAAGCCAGCACCACCAGGTCGTCGCCGCCCAGGGCCTGCCAGGCGCCGCTGCGTTGCAGGGCCAGCACACGTTCGCGCCAGCTCTCGAAGTCCTCGCGGTGCATGACCTGGCCGGTGAAGGCCTTGCGGTCGTCGGCCGGGCGCACGAAGAGCCGCTCGCGCGTGCGCCACCAGTAGGCCTGGTCCAGCGGTGCGACCACGGCGTCGGCGTTCAGCATCCGGTCCCCGTAGTGCTGCAGCAGCTCGCGGTAGTCCAGGCCCTGGTCGAAGTAGCCGGGCGTCCAGCCTTTGCGCCGCGCGGCCTGCCCCAGGCTGGAGCTGCCGAGGACGAAGACCGGTCCGTCGATGTCCAGCTCCGGCACGGTCTCGATGGCCAGCGGCAGGCGCTCGCGCATGCGCAGGTCCACCACGGCGTGCGGCGTGCCCCGGGCCTGCAGCTCGTCCTGCAGCCGCTCGAAGGCCTGTGCGTTGAAGAAATTCCTTTGCAATATCCAGAACATCGGTGCACCTCGTCTGGTTGTGTTCCCGCTGACTCAAACCCCGTGCCGTCTTGTGAATGGTTCCGGTGACGGGTTCCGGCGCCGCCCTATCGTTGCGGCCGTTTTGTCGCCACCGTGGTCGGCGGTCTTGTGAGGGCTTGCTTTCCCTCCCATTGCGGTTGTGCTCCAGCGCGATGCGGCAAGCCGCCCAGCGATGTCGCTGCACGATGCCGGCGTCCCGGCAGCGCACATACCGGCCGGCCCCCGCTGTGGGGCGTCGTCGGCCGGGTGCTCGAACACACCCGCAATGAGATGGGCTGCTTGCGCAAGCCCGCTGCGGCTCAGCGCCGGGGCAAAAACAAGAAGGCCCGGATCCTTTGCAGGTATCCGGGCCTCGTGGGGGACGAGTGGGACGCGGTGCGCCTAAGCGCTGCCTCCCGGGCCCGGATGACGGACTGCATGGCTCCAAATCGCTGCCTGTTTCGCGGTGCGCGCGCCGGTTGCGCCGGCATGGGCTCGCATCGCGGATCGCGGGCAGGCGTCGAGCTGCGGATCGACGGTCGTGACGACGGCTGGGACCGCACGCACGGCCGCACGCCAGCCCGCGACGGGCAGCATGGGGTGGGTGGTGTGGCCTAGGGTGTTCACGACAATCGCTCCTTCTTGAAAGGGGGTTGGACGAAGGCGCCGGTGAGGGCGCCGCTTGACTTTGGCAGCCGGGGCTCCATCTGGAGATGGTCTACCGACGGCAGCACAGCGACGCACTGTAAAGAGTCTTAACGCACCGGTCAAGCCGGTGCGACAATCTTTTTCGTCCCCGATCGTTTCTGTGGTGGGCTGTCCACTCGAATCAGTGTCCAACAACAACATCACCGTGCATCGCCGCCGCAACGCGGTGGCCCTGTTCCAGCAATACGCGGAGGAGCAGATGCGCCTGGGCGCGCCACCCAAGGGCCTGGAGCAGACCTTCGCCCAGCGGCTGCAGGTCAGCCCGAGCATGTGGAGCCAGATCAAGAGCAGCCGGCCCATCGGCGACAAGCTCGCACGCCAGATCGAGGCCGCCTGCGGCAAGGACACCGGCTGGCTGGACGACGAGCGCGAGCCGCAAGGGCTGGCGCCGTCCGAGCAGCAGTTCCTGGAACTCGCGCTGAAGGCCTGGCGCTCGACCAACGCCGACGGGCGCAAGAAGCTCAAGGCGATGCTGAAGGAGCTGATGCGCGGTGCCGGCTGAGGCCCGCAGCGGCATCAGGATCCGCAGTCGGCGTAACGCGGCGTGGTGTCGCCGGCAGCCTCCAGGCGCGCGCGGGCGTGGCGCATGCGCGGCGCGCTGTCGGCATCCACCTGCGCCTGCGCGCGCGACCAGGCCGCCGAACGCGTCGATGCGGGATAGGTCGCCAGCTCCTTGCCCAGCGCCACGAAATCCTCGGACGAGCGCCGCAGGTCGCGCGTCAGCCCTTCGATCTGGATGGCATAGGCCAGCTCCATCTCGCGGTCGTGCACCCGCTGCGCGAGCTCGTGGTTCATCTGCTTGCCGGTCAGCCGGACCAGCCGGTCGCAGTAGATGCCCAGCGTGCGGGTGCCGACCAGGGTGAGCTGGTAGGCCGCCTGCGTGGCATCCGGCCCCTGGCGGGCCGACCGGTCCTGCACCTGTTGCCAGGCCAGCCAGCCGGCCGCCGCCAGCAGGCCGGCGCCGGCCATGCGCTTCCAGGGCAGGCCCGGCCGCGGCGCGGGCCGCTGCAGGGCCTCCAGGAATTCCGCGCAGCCACCGAAGCGATCGTCCGGCTCCTTGGCCAGCGCGCGCAGCATGGCCCGCCGCAAGGGCTCGGACACCTTGGTGCGCAGGCGCGGCGGAGGCGAGAGCACGTGCATGCGCTCGATGTCGAAGTCGGATTCCGCGTCGAAGGGCGGCCGGCCGGCGAGCATCTCGTAGAGCACGACGCCGGCCGAGTAGACGTCGGTGCGGTGGTCCACGCGATCCGGCCGCGTGATCTGCTCGGGGCTCATGTACAGCGTGGTGCCCACGCGTGCGCCGTGGCGCGTCATGCGCGTGCCGTCGGCGCGCACCGCGATGCCGAAGTCGATCAGCGTCACGCGGTCGTCGTCGCCGACGATGATGTTCGACGGCTTCACGTCGCGGTGGAAGACCGACTGCCGGTGCACGTAGTCCAGGCCCTGCAGCACGCCGGACAGGATGGTGCGCGCGCGCGCCTCGGGCAGCGGTCCCTGCTCCAGCAGCCTGGCCAGCGGCTGGCCGGGGCAGTAGGACATCACGAGGAAGAGGTGTTCGTCCTCCTCGAAGTAGTCCAGCACCTGGATCACGTTCGGGTGATCGAAGCGCGCCAGGGTCTCGGCTTCCTCGAAGAAGCGCTTGCGCAGCCCGCGGTCTCGGGCATAGGCGGGGGCCAGCATCTTGATGGCGACGCGCTTGCCCAGCGACTGGTGGCGCGCCTCGAAGACCACCCCCATCGCCCCGCGGCCCAGCTCGGCGCCCACGCGGTAGGTGCCGTGCAGCGTGCGGCCGGGCAGGGCGGCGGCGGCGTCCATCGGGTCGTCCTGCTCGTCGGGCAGGACGGCGGTGCGACGTCGGGGCTGGACTCGGGGCTGGTTCATGGCGCAAGGCTCAGTTGAGGCCGAAGACGAGCTGCTGGCGGATGTCGGCCTTCAGCCGGTCCAGGCGCTGCTGCTTCTCGGCCAGCGTAGGGCCCCCCTGCTGCAGGGCGGCGAGGCGGGACTGGTAGTGCTGCAGCTTCAGGCCCAGCTGCTGCTTGCGCTGCTTCAGCTCGGGCGAGTCGCCCGGCGCGGGACGGGTGCCGGCCTGCATGCGCGACAGCTGCTCGTGCAGCGCGGCGGCACTCAGGTTCTGGTCTTCCAGCGCCGCGGCCAGGCGCTTGCGCTCGGCCTCGAGCGCGGCCTGCTGCTGCTGGGCGCTGCCGAGCGCGGCTTCCTTGGCCTGCACGCGTTGGCGGTCGGCGTCGAGGTCGCGCTCCATCTGGCGCAGCGTGCAGCCGGCCAGCGCGCAGGAGAGGGCGGCGAGGATGAGGTTGTGCTTCATGGTTCAGACCGTGGGGTTCTGCCGCGCCATGGCCACGGCGATGGCGCGCGAGCGCACCAGTTCCTTCTCCAGCGCGGCGATCTCGGCATCCATCTGCGCCAGCCGTTGCGCATCGGCGCGGGGCGCGGCGCCGTCGCGGAAGCGCCGCGCCTCGCGCAGCCGGCCTTCCATCGCCGCCACCTCCTGCTCCAGTGCGCGCACCTCCTGCTGCAGGCCCTCGCGCTGCTGCCGCACGGCCGGCGTGGCGCCCTGCCCGGCGGCGACGCGCCGCTTCAGGTCATCGACTTCGCCGCGGCGCTTGTCCAGCCGCGCCTGCAGCTCGGCGTTGAACTTCGCGCTGTCCTGGTTGAGTCCGCGCAGCCAGGCCAGGCGCGCATCCAGGTCGTTCTCGTGGCCGCGCAGCGCGGCGCGGCGCTGCTCGACGCGGCGGGCGTAGTCGCGGGCGATCAGCGCGCCGGCCGCCGCGGCCGCCACGCCCACCGCCACGCAGGTGCCGTCGCGTCCGCCTGCCAGCTTGCACAGGCCGAAGCCCAGCACGCCGCCCAGGCCCGCGCCTTCGGCCGTGGCCCTTTGCTGCTGGTTGGCGCAGCCGTGCAGCAGCAGGGCTGCGGCGACCAGGCATGTGCGTGCGCGGGCGTCCACGGCTCAGCCCACCAGGGTTTCGCCGCGCGGCTTCGGCGGCTTCTGCGGCGGCGTCTCGTCGTCGTCCGCGTAGAAGGGCTCGTCGCGTGCGTCGGCGACCGGCGGCTCGGCGGGCTGGGGCGCGGCGGTGTCGGCGGGGATGCGCAGGAAGGTCCACACCGTCGAGCCGGTCTTGATGGTCGCGGGGCTGGGGATCTCCACCGTCGCGCCGGGGATCAGGCGGCGGCCCTGCACCCAGGTGCCGTTGACGCTGGTCAGGTCGTGCACGTAGCAGTCGTCGCCCTGGAAGAGGATGACGGCATGCTCGCGCGACAGCGTGGGGTCGGTGCCGATCTCGATGTCGGGCGGCGATTGCGCGGCATCGGTGCCGATGGTGTTGCGGCCATTGCGCAGCACGAAGAGCTGGCCCGCCTTCTCCCAGGTGTAGGACACCAGCACGCCGAGCACGCGCCGCTGGTCGCCGCGCGCCGCCGCGCCGCCGTCCTGGGCGTCGAGCAGCCCGTCGTCCACGCGCGTGGCGCCGCGCTGTGCCCCGCGTTGGGCCGCCCGCGGCGGCGGTGCCAGCGCGTCGTCGGCCGCCAGGCGCGACTTGTTCAGCTTGTTCTTCTCGGCCTCGCAGTACATGCAGGGGCCGTCTTTCCAGTGCGAATCCCGCGCGTGCAGCCCGGCGGCGCACAGGCGGGGGACGGGCTTGTCCGGCGGGGCTTCGGTCTGCAGGGCCTTGCGGATGTTGTCGAAGAGGCTCATGTCGATCTCCTGGGTGGGATGGCGGATTCAAGGCGCCGAGGCGGGCGCGGATGTCTCTGCGGCTGGGGCCGGCTTCGATGCGGCAGCCGCCGGGACCGATGCGGCCGCGCTGGCCGCATCGGCCGGCCGGGGCCGGGGCGAAGGGCGCGCCTGCGATGCCGCCGGCTTGCGCGGGGCGGCGCGCGGCCGGGCCGCATGCGGTGCGGGTGCGGGCCTGGGCGCCTGCGCGGTCGAGGCGGCAGGTGCCGGGGCAGGGGCCGGGGCCGGGGCCGGTGGGGCCGCCGGCCCCGTGACCGCATGGCCGGCGCGCGGCTGGCGTGCCGCTTCCTCCAGCGCGGCGACGCGCTCGGCATGCAGGTCCAGCCGCGCATCGGCCACGGCCTGCACGGCGCGCAGTTCCTGCAACCGGCTGCGCTGGTCCAGCGCAGCCCAGCCCGCGGCCCCGGCCAGGCCCAGCGAGGCCAGCGACAGTGCCAGCGCGGCCACCGGCAGCCCGCGCGCCGCGCGGCCTTCGCCGCCGGCCATCGGCCCGTAGCAGGCCAGCTGCACGGTGACGTTGTCCTCGCCGCCCTTGGACAGGGCCAGCTTGACCAGGCCGTCCACCTGCTCCTGGGCGCTGCCGCCGGCCTGCAGGACGTGGAGGATCTCCTCGTCGCGGGCATAGCCGCACAGGCCGTCGGAGCACAGCAGGAGGCGGTCGCCGCGGCGCAGCTGCTGCCAGGCGGAGCACTCCACCTCGACCGTGGGCTGGTGTCCCACGGCGCGCTCGACCACCGAGGCGTCCGGATGCCCGGCCGCCTCCTGCGGGCTCAGCATGCCGGCGTCGACCAGGCGCTGCACGCGCGAGTGGTCGCGCGTCAGCCGCTGCAGCTGCCCCTTGCGCAGCAGGTAGGCGCGGCTGTCGCCGACATGGGCCACCATGAATCGCCGGCCCACCGTGAGCAGGGCCACCGCGGTGGCGCCCATGCTGCGGCTGCCGCCGTTGCCGCTGCGGGCGGACTGGCGTGCACGCGCATGCACGGCGGCGTTGGCCTGGGCAAAGGCCAGGCGCAGGGTGGTCTCCCGCGCCTGCCGGCGCGGCGCGGCGGCGAAGGCATCGCACAGGGTGTCGGCCGTCAGCTCGGCCGCCAGCGCGCCGCCTTCGTGCCCGCCCATGCCGTCCACCACGACGTAGAGGTCGGCGTCGCCGCTGCGCACGCGGGCCATGCGATCCTCGTTCTCGCTGCGCACGTAGCCCGTCTCCGAGCGCGCCCCCACGCTCCACGGGCTGCGCGACGGTGCCGCGGCCCGCTCGCGCAGCGCCTTGCGGCTGCCGGGTGCGCTGCCGTAGTCAAGCGCGAGCTTCATCGCCTGCCTCCTGCGCCGGACCGGCCGGCGCCACCACCAGCGTGGTGCGACCGACCTGGATCTCGTCGTCCAGACCCAGCGGCACCGGATGGCCGGCCAGCCGCAGGCCGTTGAGCCGGCTGCCGTTGCGCGAGCCCAGGTCGCGCAGGTAGAGGCTGCCGGCCTCGAAGCTGAGCTGGGCATGGCGTGCGGACACGTAGGCGTCGCCGGCCAGCACGATGTCGTTGCCCGCCACCGAGCCGATGGACACCCGCACCGATTCCAGCGCATGGCGCTGCCCGGCCAGGGGGCCGCCGCGCACCAGCAGCGTCGCGGCGGGCTGCCCGGGCGCGGGCGCCGGGAAGTGGTAGCTGCCCACGCGGGTGCCGGGGCGCGGACGCGCAGGCGGCAGCGGCTCGATGCCGCTGGTGGCCTGCGGCCGCGTGACCGGGCCCGCATCGGGGCGCAAGGGCGCCTGGCGCGGACGCAGCAGCGCGGACAAGGCGGCCAGCGCCACCGCGCCCGCGATCACCAGCCAGGCATGGAGGTCGGACCAGGGCCAGGCGCGGTCCGCGCCCCCGGCGCCCGTGTCCGCCTGGGTGGTCGCGGCCGGCCCCGCGGCGGTGGCGGGCAGTTCCAGTTGCGCCTGGGATGCGGCCTCGTCGCGGCCGGCATGGGCCGTGCGGCGCAGCCGCGAGGGCGGCTCGCTGAGCGACGTGGCCGCGGCGGCCGACGGGGTTTCATCGGGGAAGCCGTCTGCGTGTGCGGCGGGGCCCAGGGCCGCCAGCAGCAGGCCGGCCAGTGCGTGCGTGACGAAGCGGGATGCGGTCATGGCAGCCTCCTGCGGTCTCAGTAGCTGAACTCGATGGCCACCAGCGACACGGTGGTCTGCTCCAGCCCGTGCAGCCACAGCGCCAGCGTGTGGTATTCGGGGTCCAGCACGCCGTCGGCGATGTCGAACAGCTTGTTGTAGGGCTGGCCCTCGATGGACGCGTCCACCAGCATGTGGCGCAGGTGCTTGCCCGTGGCCGGGTCGTAGCCGCCGCGCACGAGGTGGAAGCGGATGCCGCCGGCGTTGGTGGAGCCGGCCAGGCGCAGGCGCAGCACGCGCACGGCACCCAGCGGGATGGGGATGGCCATGGTGCCGCCGGCGCCCGGGTTGCCGGCCTTCTTGTCGGTGCTCGATGGCGACCGTGCCTCGGTGGTGCCGATGCGGAAGGGCGGCGGCAGGGCATCGCCTTCGCCGTCCGGCCCGCCCACCATCACCGTGCCGCGGAAGGGCAGGCGCAGCCAGCCGCGGCGCAGGCTGTCGTCCAGCGCGTCGACGCCCACCGAGCCCGGCGCCAGCATCGTGCGCAGGCGGCGCATGACGGCGGTGTCGATGGCGTTGGCGCCGATGCGGCCCTGGGCGTCGAGCTGCACCGTGGCCAGCAGCAACCCGTCGCCGTCGTCCCCGGCATCGTCGCGTGCCTCCCGGGCGGACACCACGGCCCAGCTGGCGATGCGGTGGCGGTGCTCGCGCTCGGCCTCCTGGTCGTCGCGGTGGCTGAGCAGGATGCGCAGCCGCGACAGCGGCGCGGCGCCCGAGAGATCGAGCTGCACGCCCTGCGGCAGCTCGATCTCGCGCCCGCGCCCGTCGACCGCGAAGCCGGGGCCCACCGCGACGGCGTGCTCGCCCGCAGCGCTGACCTGCAGGCCGCGCACCACGCCCACGCCGTGCAACTCGGTTGCATGGCGGCGCTGGGCGTGGATGTGGTAGCGCTGCTCGTCGATGAAGTCGTCCGCCTGCAGCAGCTGGCCGTCGTAGTAGGCCGGCCGGTGGGCGATGGCGAGTTTCCTGTTCATGTCCTGTGCTCCTGGGTGTCCTGTTCATGCGGCGCGCGGCGCGATCTCCAGCGAATACGCGACGTGCGCCGGCTTGGCGAAATCGATCACCGCGCGGACCTGCGGCTCCAGCGCCTGCCAGGCCGCGGCCGGTGCCGACAGCACCAGCTCGACGCGGAACCAGAAGGCACGGCTGCCGCCCAGCACGCTGGTGCTGCCCAGCCGCGCCTGGCCCACGCGCAGGCCGCCGCCGTCGTGCTCGTGCACGCGCACCTCGGTGATCTCGTCGAAGCACAGCTGCAGCAGCGCGACCAGGTGGCCGCGCGTGCCGCGGCGCCCGTACAGCGGCACGATCCCCGCGACCACGCGCGCCAGCCGGTGCGGCGCAATGCGGTCCCAGGGCGCGAAGGCCACCCAGCGCGCGGCCAGCCACGGCAGGAAGGCGGCGCGCACGGCGTCGTCGTAGGCCGGGACGTCGGCCGCGGGCTGCGGTGCCAGCAAGGCGGGCAGGGCGGCGATGCGCTGCTCGTAGCCCACCGGATGCGCGGCGCCCGGCGGGCCCAGCAGCAGGGTCTCGAAGGCAGCCAGCAGGGCCTGCAGCTCGGCGCTGCCCGCCTCGCCACCCAGCGGTCCGTCGGGCGTGCGGTAGACCGCGGGCAGCGCGTCGAGCAGGCGGGTGCCGCTCACTGTGCGGGTGAAGGGCAGGGCGGCGTTCATCGTGCGGCTGCGTCGGAAGAGGTCCATTGCAGGTCGGCCTCGCGCAGGACGAGGCGGGCCTGTTCCCAGGGCGCCAGCGCGATGGCGGCCAGGCGCCCGTCGCCGTCGCGCACCAGGCGCGAACGGCCCAGCTGGGCATTGCCCAGCCGGCTGCCGCGGCCCACCTCGGCATGCACGCCGGGCTGCAGCCCGACGGCGAAGGCCGGGTCGTGGAGCGTTTCCAGCTCGCGCGCGGCCTGCAGCACGGCGATGTCGTCCACGCCTTCCACACCCGGCACGGAGGCCAGCTGCTCGGCCAGGGCCGCCAGGGACAGCGTCAGCGTGCGGCGCGCGCGCGCGGCCTGCAGGCGGTCGGCGTCGCTGCGCTGCCAGGCATCGAGCACGGCCCTCAGGCCGCGCGCGGCGAGCCGCCGGTCGGCCTGGGGCGAAGCCGTCGCCCGTACGCGCAGCGCCAGGTACAGCGGCTGCGGCGCGGCCACGTGCAGGCGGCTGCCCAGCAGGCGGCGCGGCTCCAGATGGCGGTGCACGGCGGCCAGCTGCTGCTCGCGTTCGGCCGGCGTGGCATGCGGCGCGCAGAAGACGACCAGCGTGGTGTGGCCGGCCCGCTCGGCCATCGCGTCGCTTGCGGGCTGGTCCGGCGCCGTGCGTGGCAGGCAGAGCACGCGCGTGTCGCGTGCATGCGGCAGCGCGGACAGGGCCTGCAGCGCCAGGCGCTCATGGTCCTGCGGCGTGACGGCGCAATCGGCCTGGGCCAGCTCCGCCACGCGACTGCGCAGGGCCTCGTCGAGGTCGCCGCCCGCCGGCGTGCCGCCCAGCAGCGACAGGAAACCCGGCCGCGCGGCCATGCCGCTGCGGCCCAGGCGGTAGAGCAGCGCATCGCTGAAATAGGCCAGCAGCTCGATCAGCGTGATGCCGGGGTCCGACGCGTTGTGGTCGGTCCACTGCGGCGCATGGGCGGGCAGCACGGCCAGGGCCTGCTGCACCAGGCCGTCGTAGCCGGGCTCCAGCGTGGTGGGCACGGGCGGCAGGGCACGCGTGGCGTTCATGCGGGGCTCCCCTGCGTGCAGCGCACCTGGCCCGCGCAGGCGATGAAGCAGCCTGCGGCGCGCACCTCTTCCATGCCCTCGGCGGCCAGCAGGCGCAGGCGGCGCACCTCGACCACGCCGTCGATGCCGCGCACCACGCGCACGAGGTCGGAGACGTGCGGCAGGCGGCCGAAGTCCCAGCCGCGGCCCTCGCGCCCGCCGTCCACCGGATGCAGCCAGGCGCGCAGCGCATCGCCGCAGGCCTCAGCCGCGCCGGCCTGCAGCGCGGGGTCGGTGCAGACGATCTCCAGGTCCACGTCCACCGGCAGCCAGGTGGGCGCGGCCAGCACGAGCTCCAGGTCGGCCGTGCAGCGCTCTCGCAGGAAGGACTGCACCTGGGCCAGCAGCGACGGCGCGGGGCAGGGCCGCGCGTGGCCGCTGTCGCGCGGCAGCACGACCAGGCTCATGCAGCCCGGTGCGTCCAGGCGGCCCAGGGGGTCGCGCCGCAGGTCGCGTGCGGCCAGGCACTTCACGCGCGCGACCTCGGGCGAGGCCAGCAGGGCCAGGTCCTCGAAGTCGGCCGCGCCGACCGCGCGGTCGCGGTGGCGCAGCCAGGCGGCCGAGGCGCCGCGCAGGGTGTCGGCGGACGGTGCGTCCTGGCCACCGCGCGCGGGATCGGGGTTGGACACCGACTCGACATAGGGCGTGGTCGTCAACAGCTGCTGCAGCCCCTGCGCCGCGCAGTTGCCCGCCCGGCCTCCGCCGCTGCGGTAGCGGCGCATCACGATGTTGTTCGGGCCGCCCGGGGGCATGCGCCCGCGGCGGCCGTCGCCGAAGCTGACGCGGCCGGTGGCGGCGTCCAGCAGGTAGTGGCGCGACAGCGGGCCCGAAGCCGAGAAATCGTCGACCCGCTGCCAGCGCACCCAGGTCTGCCCCGCCAGCCGGCCTTGCGCGGGCAGGTGGGCCAGCGCGTCGCTGCCCTGCTCGCCGACCCAGGCCAGCAGCTCGGGCGCGTCGGGCGGCAGCGGCTCGCGCACTTCCAGGCGCGGCTCGCCCAGCACCGGCACGTGGGCCAGCGTGAACGCCTGTCCGGGTCGTCCGTTGCCCGAGCCCAGCAGCTCGTCACGCAGGCTGAGCTGCTGCACGGCCCCGACCGCGTTGAGCAGCACGCGCGACAGCGGCGGCAGCGCCTGCGGCCACAGCAGCCGCAGCCAGGCCAGGCCGGCATCGACGGTGGAGCCGCCCCACTTGGTCCAGCCCGTGCAGCCGCGCAGCACGCAGGCCAGGCTGCCGGGCTCGGCGCCTGCCTGCACCTGCACGTCGCAGTCCGCCCAGCCGTCGCCGTGGCGGAACTGCCAGCGCGGTGCGGGCCAGGCCGACAGCGGCTGCGTGGTGGGCCGCAGCGTGTCCGCCGGCCGGGACTGCAGCACGAAATGCAGGGCCTGGGCGGCGAGTTCGTCCGGGCTGCCGTGCAGGCCGAGGTAGAGCGCGGCTTCCTGCGTGTCGTCGGCCAGGCGGGCCAGGCGCAGCGGCGTGCCCGGTGCCACGGCGCGGCGTTGCCATTGCGCCTCCAGCAGCACGGCCTGCGGCGAGCACGGCGGCGTGGCCATCGTCGCCGAGACCTGGATCGCGGCCAGGGCTGGCGGCTGGTGCGGCGGCGGCATGAAGGCGGGCGCGCCGGGCGGCAGCTCGGCCGTGTAGTCGCCGCGCGCCAGGCGCAGGCGCAGCCAGCCGGCCTCGGAGTGGCCGCTGCGCGCGGGCGTGCAGGGGGTGCAGTCGGCAGGCAGCTCGAACTGCACGCTGCCGTGGCGCGTGAGCCCTGCGCTGCCGTCGCGCACATGGGCCAGCGTGCGCCAGCCGCTGGCGGTATGGCACTCCCAATGCAGCGCGGGAGCGTGCAGCTTGCTGACCGGCGGGATGGGGGCGGTGGCCGGGCCGTCGGCCGGGTTGGCCAGCTGCAGCTCCAGGCTGAGCTGGGCCCCGGGCCAGGCGAAGGCCGGGTCCTGCAGCAGGCAGGTGTCGCTGAAGCGTGGGCGTTCGCCCAGCGGCAGCACCTCGCGGCTGAGGTCCAGCGCGACGCCGTTGCAGGTGGCCGCGGCAAGCGGGCGCGGCGCCAGGCGGCGGCGCACGAAGACGCGGCAGCCGCGCAGCGTGGGCAGCTGCCAGGGCGCATCGCCCGCCGGCGGCGTGAAGCGGCAGCTCAGCCAGTGGGCGAGCTGTCCGTCCAGCGCCTGCTGCGGCCAGTCGCCCAGGCCCTCGAAGACGATCTCGCCGCTGCGCGTCAGGCCGCAGCTGCCGTCGCTGGCCGGCTGCAACGGCAGCGGGCCGTCGGCCGTGGGCCGGCTCCATTGCAGCGGGCCCGGGGCCGGTGCCGCGGCGTTGCCGGGCTCGATTTCCAGCACCAGGT
>SCTQ01000027.1 GCA_004322345.1 Aquabacterium sp. | reverse complement strand
GGCTGGCGGAGATCTCGTCGAGCAGCGCGCGCACGGGCGCGAAGGCGGGCGCCTCGGCGTCGGCGGCACCGGCTTGCAGCGCCTGGCGCAGCAGCCGCAGGAAATCGGCGCAATGGGATTGCAGCTCTCCTTCGCGGATGCGCCCGCTTTGCAGGGCGCCGTCGGCCTTCAGGCGTTGCAGCCAGTCCTTGAGGATGTCCGCCTCGTGGGTGTTCAGCAAAGACGAGGTGACCTGGGTTCCGGCTTGTGCCATGCAGTGCTCCGTAGATTGATGCGGATTCTAGGGGCCCGCTCGCGGCCCTTCCCCCGGACGCGCCAGGCCGAGGACGGTGTCAGCTTCCGTACTTCACCCCGCAGCCATACGGCCGCGTGACGGCGGTGGCCACGGGCTTGCCGGCCACCACGGCCTCGATGGCCTTCTTCGCGTACGGATCGGCCTTCGGGATGTCGGCTGCGTTGGTGGAGGCGATGCTGTCGATGCCGCCCGCATACGCCAGCTTGCCGTCCGGCGCGATGACGTACATGTGCGGCGTGGTCTCCGCGCCGTAGGCACGGCCCAGCGTGCCCTTGGGGTCCAGCAGCACGTGGGCCGGCGCGGCACCGCGGCTCTTCGTCTTCTCGTTGGCCTGCGGGCCGTCCACGTAGCCCTGGGCGCCGGGCGCGGAGCTGACCACCGACAGCCACACGGCGCCCAGCTGCGCGGCCTCCTTCTGCAGCTTCTGCATCTCGCCGCTGCCGTACCACTTCCTGACGTACGGGCAGCCGTCGTTGGTCCACTCCAGCACGACCGTCTTGCCCTTGAGCTCGGCCAGGCTGACGTTCCTGCCGTTGCTGTCCAGCGCGGTGAAGGTCGGCGCGGGCTGGCCGACCTGGGGCGCGGCGTGGGTGACGGTGGCCAGGCCGCCCAGGCTCAGGGCGGCTGCGGCGGCGATCAGGGTGCGGCGGGTGGAAGCGAACATGACTGGGTTCCTCGTTGTGTGGATGAAGGAAACGACGACGCTCACGAGCCTTGCGATGCGGCCGGGCCGATGCGGTCCAGCACGAGCTGCTCGGTCAGGATCTGCGGCAGCACGACGGCCTGGCCGCCGCCTGCCGGGTAGAACACGTACAGCGGCACGCCGCTGCGGCCGTGCTCCTGCAGGAAACGCGTGATCTCGGGGTTCTGGTTGGTCCAGTCGCCCTTCAGGTAGGTGACACCGCCCGCGGCGAAGGCCTGCTTCACGCCGGCGGTGGACAGCGCCACGCGCTCGTTGACCAGGCAGGTCACGCACCAGGCGGCCGTCATGTTGACGAAGACCGGCTTGCCGGCGGCGCGCAGCTCGGCAAGCGCCTGGGCGCTGTAGGCCTTCTCGCCTGCGGACAGCTCCGCGGTGACGGCCTGGGCCGAGGCGGTGCTCAAGGCCTGCAGCCGCGGCAACAGGGCCAGCGTGGCCATGATCGACACCACGGCGGCCCCCGACCACCACGCCTTGCGCAGCGCGCCGGCCTGGGCCACGCCCAGTGTCCAGCCGGCCAGGCCCAGCAGCACGGTGCCGGCCAGCACCAGCAGCACACCGTCGGCACCAGCCTGCTGGCCCAGCACCCACACCAGCCAGACCGCGGCCGCGTACATCGGGAAGGCCAGTCCCTGCTTGAGGCGCAGCATCCACACGCCGGGGCGCGGCAGGCGTTCGGCCAGGCCCGGCACCAGGGCCAGCAGCAGGTAGGGCATGGCCATGCCGACGCCCATCGCGAGGAAGGTCGCAACGGCGAAGGCCGGCGGCGCCGCCAGCGCCGAAGCGATGGCCGCGCCCATGAAGGGCGCCGTGCACGGCGTGGCCACCACCACGGCCAGCAGCCCGGTGAAGAAGCTGCCCGCATGGCCGCCCCTGGACGCCAGCGACTCGCCCGCACCGGCCAGCCCCGAGCCCACCTCGAACACGCCCGACAGGTTCAACCCGACCAGGAACAGCAGCCAGGCCATGCCCGCGACGAACAGCGGCGACTGGAACTGGAAGCCCCAGCCCGCCTGGCTGCCCGCGGCGCGCAGCGCCAGCATCACGCCGGCCAGCGCGGCGAAGGCCACCAGCACGCCCACGGTGTAGAAGCCGGCGTGCAGCCTCACCTCGCGCCGCTCGTGGCCGGACAGCCTGGCGATGGACACCGCCTTCATCGCCAGCACGGGGAAGACGCAGGGCATCAGGTTGAGGATGAGGCCGCCGAGCAAGGCGAACAGCAGGGTCTGGGCGAGGCCGGCGGCCTGCGCCGCGGCGGGAGCGGCAGCGGCCGGCGCCGCCGCCGCCGCCGCCACCGCCACCGCATGCAGCTCGGACGTCGGCAGCACGGCGCCGGCCTGGCCGTCGGTGCGGATCTCATAGCCGCGCTCGACGCCCTGCTTGTCCTTGAGCACCAGCAGGCCTGCCAGCGCGGCCTGCGGGTCGAAGGCCTGGCCCGGCCTGAACCTGAGCGTCAAGGCGCCCTCGCCCACGCTGGCCGCCTGCGGCGCGGCGTGCTCCACCGAACCCCAGGCCGCCGGCAGGAACCAGGCTTCGGCCATCGTCGCCAGCGGCAATTGCGCGCCGCCCACCGTCAGCACGCCTTCGCGCGTGACCGTGGCCTTGGCGTGCACCTGCTGCGGCAGGCGCTGGCGGGTGGCGGCGAAAAGCGCGGATTCCCTGCCCGCCTGCGCCGTGCCGGCCACGGGCAGGTTCAGCTCGAAGCGGCCTTCTTCCGGGATGCAGACCTCGTGGCAGACCAGCCAGCCGGCCTTGGCCGCCAGCTTCAGTTCGCCCTTGGCGTCGGGGGCAGCCTGTAGCGCCAGCGGCAGCACGACCTCGCCGGTGTAGGCATAGGTCATCAGCGGCCCTTCCGCCAGGCGCTGCGGCACGGGGAAGATCAGGCCCGAGGCCTGGGTGCCGGCGGGGGCCTGCAGCTCGACCTGCGGCGGCTGGCCGGCGTCGCCGGGGTTGGACCAGTAGATGTGCCAGCCCGGTGCCAGCTTGAAGCGCAGGCCCAGCCAGGTCCTGCCGCCGGGCTGCACGCTGTCGTGCTCCGAGACCAGGGTGACCGTCGCGCGCTCGCTGGTGACCGCGTCACTTTCCCGCGCGGCGGCCGGGCCGGCGAGGCCCACGGCCGCGGCAATGGCGATCAGGAAACGGACTACCGGACGGGCGGGCGATCGGGGCATGGCGCAATGGAGGCAGTCGCAGCCCGCGAGTTCCTCGTCCGAGGGATGTCCACGGGTCTGCCGGCGACCGGCGGCCATCGGGGCACGCCGGGCGGAAGCGGCGCAGTGTCCACCATTTGCCGCGGCGCTTTTTGTCCCGCATGTATCCGCGGCACATCCGCGGCACATCCACGGCACATCCACGGCACACTCGCACACCGTCGAAGACCATTGCAAAGCCGCCGATGACCTTGTCCGTTTCCGAGATCACCGACCTGATCCGCCAGGGCGTGCCGCTGGCCGGGGAGACCGGCTTCTTCGTCGAGAAGGTCGATGCCCAGGGCCGCGTCTGGTGCCGCCAGCCCTACCGCGAGAACCAGCTGCGCCCCGGCGGCACGCTGTCGGGCCCCAGCATGATGGCGCTGGCCGACGCCGCGATGTACGCCGCGGTGCTGCACCGCCTGGGCCGGGTGGAGATGGCGCTGACGCAGAACTTCCACATCAACTTCCTCAGCCGTCCGGCGCCGCGCGACCTGCTGGCCGCGGTGGACGTGATCAAGATGGGCCGCCGCAACGCGGTGATGGAGGCGCGGCTGTACTCGGAGGGCGGCGAGGATCCCGTGGCGCATGCGACGGGGACCTACTCCTTGCCGCCCGCGTGAAGCTCAGGCGTACATGTAGCTCCGGTTGAAGCCGTAGTCCGCCTGCGCGCCGCGCATCACGGCGCCCGCATCCGCCCCCACCTCGCCCGTGGGCCGCGAGCACAGCAGCTGGTAGAGCGAGATCCAGCCGCGCTCGAAGGCCATCGCGCAGCCGGCGAGGTACAGCCGGTAGGCCCGCACCGTCTGCTCGCCGGCGATGCGGCGCGCCTGCGGCAGCTGGCTTTCCAGCGCGTCCGACCAGGCCCACAGCGTGCGCGCATAGTGGGGTCGCAGGTTCTCGGCGTCCAGCAGCTCCAGCTCGCCTTCGGCCACGTGGCGGCTGACGCTGGCCACGTGCTCCAGTTCGCCACCGGGGAAGATGTAGCGGTCGATGAAGTCGCCCATGCCCGACCCCAGCCCGTCGTTGTGCAGGCCGCCGGCGGTGATGCCGTGGTTGAGCACCAGGCCGCCGGGCACCAGCAGGCTGCGCAGCTTGGCGAAGTAGGACGACAGGTTGGCGCGGCCCACGTGCTCGAACATGCCCACCGAGGCGATGCGGTCGTAGGGCGCGCCCTCGGGCAGGTCGCGGTAGTCCAGCAGCTTCATCTGCACGCGGCCGGCCAGGCCCTTCTCCCCGATCAGCCGGTTCGCGTGCGCGTGCTGGTTCCTCGACAGCGTGATGCCGGTGGCCTGCACCCCGTAGTGCTCCGCCGCCCACAGCAGCAGGCCGCCCCAGCCTGCGCCCACGTCCAGGAAACGCTGGCCGGGCTGCAGTGCCAGCTTGCGGCAGATGTGGTCCAGCTTGGCCTCCTGGGCCTGGGCCAGGTCCATCGACCCCGCGTCGCGGTAATAGGCGCAGGAATAGACGCGCCGCGGATCCAGCCACAGGCCGTAGAACTCGTCGCTGACGTCGTAGTGGAACTGGATCTGCTGCGCGTCGCGCTCGCGGCTGTGCAGCCACAGCGATCGCAGGTGCTTCCATGCCCGCTCCCAGGGCAGCGGTGCACTGCGGTTGACCGGATCGCCCGCGAGCTGGGCGGCCACCAGCATCAGGTCGCGCATGGAGCCGCAGATCTCCATCTCGCCGCGCACGTAGGCGTCGGCCAGCGCGCCCACCTCGCCGCGCGCCAGGTCGGCCAGGCGCGAGGGGCGGTCGAACTTCAGCGTCACGTCCGCCCCCTGCCGCCCGGCGCGGCCGCCCGGCCATTCCAGCACCACGGAACGCGGCAGGCACTCCAGCTGCCGCTCGATCAGACCCGACATCACCGACATCACTGCAACCCCCGGCACCACAAGAGGACCTCATCCGTTCAGCAAGGAAAATGCCGAGGCGCGCAGCCTTGAACCGGGGCTGAACGTCTTTGCACAAGCCCGGTGCCGGGCACTGTTGCGACAATCCCCCTCGCCTTCCCTCGCCTCCTGCACCCATGGCCCAAGAATTCGCTCCCGGTCTCGTCCTGCGCGGCATCACGCCGCCGTTGCCGCTGAACGCCTTTCGCGTCATCGCCTTCGACATGGACTCGACCCTGATCAACATCGAGTGCATCGACGAGATCGCCGACGCCGCCGGCCGCAAGGCCGAGGTGGCCGCCATCACCGAGGCCGCCATGCGCGGCGAGATCACCGACTTCAAGGACAGCCTGCGCCGCCGCGTGGCCCTGCTCAAGGGCGTGCCGGCCGGCGCGCTGCAGGAGGTCTACGACCAGCGCCTGGCGCCGAACCCCGGTGCCGTCGAGCTGATGGCCGCCGCCCGCGCCGCCGGCCTGAAGACGCTGCTGGTCTCCGGAGGCTTCACCTTCTTCGCCGACCGCGTGAAGGAGCGCCTGGGCATGGACGAGGCCCACTCCAACGTGCTGGAGATCGTCGGCGGCCTGCTCACCGGCCGCGTACTCGGCGACATCGTCGATGGCGCGGCCAAGCAGGCCTGGCTGCTGGACCTGTGCCGGCGCGTGGGCTGCCCGCCGTCGGCGGCCATCGCGATGGGCGACGGCGCCAATGACCTGCCGATGATGGGCAGCGCCGGCCTGTCGGTGGCCTACCACGCCAAGCCCAAGGTGCGCGAGCAGGCCATGGTCTCGATCGAGACCGGGGGCCTGGACCGCCTGCTCGAAGTGCTGCGCTGAGCCGGGCCGCCAGCGCCATGAACGCCTTGCTGCTGCGCGTCAGCCGCGCCACGCCGCGCGAGCTGCCGGCCGCGCTGTGGTCCTTCGTCTACTTCTATTCGCTGCTGGCCGGCTACTACGTGCTGCGCCCCATCCGCGACGAGATGGGCCTGCAGCTGGGCGCAGGCGAGCTGCACAAGCTGTTCACCGCCGTCTTCCTGACCATGCTGGCCGTGGTCCCCGTGTTCGGCTGGCTGACGAAACGCTTCCCGCGCCGCGTGCTGCTGCCGTGGATCTACGGCTTCTTCGTCGCCAACCTGCTGGGCTTCTTCCTCGTGATGGAGGCCGGCCCCCAGACCCACCTGGTGGCCACGGTCTTCTTCGTCTGGGTCAGCGTCTTCAACCTGTTCGCGATGTCGGTCTTCTGGAGCTTCATGGCCGACCTGTTCGACACCGCCCAGGCGCGCCGGCTCTACGGCTTCATCGCCGCCGGCGGCTCGGCCGGCGCGCTGACGGGGCCGGTGATCACCGCCTCGCTGGTCGGCCTGCTGGGCGCCAGGCTGCTGATGCTGGTGGCCGCGGGCTTCCTGGCCATCAGCATGGTGGCGATCTTCATGCTGCGCGGCTGGGCGCGCGAGGACGCCGGGCATGCGGCCGCGGCCGACGCCGCCGAGCACCAGGGCCTGGGCGGCAGCATCTGGAGCGGGCTGGTGGACGTGGCACGCTCGCCCTACCTGCTGGGCATCGCGGCCTTCATGTTCCTCTACTCGCTGCTGTCCACCTCGCTGTACTTCCAGCAGGCCGAGATCGTGCCCAAGGCCATCACCGACAGCGGCCAGCGCACCCAGCTGCTGGCCGGCGTGGACCTGGCGGTGAACGTGGCCACGCTGCTGATCCAGCTCTTCGCCTTCGAGCGCCTGATCCAGCGCGGCGGCATCGTGCTGATGCTGGCGATCATGCCCGCGCTGTCCATCGTCGGCTTCGCGGCGGTGGCCATCAGCCCCGAGGTCGCCGTGCTCGCCGCCTTCGGCATCGTGCGCCGCGCCGGCGAATACGCGATCAGCAAGCCCGCGCGCGAGACGCTCTTCAACGTGCTGCCGGCGGAGCAGAAGTACCGCGCGAAGAACGTCATCGACACCGTCGTCCACCGCGGCGGCGACATCTCGACGGCGTGGATCTTCAACGGGCTGCGGGCGCTGGGCCTGGGCTCGCCGACGCTGGCCTGGCTGGCGGTGCCCACCGCTGCGCTGTGGCTGGTGCTGTCGGTCGGACTGGGGCGGCGGGCGAAACGGATGCAGGCGTCGTAGGGACCTGTGCGCCGGGCCCAGCCTGCAGGCCGGGCATCCGTTTCTGATGCTCGACCAGAGGCCCCGTCTTGGAATCTGTCAGGCTGTGATGTGCCCGCCACCCCGCGTCCGGCGGGCCCACAGGAACAGGACCCCAACCAGCGCGAGCGCTAAGGTGGACGGTTCAGGCACCGGCGTCAGAATGGCCTGGACCAGGCGGTCATTCAGCAGGCCGGTGACCAGGATCTGCCCGTTGTCGTTGATATCGGAGGCATAGGTCAGCCGCAGTCCGGACAGCTTGAGCGGGTCCGCATCCAGAAGCAGATCGTTCAAGTTCAACATGCCCTCCAGCTCGCTCCACAGGAAGGCGGCGCCGGTCTGCCCCCAACCGGGCAAGCTGCTGCCTCCGACAACCTGGCCCGACGCGTTGATGCCCTGTGCGAACGAACCGTTCGTGCCACCCAAGGTGCCCAGGCCCTTCATGCCGCTGGCTTTTGTCCAGATAAACGGGGCCCAGCCCGCGGCTGTCAGGCTGTTTCCCACCACCTGCCCAGCAGCGTTGATCCCCTCCGCTGTGCTGCTGTGCAGTCCCCCTGCCAATTCGCCCAAGTCGAGCATGCCTTCCTGTTCGGTCCACAGGAAGGCGCCGCGACCGTTGGCCGTTGCGCTAGACCCGACCACCGCGCCTGCATCGTTGATGTCGCTGGCGGAGCTCCAACTGCCGCCGGGCAGCGTGCCCAGGCTGCGCATGCCGCCGTCTGCGGTCCACATGAAGGCACGCAGCCCTGCGTCGGTCTCCGACTCGCCGACGACCGCGCCACGGACGTTGACGCTCTGGCCATTGCTGTCGCTGCCACGGGTGGTCACCGGCAAAGCACCCAGGTCATGGATCACGCCATCAGGCGTCGTCACGTAGGCGTGGACGTTGCGCAGCTGCGTGGTGCTGCGACCGGTGATCATGCCTTCGTTGTTGATGTTGTAGGCGTAGTGGATGGGCGAGTACACGGAAGGCGTGGACAGGACCGGCAGGATCTTGCCCGCGCCATCGAGGGACCAGTACGCAGGCAGGCTGCCACCCGTGATGTAGGACTCGAAATAGCCGACGACTCCTGCGTTGCTGATGGCATACGCGTGCGCGGAATACGGGCCGGGAAGAGACTCCAGCAAGGCGGCCTGGTAGACCGGTGCGGCATGGGCCGCGATGCTGGTACTGCAAGCCGCGAACAATGCGACGATGCGGGAAATTGGCGATTGGAGGAACTGCATGAGTAGAACGCCTGCCTGAGTGTGTCGTGATGGTTGGGGTGTGAATCGGGTTCTCTATTCGCACTTGGTCCTGATGCGGCTGAACGGGACGGGATCGCGCGCGATCGTGGCGCCCTGCTGCTCAAGCCTCGTCAATGCCAACCTGCATCCGTTGTCGTCGGGCGTAACCAGGGCTTCGTAGTCCGCCCCCGCTTGCGGCAGGAAGGTCAGTCCGATCAAGCAGGACGAGATCATGCCTCCCGTCTGCTTCGCGAAAGAGGTTCCCAGGTGGAAGGGACGGACCGCAGAGACAAGGAACTCCGTGAAGTCCCCTCCTGCTGCCTGGCGTCCGGCATGCCCAGCACCGTCCGCGTCGTCGGACCGATGTGCATGCCCTTGCCATCCAGCGCCGCGATGCGGCGGTAGCCCGTGCCCCACTTCAGATTCGGCAGGCGTGCCCCGGGCAGTTCCATGGCCAGCAGCAGCTTGCCTTGCCTGGCCTGCGCCACGCGCACCCGCGCAACATCCTTGGAACCAGGTGCAGGGGACTGATAGGGCGCCGCGCAACCGGCCAGGGCCAGCGCGAGCCCAAGGGCGGCGTATCGAACTTTCATGAGCCGGTCCCTCAGCGGCAGAACATCTTCACGTCATTCTGGGCGACATCCAGGTCGTACTTGTCGATGGGCTTGCCGTTGCGGTGCGCCACACTGCCGTTGAGCACATCGCGTGCGAGTGCGCAACGCGAGGCGTCGGTGCCGTCTTCGCGGCCCATGGAGACCGAACGCGGCGGCCGCGCCGGGCCGGCGCCGGGGGGATCCATCGGCAGCTCGGTGCGCGAAGGCTGGGGCGCGGGTGCGGGTTCGGGGGAGGCGATGCGCTGGGTCTTCCTGAGCGCCATCTCCTTGGCCTTGGGCCGGTCGGCGTCTTCCCGGTTGTTCGAGTAGTGCGTCTTGCCCTTCTCGTCCACCCACTTGTAGATCTGCGCGTGCACCGCCTGCGCGGGCCACCAGGCCACCAGCAACGCACAACCCAGGCGCGCTGCGGCCTGCTTCATCTTCATCTGGACCGACATGTCCATCCTCCCCAGCTTTCGTCGTGCCCGGCGCGGCCTGAAGCCAGGCGGGCGACGCATTCTCACTGGGTCGACGGGCCGGCTGCCACCCCGCGTTCGACGGGACGCATCCGGGCCCGGCCTCACTTGATCTCGATGCGCCGGCCCGTGGCGCCCTCGTCCAGCGCCATGTGCCGGATCTCCCAGCGCCCGAGCTGCTTGACGGCTTCCACGTAGACCGTGGCTTCGCCGTTCGGGCCTTCGGCCGAGAACTGCAGGCGCGCCTCGCCGTCCGGCCCCGATATCCGGATGCTGCCCATGGGCGTCCCGGTGGAGATGGGCTGCCCCAGGGCGGCGATCACCTCCGGGTTGCGTTCCAGTTCCGCGCGGGCCAGGGTGTAGGCCTCGCTGTTCTTGAGCATCCCCAGGCCGGCAAAGATGCCCACGGCCACCAGGGCCCAGAAGGCGAGACCCCACCGGGCCCAGTTGCGCTGCACGCGCTGGAACTCCTCGACGCTGGCCCAGCGCCGGTTGCGCCAGGCCCAGATGCTGCCCTTCGCGCCGAGCATGAAGATCACGACCAGGTTGACCAGGGGCACGAACATCAGGAACGCGATGTAGGTGCTGTTGCCGATGCCCCAGATCCAGTTGAGGAAGAAGGCCCCCCAGTTCCAGCGGTCGATCCCCGGCGGCACGGCGGCCGCCGCTCCCTGCCCTGATGTGTTGTCGGTTTCCATGGCGGCGGATTGTGCGCGAAGCACCGGCTCAGTCGCCCGCGGGCTGCATCCTTTCGACCAGCAGTCCGAAGCGCGAGGCCTGCCCGCTCAACCGCAGCTTCTGCGCCGGGCGTTGCGGCACGCCGTCGAGCAGGCCGAACACGCAGATCCTGCTTTGGAAGCCACCGACCTCGACGGTTCCACGCTGCCGGCATCCCTTCGCCACCGAACTGGCCCGCTCGATCGAGACCAGGGTCGCATCGATGCCCGTGCGCGGCTCGCCCACGGCCCAGCCCGCGGCGGCGGTCCAGCCGTAGAGCGCAGCCGGCACGCCGGCGGCCACGATCGCCAGGGCCAGCGCCATCTTGAACACGGCCCCGGTCGTCACCCGCGGCATGTGCGGATTCAGCCGCTTCTGGCGCTGGCGTGCGAGGAACATCAGCAGCCACAGGAGCGGCGTCAGGTACACGACGGCGGGAACGAGGTATGCCTTGTACTGGTAGCCCGGGGCGACGACGAAACGGCTACCCGGCCCCACTTCCAGCAGGAGCCCGCCGAGCAGGAAGGCCAGCAAGGTGGTCGCGACGACCACCACCCGGCGGTCCATCCTGACGGCGCGCGATGCAGGCAACGGCCGCACGGCGGCAGCCGCGGCCCCCGGCACCCAGGCCCGGCGATCCACGCTGCCGTGCATGCGCACCTGGCCGATCGCCGATTGCCGGTCCCGCTCCACGCCCGCTCAACCCATCCGGTCGAACAAGGCGTGCGCTTCGGCCTCCCAGGCCTTGAAGCTGGCGGCGTCCAGCTCCAGCGCCCCCATGGCCGCCGCCCCACCCTTCTCCCATTCCACGTGCCGGTTCAGCCCGGCGTAGGTCTGGATGATGCGTTCGACGATCAGGCTCAGCGCGACGAGCTCGCGTGCCGCCTCGGACAGGCGGCTGCCGGGAGCCAGCAGGCTGTAGTCGTGGTGGGAACGGATGGCCACCTGGGCCGCGGCCGACAGTCCCCACATGTTGGCCAGCAGGCCGCCGACGATGGTGTGGTCCATGCCGTGGCGGGCCTGCTCGACGTCGGTGAACAGGCGGTCCTCGCACTGGTTGGCCTCGGCCAGGGTGACGAGGTAGGACACCGGCGTCACGTAGCGCCGGATCAGGATGGGGATGCCGCTGTCGCAGAACAGGCCCACGCTGTGCGCCAGCGCGCCGTCGACGTGGATCAGGTGGCGCGCCAGCAGGCTCATCGCATGCGCGCGCTTGGCCGAGACGTCCCAGAAGCGCGTCAGCGCCAGGCCCTCGGAGGGCAGAGTCTTGCGCAGCACGATCTCGGTCAGCAGGCTCATGCAGGTCTGCATGCCCAGCATCACGAAGGCCTGCTCGACCGAATCGACCTTGCGGCTGAGGCCCATCAGCGCGGAATTGGCCAGCTTCAGCAGGCCGGCGGACAAGGCCACGTCGGAGGACGCCAGGCCGGCCAGCATGGGCAGCCGGGGTTCGTCGCGCGCCAGCTCGGTGCGCAGGTCGACCAGGACCTTGGGGCAGGAGGGGATGCCGATGTCGCGGACGACCTGTTCGAGCGAGGCCGGATCGGCAGGGGTGGCAGCGGCGGCGGGGCTGGCGACTGAGGGCACGCGGTTGGCCTGGGGGCCCAGGCGGCGAAGGCCCGGATGCGGGCGGTCTGCCGTTATCGGGCAGCCGCCGCCGGCCGTGAACCGGTTTTTCCCCGTCAGGCCTGTGCAGGCGTCACGACTATCCCGTCTTCGTCCGCGTAGAGCCAGTCGCCGGGGCGCACCCATACGCCCTGGATGACGACGGCGATGTCCTTCTGGCCCTCGTTGCGCTTCTCGGTGGGCAGGGGCATCAGGGCCAGGGCACGGATGCCCACGGCGCATTCGGCCAGCTCGGCGGAGTCGCGCACGCAGCCGTTGACGACCACGCCGGCCCAGCCGTTCTTCGCCGCGGCCTTGCCCAGGTTGCCGCCGACCAGCGCGCGGCGCAGCGAGCCGCCGCCGTCGACCACGAGCACGCGGCCGTTGCCCGGGCTGTCCACCGCGGCCTTGACCAGGGTGTTGTCCTCGAAGCACTTCACGGTGGCCACGGGGCCGGCGAACTTGCGCACGCCGCCGTAGTCGTGGAAGACCGGCGGCAGCACGCGGAAGGCGCCGTCGTCGTCGTTCTTGTGGGCATCGCAGAGGTCGCAGGTGGCGAAGTCCGTGGTCATGGGCTGCTCGCTTTCGTGGAGTTGGAAGGTGAAGAAATTGAGGTGTCCCGATTGTGTGCCAGCGTCTACCTAGAATCCCCGGATGCCCGTTGACCAACAGGCGCCGCAGGCCCGCCCTGACGACCTGGCGCCGCCCGCTCCGCTTTCCCTCCCCGCGCTGACCTGGCTGGTGCCCGCCGTGCTGCTGGCCGGCCTGGCCTGGGCGCTGCAGCCGGGCCACGACGCCCGCGCGATGCTGGCCCTCAACCATGCCCTGCTCGCCTGGGACGGCACGGCACGCGCACCGCT
>SCTQ01000290.1 GCA_004322345.1 Aquabacterium sp. | reverse complement strand
CGCCTGACGTATTCGTCAGGCGATCCTGTACAGGTCCCCCGTGGGGATAGGGCCGGCTTGGGGCGGCCCGGCGCCCGGCCCCTGCCGACCTCATCGGTCAGCGTGTCGCCGCCAGTGCGGGCGAGGGCCGTGCGACCCGCGCCGGCAGCAAGGCCGCCACGAGCACGCCTGCGATGATCAAGGCGGCCCCGGCCATCTGCGAGCCCAGCAGCGGGTGCCCGCGCAGCACGCCGATCAGCGCGGAGAACAGCGGGACGAAGTTCATGCAGATGGCGGCCTGGGTCGCGCCCACGACCTTGACGCCGCCGTTCCACCACAGGTAGGCGATCACCGAGCCGAAGAGGGCCATCGAGGCCACCGCCAGCCAGCCCGCCGGCGTGGGGAGGGTGGGGAAATCCGGCGCGATGAAGAGGGCCGCCACCGCCAGCATCACGCCGCCGCCGAACACCGTGCTGCCGGCGACCTGCACCGGCGAGATGCCCTTGAGGAAGCGCTGCGCGGTCACCGTGTACAGCGCCCAGCACAACGCGCCGCACAGCACCCAGGCATCGCCGCCTTGCAGCTGCAGCGAGGCCAAGGCCCGCCACGAGCCGTGGCTGACGACCACCGCCACGCCCGCCATGCCCAGCAGCAGCCCCAGCACCTGGCCCGGCGTGGGCCGCTGGCGCCCGACCAGGGCCGACAGCACGGCCGTCAGCGGCGGGTTGACGCCCACGATCAACGCCGCGTTGACCGGCGAGGTGTGCTGCAGCCCGTAGAACAGGCTGACGTTGAAGCCCAGCACGCCGACGAAGGACATCGCGACCAGCACCGGCGCGTTGCGCCGCAGGCTGTCCCAGTCCCAGCCTTCCAGCGCCTTGACCACCGGCACGAAGACGAGGCCGGCGATGAGGAAGCGCCAGGCCGCGGTGGCGAAGGGCGACATCAGCTGCACGGCGATCTGGCCGACGTGGAAGACGCCGGCCCAGAAGAAGGCGGTGAGCACGAGGCGCACGTAGGTGGCAGGCAGGTTGGCGGTGGAGGTCGCGTTCATGGGCGTCGCCCTGTCGTTGCGGGTGGAGGGGCTTGCGGGCAGGCCACTATGATTTTTCGCCCCGCCCGTCGCAACCACGTCCATGGAAAAGCCTTTTTCGCGTTCGAAAAACCCCGGCCCCGCTTCGAGAAGCTCGGGCCTGGACTGGAACGACCTGAAGTACTTCCTCGCGGTGGCGCGCTGCGGTGGCCTGTCGCGCGCCGCGCTGGAGCTGGGCAGCAGCCCGGCCACGGTGTCGCGCCACGTGGGCGCGCTGGAGGAGTGGCTGGGCGTGCGCCTGTTCGTGCGCCTGCAGACCGGGCTGCTGCTGACCGACGAGGGCAGCGAGCTCTTCGAGCGGGTGGGCGAGGTCGAGCGCAGCACCCTCGTGGTGGAGCGGCGAGGCCGCTCGGGCGGCGGCGGCGAGGTCGCCGGCCTGGTGCGGCTGGCGGCCAGCGAGAGCATCGGCTCGCGCCTGCTGGCGCCACGCATGGCCGAGCTGTATGCCCGCCACCCGGGCCTGCGCATCGAGCTGCTGCTGTCTTCGCAGCGCGCCGACCTGGCGCGACGCGAGGCGGACCTCGCGCTGCGTTATGCGGACCCGCAGACAGACGGCGGCCACGAGGACCACATCGCGCACCCCGTGGGCGCCTTCCGCTTCGCCTTCTACGCCGCGCGCAGCCTGGTGCAGCGCGCCGGCACCGAGGACCTGGACAAGCTGGACTACATCGCCTGGGCCTCGGATTCACGTCACCTGACGCTGTATCGCTGGCAGGAGCAGTTCTATGCCGGCCGCGAGCCGGCCTTCAGTTGCAACAGCCTGGACGGCCACCTGGCCGCGGCGCGCGGCGGGCTGGGCGTGGCGATGCTGCCGGGTTACCTCGCGGCGGATGATCCGATGCTGCAGCGCCTGCCCGCGGCCGAGGAGCCGCCGTCGCGCATGGCCTGGCTGGTCTACCACCGCGACCTGAAGACCAGCCGCCGCGTGCAGGCCGTGCGCACCTTCGTCGAGGAGGTGATCGGCGAGGCCGTCCAGCGGCAGTAGTGCGCCGCGGCATCAGTGCGCCGCGGCATCAGCGCCGGGCCGCCCCAAGGCGACGCCGCGCCCCCGGGGGCTGCCGCTTCAGCGGCTGGGGGCCGTCATCGTGCTCAGCAGCTCGTGCAGGTCGTGGGTCATGATGCCCAGGAACAGCAGCAGGCCGATGTAGGCGAGGGCATAACCCGCCCGCGTCTCCAGTCGGGCCACCCAGAAGTTGCCGTGCGCCCGATCGTCGGCGCGGAACTTCCAGGCCTTCACCAGCTGGCGCGCGGCCACGTAATGGCCCATCTCGTGCACAAGGGTCATCGCGACGAAGCCGGCCGCATAGCGCCATAGCGCCAGCCGAAGACCATCGCGTAGACCCCCAGCGACAGCAGCATCGCGCCGCCGGTGGTCAGCAGCTTGCCGACCTTCACGCCGCCCAGCAGCAGCGCAAGCAGCTTGATCATGGCCCGGCGCGTCCGCTCAGGCCTTGCTGCGGCCGATGAACTTCTTGACCGCCACGCCCACGCCGGCGAGGGCCACGACGATGAGCTTGGCGAACTTGGCGAAGAAGGCGCCGGCCAGGGCCAGCAGGCCCAGCTTCTTCGCGGCGAAACCGCCGACCAGCGCGGCCAGGCCGTATTCGGCCACCTTGTCGGTGGACGAATTGAAGTCCGAGTAGCGCTTGCCTTCGTTGAAGTCCAGCGAGGACAGCAGCGCGTGCGCATGCGTCTTGTCCTCGGCGATGTGGTCGGAGCCGGTGATCAGGTTCAGCGTGATGTAGCCCTCGCGGCCCAGGGCGTAGGTGTTGTAGTTGATGCTCTGCGCCGAGGTGGTGTCGCCCTTGTCGCGCGCGGCCATGGACCACACCAGGCGATGGGTCGCGGCCTCGTAGGCAGGGCGCTCGACCCAGCCGACGATCTCCAGTTCGGGGAAGCCGCGCTGGCGGCGCTCCTCGTTGGCGGCCTCGGTGCCTTCCTTCAGGTTCTTGAAGAGGTCGTCGACGTTCCAGTCCTTGGCGTCGTCGTCCTTGATGTAGCCGGCGGCCTCGTACTTGGCCACCACCATCCAGTTCTCCTCATCCTTCTGCGGGAAGACGAGGCCGATCTCGCGGTCGTCGGGGTGGTTGCCCATGGCGCGCATCAGCTTGGAGGCGGCGGGCTCCGGGATCCAGACGTAGCCGGCCGGCAGCTTCAGCACCGCCTGGTCGCGCAGCTTGATCTCGGTGGGGCCGTTGATATGGGCGGCGCTGGCGTCGGCCCAGGCGGCCTTGGCTTCGGCCTCGCGGCCGTCGGCGGGTGCCTCCGCGGCCCGGGCCAGGCCCAGGTGCAGGGTGGCCAGCACGGCGGCCAGGCAGCCCGCGGCGGTGCGCAGGACGGAAACGTTCATCGTCGTTTGCATATGGTCTCTCCCTTGGCTGATGCGGCCGGGAGTTTATGAGGGC
>SCTQ01000289.1 GCA_004322345.1 Aquabacterium sp. | reverse complement strand
GGCAATCGCTGGTGCGCGAAGACGTCGATCTCTCCGAGCTGGCGGCGCGCGTCGTGCAGGACCTGCGATTGCCGGCCCGAGCGAGCCATGGTCAGCAGGTCGCCCGTCGTGTGCGTCATTTGCGTGATCGCGTCCTTCACGATGGACAACTGGCCGCGCGAGGTTTCGTCCAGCACCGGCGTGGCGCGCAGCTCCAGCAGCGTACAGAAGCCGTAGGCCGCATTCAGCCGGTTGCGCAGGTCGTGCGAGACGGAGGCGGAGAAGGCGTCCAGCTCCTCGTTGGTGGCCTGCAGCTCGCGCGTGCGCTCGGCCACCAGGCGCTCCAGGTTCTGCTGCGTCATCGCGTTCTCGATGGCCAGCGAGGTTGCGTTGGCAAGCGTCTGCAGCAGTTCCACCTCGCCGTGCGCGGGCAGCCTCGGCCAGGCCCAGTAGGTGCCGATGGCCCCGACCGAAGAGCCGGGTCGGATGGGCACCATCACCAGGCTGCGCACGAAGGTCGGCGCGTAGGCCGGCAGCGGCACGCGGTCGTCATTGAATATGTCCTCGATGACCACGGGCTCGCCGGACATCATCGAGATGCCGCTGATGCAGGTGTCGGCCGGGAAGCGCTGGCCCTTCCACAGCGGGGAGATCGCATCCTCGTCGGCGTAGTAGCAGATGTCGCCTTCGCGCAGCACGAAGCAGGCGCCCTGGGCACCGGTGAGCTTGCGGGCCGCCCGCCGCACGACAGCCATCACCCCGTCCAGCGTGCGCGCGCGCGACAGCTCCTGCACCACGTCCACCAGGCGCTCCAGCCCGGCGTTCTTGGCCTCGGCCTGGGCGCCGTGGATGGCGGATGTCAGCCGGCGCACCGCGGATGCGAAGCGCATGGGCTGCGCCGGATCGGCGATGTCGATCGCGTGATGGTTGAGCAGGGCATCGGCCACCTGCGCGCCGTCCGGGGACGGGAGTGCGACGATGCCGGCCACCTGCGGGCCGTAGGGCTCCAGAAATTCGAAGACGTCCTGGCCCCAGACCCGCGCCCGCGTCACCACGCCCACCGGGGCATGGCGTTCCAGGATGCTTTCCAGCACCTGCGGGCTGTTGGCCAGCGAGACGTCGATCTGAGCGCCCGCCTGCCTGACGGCGGCCGATACCGCGTCGAGGCTGTCGTGGGCGCCGTCCAGGAGAACCAGGCACGCTGTGTTCATGTGTGCGTCAGCCGCAGGCGCTGGCCACCCCGGTGATGCAGAGAGTGCCGCGTCGCGGCCCGCTACGACCTGCGGCAATGGCTGCCGCGGCAGGCGCTCTCCAAGGGGGACAGCAGGTTGGGGATCGTGCGGCGCCGGAGAGCAGGCGCCGCACGGCAGTCCTGTGGCCCGGCCCGGCCGTTGCCACCGCGACATTCTGGCAGCGTGACACATGGCCTGGCATGACACAGGGCGTTCACGCCCGGCTTTGCCGGTGCCTTGGCGGGCCCACGCGCCCGGGACGCGCGGGTCCCGGGTCCCCGCACCGGAACCAGCCGCGCACCGCGGCCTATGCGCGGGGCGAATCCGGCCCCGCGCGCCCGGGCGGCTCGAACGCATATCCCAGCCCACGCACCGTGCGCAGCGGTCGCGCGTCGGCACCCGCACGCTCCAGCTTCCCGCGCAGGCGCGAGATCGCCAGGTCGACGACGTTGAGCTGCCGCCCCTGGCGTGCCAGGCCGGTGCAGGCCAGCAGTTCGGCGCGCGACAACACGTGGCCGGCGCGGCTGGCCAGGGCGTCCATCACCAGGGCCTCGGTATCGGACAGCCGTACCGCGGCGTGATCCGGCAGCACGATGGCGCGCTGGCGGCGGTCGAACTCCCAGTGCCCGGGCCGCCCCGGTTGCGGCGTGGCCGGGAGGGCGCGCGGGTGGCGTCGCCGCAGCAGGGACCGCACGCGCGCAGCCAGCTCGCGTTCCTCGTAGGGCGGCTCGACCACGGCGTCGGCGCCGAACTCCAGCGCCAGCACGCGGTTGACGGCGCTGCGCTGGTCGAGCAGCACGACCACCATCGCATCCCAGGCCCGGCGCACGGCCTCGCAGACCAGCAGTTCCTCGCGCACGGCCTGGTGCACGACGGCGATCACGAGGTCGTAGCGGGCCGAGTCGTCGGCATCGTGCAGCATGGGCGCCACGCATACGTCCAGGCCGAGACCCTGCAGCGGCTTCCCCAGGCAGCGGCCGAGCACCGGGGCGGGGTCGAGGATCAGGCATCGCAGCATGGCTTCAATCCTTGGTCAGGCAGGAGGGGTTGTTCTGGACCGAGGCCAGCACCACCGGCGCGGCCGCGCGTGCGGCGATCGGGGCTTCGGCGCTCTTGAGCACCGAGCGTGCGGGGTCTTCGTCCAGCCATACGCGCAGCAGCGCATTGAACAGCTCGACGCCGCCACGCAGGCCCAGGCAGCGGTTCTGATTGAGGCTGACCACCAGGCCTTCGTCCGGCCGCCAGTCGATGGCCAGCACGTCGCCACGCCTGAGGCCGGTGCGCTGGAAGGGAATGCCGGCCAGCAGTCCCGCGAGCTGGCCCCGCCAGCGGCCCAGGCCGGCCTGCTCGTCCAATGCCTCCTGCAGCCCCTGGCGGAAGCTCTCGCCGTCGACGTCGCGCAGCAGGGCCACGGCCAGCCGGCGCGGCCCGGGCGCGGCCAGCATCTCCGCCGGGCTGGCCTTGCGTTCCTGCAGGTAGAGCGCGACGACGTAGACCTTGAAGACCAGGGCCCGCATGCCCAGGCCCGAGGCCGTCAGCAGCAGGCGTCGGCCGTCTGCCTCGACGGCATCGGGCAGGTTCAGGCCCTCGGCCTGGGCGCCGCGGGCTGCCGGACAGCAGACGGTCGAGGCGGCTGCGGCCGACAGCCAGGCGGCGACGGCCAGGATGCGGGTTCTCTTCATGGTGTGGCTCCTCGCTGCTTCCCGCGGCCTACCAGACCGTCAGGCTCTTGGTCAGTGCCCGCTGCAGCCAGTTGCGCGAGGCCGCCTCGGAGACGTCGCCACGGCCCACGGCCTCCAGCCTGGCGTTGACCACGTCGTTGGACGACACCACGTTGCCCGCGCGCACGTCCGCCGGGTTGACGACTCCGGAGAAGCGCATCGTCGTCATGCCGTTGTTGAAGCCGATGGTGCGTTCGCCGGCCACCACCAGGTTGCCGTTGGCCAGCACGTTGACCACGGTCACGGCGATCTTGCCGGTGAAGCTGCTGGCGTTCTCGCTGTCGCCGGAGCCCTTGAAGGAATCGCTGCCGCCGGCCGAGGCGTCCAGGTTCATGACGCCGTTGAACAGGCCGCCGCCCGAGCCACCGGGCCCCTTGGAGGCCACCTTGTTGTCGCGGCTGGTGGTCGTGCTGAGCTTGCTCCTGGTGCTCAGCTCCTCGGCGATCTCCACCTTCAGCGTGTCGCCCAGCGCACGCGGCAGCTTCTGGCTGGAAAACAGCGAGGCGGAAGGCGCGTTGGGCTGGAAGATGGAGCCGGTGTTCAGCCGCTCGACATAGGCCGGACGCGGGATGGGCGCGGCCGACAGCGGGCCCTGCACGATGGGCTCGGGCACGCTGGAGCAGCCGCCGGCGACGACGGCCAGCGTGGCCAGCGGGACGAGGTGGATGCGGGTGGACATGTTCGTTCTCCTGGATGCGACGGCTCACTCGACGCCGGTGACGATGGCGGTGACCACCGGCGCGAGCTTCTCGCGCGTGGTGGACCAGCGGCCGATCTCGTAGACGCTGGTGGGTTCGTAGGCGCTGCTGGCCAGCACCCGGCCTTCGGCGGTGTGCAGGGTGAGCGTGGCGCGCGACAGGTAGGCGCGGTACTCGTTGCCGAAGGGCGGCACGTCCCACTCGATGAAGGCGGTGTAGCGCAGCCACACCGGGCAGGCGGCCGGCGGCGTGCCGCTGTCGTAGACCCGGCTGTCGATGCCGTGGCGCTGCAGCTCGGCCTGCAGCGCGGGCACCACGTCGCCGGTGGGCGACTCGCGGTTGATCTCGATGCACAGCGAGCGCGGCACCGGGCGCGCGTGGTAGATGGTCTGCGTGGCGGCGGTCGGACCGCGCGACAGCATGTAGCTGGCGGCGGTGCCGGTGGCCTTCAGCAGCTCCAGCGTCGGGGCGGGGCTGACCAGTGCGCAGCCCTGGGCCGCGCAGGCGGTGGTCAGCAGGGCGAGCAGGGTACGCATGGCATGCCTCCTCGCCGGCTCAGATCAGCTCGCTGATCGCGTGCCCGCCGGCGGCCGCGTAGCCGGCCACCGCGCTTACGCCCGAGCTGACGCTGTCGTACAGCGCCGTGGCCGCGTGGCCGATCGAATGCGCGGCGTCCTCCACGAAATCCGCCACGCCGTCGCAGGCCGACGCGGTGGCCTGCTCCACTGCGTCCACGCCTTCGGTGGCCAGCTGCTTGAGGTGATGTGCGCCGTCCTGCACCTCGCCGATGCCGTCGCCCACGAGATGGACGGCATCCTCGACGGTATCGCCGACCTTGCGCACGGTGTAGCTTGCGGCGTCGGACAGGCCCTGCATCGCCTGCGAGCTGATGGTCACCGTGCTGTCGGCCACGCCGGCCGCGGCCTGCGCGACGCCGATGGCGGTCGCCGCGACCGGACCGAAGGCTTCGGTGTTCTCCTTGAAGGAGCCCCGCAGCGGCTTGCTGGAAAAGACGTCGCTGATGTACGACGAGGGGTTGAGGTTGACGCTCATGGATGGCTCCGTGTTTGGGTGAAGTCATCCTAGGCAGCCGCCCGCCGAACTTCAGGCCGAATACGGCGCATCGCCTCGCGTTCCTATCCTGTCGATCATGCAACCGTGTGTCGGGAACGTCGTCATCTGCGTTTCGCCTTTACACGGGGGCATGCAGGATGTCAGCGTGTGTCCAGCATGTAGCCTTCCCCGCGTATGGTCGCGATCGAGAAGCTGCTGCCGGGCTGCGCGCCCAGCTTCTGGCGCAGGCGCGAGACCGCAAGGTCGATGCCGCGCTCGTTGATGTGGGTGTCGCCCACGCGCGTGAGGTCCAGCAGCTCGCGCCGGCTGAGCACGCGGCGTGGGTTGTCCAGGAAGGCGCACAGCAGCCGGCACTCCGCGCCCGACAGCGGCACGGCTACTTCCTGCGGCGACACCAGCAGCCGGCGCACGCGGTCGAAGGACCAGCCGTGGAACTGCTCCACGTCGGCGCGCAGGCTGCTGCGAGCGCCGTTGGGGCGCGTACGCCTGAGCACCGCATGGATGCGGGCGACCAGCTCGCGCGGGTCGAAGGGTTTGCCGACGAGGTCGTCGGCGCCGATCTCCAGGCCCAGCACGCGGGTGATGGGGTCGCCCTGGGCGGTCAGCATGATCACCGGCAGCTGCGAGCTGGTGCGCAGCCACTTGCACAGGTCGATGCCGTTCTCGTCGGGCAGCATCAGGTCCAGCAGCACCACGTCGAAAACCTGCTCGGCCAGCGCGGCGCGCATCTCGCGGCCGCTGCGTGCGCCGGTGCAGCTCATGCCGAAACCGCTGAGGTAGTTGCGCACGCTCTCGAGGATGTCGCTGTCGTCGTCCACGATCAGGCATCGTGTGGCTGTCATCGGCAGTCTTCTTCTGGGCTGGGGACAAGCCGCTCATTGGATGTCGCCCGTGTAAACGCTTTTTGGCACGAGTTTGTCCAAACCGACATGTTTGGCGGCGGCGACAGCTTCACGTTGCCGCAGGAGGCAAGCTGCCAGGGGCGGCAGGGCGCGCGGATGCGCATAAGCATCCCACATTCCTTTTTGGCGCCGCGCGCCGCGCCTGCCTACAGTGGCCGGCCGCAAACCTGCCCACGCCATGAGCCTCTCCGACCCCATCTGCATCGGCAGCCTGGTGCTGCCCAACCGCATCGCCATCGCCCCGCTGGGCCGCGCGCGTTCCGAGGAGCCCTCGCGCGAGCCGCTGCCGCGCGTGGTGACCTACTACACCCGGCGCGCCACCAACCCGGACCTGGTCGAGTGCTTCCGCGCCGAGGGCGGCTACAACCCGCCGGACACCGCCACCTTCTGCGTCCGCGGCGAGGCCGGCCACATCGACCATCCCTTCCTGGACGAGCAGGGTGCGCCGTCTCCCTGAGCCGGCGCACGGCGGAGGCAATGCACAATCGCCCGCCGTGCCGACCGCCGCCCTGGACGCTTCCCCAGCCCACGCCGCAGCCTATGCGGTGGGCCTCTACCTGATTGCCTGGGCGACGGCGGCGCTGCTGCTGCGCCGTGCGGCCATCGCGCGCGCAGTGGAGTCGGCCGTCGGCCGCCACGCGTCCATCGACGGCCTGCGCGGCGTGCTGGCCACGGCGGTCTTCGTCTGCCACAGCGTCGCGGCCCACGGCTGGTTCGTGCGGGGCCGCTGGCAGTGGAGTGGCAATGCGGTGCTGGACCACTGCGGCCAGACCGCGGTGGCGATGTTCTTCATGATCACCGGCTTCCTGTTCACGCAGAAGGCCGGCGCCGCAAGCATCGACTGGCTGGCGCTCTACCGTTCGCGCGCCGCGCGGCTGTGGCCGCTGTACGCGCTGGTCGTCTGCGTGGTGTTCGCGCTGGCGCTCGCGCACACGGGATTCACGCCGCGCGAACCGCTGCCCGTGCTGCTGCGCCAGTTCCTGCAGTGGCTGGCCTTCGTCTGCTTCGGCCGGCCGGACGTCAACGGCATCGCGCTGACCTGGACCATGATCGCCGGCGTCAACTGGAGCCTGAAGTACGAGGTGATCTTCTACGTCTTCGGCGTGCCGGCGCTGCACCTGTGCGCGCGCCTGATGTCCGCGCGCACGGCCCTGGCGGTGGCGCTGGCGCTGCTGGCCGCGGTGCTGGCCTGGCGGGTGCACGTACAGGACACGGCTGACTACAAGCTGTGGACGGCCCATTTCCTCGGCGGGGTCGCGGTGGCATACGCGATGGCGTGGCCTGCGGCGCGCGCGCTCCTGGCTGGCAGGCCCCTGCACTGGATCGCTGCGCTGGCCTTCGCGCTGCTGCCGCTGTGGCCGCACGCCTGGGACTGGCCTGCCGTGCTGATCACGCTGCTGGCCTTCGCCGCCGTGGCCGGCGGGGCTTCCGCCTGCGGGCTGCTGCACAGCCGGCCCGCGCGCTGGCTGGGCGAGGCCAGCTACGGCGTCTACCTGCTGCACGGCCTGTTGCTGTGGACGGTTTTCGGGGCACTGCATGCCTGCGGCCGGCTTCCGGGCCTGGGCACGCCGGCCTTCCTGCTTCTGGCCGTCGGCCTGTCTGCGACGCTGGTCGTGCTGGCCTCGGTCAGCCATCTCGTGGTCGAGCGTCCGGCCATCCTGTGGGCGCGCCGGCGCGCCGCGCGCTGAGCAGGCCTCAGGCCCGCCGCAGGTACGCCAGCTCGTGCGGATCGCGCACCACGTGGATGGCTGCGATCAGCCCGTCCGCTCCCACGCGTATCGAAGCGGCCGACAGCGGCGTGCCATCGATGCCGTGCTGCACCCAGCCCGGCAGCCCGTTGACCACGGCCGGCTCCATCGTCATGCGCGACAGGTCGTAGAGCTTGCGCAAGCCGACCATCGCCTCGGCGATCAGCGCCGCACCCATCAGCGGCTTGGGCACCGTGCTGGCCAGGCCGCCGCCGTCGGCGACGAGGAAGGCGCAGCCGATGTCGCGCACGAAATGTGCGTTTTAGGGGCCGGTGTCCGCCACGCCCGGCAGGTGGATGTACCACAGGCGCGGTGCGACGATCATCGCGCCGGCGTCGGCGGCCGGGCCGGCGGACAGGGCCCAGCGCAGCAGGGCGGTCGTCGTCATCGCGGTCTCCTTTTGATGTCTTTACCCGAAGAGACGACACGGCCGCGCGCGGCGTGACATCGATCGCGGGGTGACGACTCGCCACGCTGCCTTCAGAATCCGGCGGAAACGGCATCGACCAGCGAGGCACCCCGTCCATGCTCATCGCCCAGCTCTCCGACATCCACATCCGTCCCCCCGGCGTGCTCTACCAGGGCGTGGCCGATTCCAATGCGATGTTCGCCGAGGCCATCGCCCACCTGCATGCGCTGGACCGCCGGCCCGACCTGGTGCTGATCACCGGCGACCTGACCGACGAAGGCCGGCCCGAGGAGTACGCACAGCTGCGCGTGCTGCTGTCGCAGTTGCGGCTGCCCTACGTGGTGATGCCCGGCAACCACGACGAGCGCGGGAACCTGCGCGCCGCCTTCGCCGACCAGGCGCACCTGCCGGCCAGCGGCCCGCTGCACGCCTGCATCGACGACCATCCGGTGCGCCTGGTGCTGCTGGACTCCTGCCCGCCTGGCGAGCACCACGGCCGCATCGACGAGGCTGGGCTGCAGTGGCTGCGGCGGACGCTGGATGCCGACCCGCGCAAGCCCACCATCGTGGCCCTGCACCATCCGCCCTTCGTCAGCGGCATACCGTACATGGACGAATACCGCTGCTTCGACGCCGAGGCCCTGGGCGCGGTGCTCAGCGGCTACGACAACATCGAGGCCGTGCTCTGTGGCCACGTGCACCGGCCCATCGTGCGGCGCTGGGCCGGCACGGTCGTCATCGCCTGCCCCAGCACGGCCACCGAGATCGCGCTGCGGCTGGATCCGCAGGCGCAGCCCGCCTCGTGGATGGGGCCGCGCGCATGCATGCTGCACCTGTGGGACGAGGCCCAGGGGCTGGTGAGCCACACCAGCTACATCGGCAGCTATCCGGGGCCCTATCCCTTCTTCTGAACGGGAGCGTCGTCGCCTCAGCCTTCCAGGTTCTCGTGGTGCCCCGCCGCCCCGCGCTTCCAGTACGCGGCCGCGCGGATCGCATGTTTGCCGTGCCCCTTCTCCTCGACCAGCACGCGCCGCAGCGCGGCCGTGGTCGCGGCTTCGCCGGCGATCCAGGCGTAGCCCTCGCCGGCGGGCAGCCGCAGCGCGCGCACCGCGGCGACAAGCTCGGCATCGCTGCCCACCCAGCGCACGCCGGCATCGGCCGCAGTCACGAAATCGCGCCGATCGGCGGCGTCTGCCGTGTGCACGATGACGATGGCGTGCGTGCCCGCGGGCAGCTCCTCCAGCCGGCGCGAGATGGCCGGCAGCGCGGTCTCGTCGCCGACCAGCAGGTGCCAGTCGTAGTCCACCGGGATGATCAGCGAGCCCTTGGGGCCGGCCACGGTGGCGCGCTGGCCGGCGCGGGCCTGGGCGGCCCACCCGGCCGCGGGGCCCTCGCCATGCTGGGCGAACTCGATGACCAGCTCGCGCGCGGCGCGGTCGAAGCTGCGCGGCGTGTAGTCGCGGCGCACCGGGGCGTCGGTGCCGGCGTCGAGGATGAACTTGACGTGGTCGTCGAAGGAGGCGCTGGGGAAGTCGGCCAGCGACTCGCCGGCGAAGGTGACGCGGGTGAAGTGCGGGCTGATGCGCTCCACGCGCACGACTTCCAGGTCGCGCACCTTGATCTCGTGGCGCACGCGGTGCGCGCGGCTGGCGGCTTGGATGGTGTCCATGTTGACGGGCGGCCGCGGCGGGCCGCGCAAATTGATTGACAATGTCACCCATCATTCCGTCAATCGTTTGACATTGTCAACCATATGGGCAAGCCCTCGAATCCGTCACGCCCGGCCGCCGCGCACGACGACAACGTGCTGGAGCTGATGCACGCCCTGGTGCACGACTACCGCGCGCTGCAGTTCCGCCAGCTGCGCAGCGGCGAGCACGGTGTCACGCACATGGACGCCAAGGTGCTGGGCTACTTCGGCCGCCACCCCGGGGCCACGCAGAGCGACCTTGCTCAGCACAGCGGCCGCGACAAGGCCCAGGTGGCGCGCCTGATCAAGGGCCTGCGCGACGCCGGGCTGCTGGACGGCGAGGTGGATGCGGACGACAGGCGCATCGTGCGGCTGTCGCTGACGCCCGAAGGCCAGGCCATCCAGAAGGTGCTGCGCCAGCAGTCCCGCAGCCTGGCCGCGAAGGCGGTCGCGGGGCTGGATGCGGCCGAGCGCGAGCAGCTCGTCGCGCTGCTGGAGCGCGTGCGCGGCAATCTCCTGGCCGGGGATTGAGCGGCCGGCCCGCTGGCAGAATCGCGCCTCCTCTGCGCCGGCTCCGACCACGAGCCTGGAGCAGCAACACCACAGGAGAGGACAGCATGAAGAACTGGTTCAGCCCGGCTGCCGCCGGCATCGTCTTGGCCTGCGCGGCCATCCCCACCGGCGCGTGCGCGCAGTCGCTCGACGCCCGTCCCGGCCTGTGGGCCGAGGCCAGCAGCTCCATCATCAATGGCAAGGCCATGCCCACGATCTTCGACGTCAAGGGTGGCCTGCCCGCCGGCGAGAAGGCACGCATCAAGCAGGTCATGGCCAAGCTGGGCCTGCCGCCGAACTGGAACCCCAAGCTGCAATGCCTGACCAAGGCATCCTTCGATTCGGCGGAGGTCATCCGCAAGGCAGCTGCGAGCTGCCCCTCGCCTTCGGTGAAGGCCAGGGGCAACGAGATCAGCTACAGCGCGCGCTGCCAGGAGCAGGGCACCGAGGCCCAGGTCACCGGCAACGTGCGCGCGGTGAGCGACACCGAGATCCGCTCGAACTCGCGCGTCGAGGCCCAGGTCCAGGGCCAGAAGGTCGTGAGCGAGCACCAGACCGTGAGCAAGTGGCTGGGCGCCGACTGCACCCAGCCGCCGGCCGGGATCGACCCGCAATGGCTGGCAGGCCTGGGCGGCTCGGCGGAGTGAGCCGAGGCTGCGCGGCACGTGGCATGCTGGCCCCCGCAGACCGGAGCCCCGCCATGTGCCGCAACATCAAGACCCTGTTCAACTTCGAGCCCCCGGCCACCGAGCTGGAGATCCGCGATGCCTCGCTGCAGTTCGTGCGCAAGCTCAGTGGATTCAACCTGCCGTCCCAGGCCAACGCGGCGGCCTTCGACCAGGCGGTGGAGGAGGTGGCCGCCGCGGCGCGCCGGCTGATCGGCTCGCTGGTGACGCAGGCCCCGCCGCGCAACCGCGCGGTCGAGGCGCAGCGGGCCCGTGAGCGCTCCGCGGCCCGCTTCGGCCCTCGCGACTGACGCTCAGCCCTTGGCCACCGGCCGCGACGGGTCCGACACCCAGTCGCTCCACGAGCCCGCGTAGAGCGCCGCGCCGCCCAGCCCGGCCACTTCCAGCGCCAGCAGGTTGTGGCAGGCGGTGACGCCCGAGCCGCATTGCATGACGGCCTGCGCCGGGTCGGCCACGATGGGTGACCACTCGGCGCGCAGCTCGTCGGCGCTCTTGAAGCGGCCGTCGGCCGCGAGGTTGTCGCGGAAGAAGCGGTTGACTGCGCCGGGGATGTGGCCGCCCACCGGGTCCAGCGTTTCGTTCTCGCCGCGGAAGCGGTCGGGCGCGCGGGCGTCCACCACCTGCAGCGCCTGGGTCTGCAGATTGGCGAAGACGGTGTCGATGTCGGCCAGCCGGGTCAGCGAGGGCCGGTGGGTCAGCTGCCCCAGCTTGCGCGGCGTGCCCTCACCCGTCTCCAGCTCATGGCCTGCGGCCTGCCAGGCCGGCACGCCGCCGTCCAGCACGGCCACCTGCGCGTGGCCGATCCAGCGCAGCAGCCACCACAGCCGCGCGGCGTACATGCCGCCTTGCGCGTCCGCCGCCACCACCTGCGTGCCGTCGCCCACGCCCAGCTGCTGCAGCCGCAGGCGCAGGGCCTCGGGACTGGGCAGCGGATGCCGCCCGCCGTCGTGCCGCTGGCCGCCGGGGCTGGTGCGCTCGCGCCTCGCGCCGCTGAGGTCGGTGTCCAGGTTGACGTGCTGCGAGCCGGGGATGTGGCCCTGCTCGAAGGCGGCACGCCCGGCCTGCGGGTCGGCCAGGTCGTGGCGCAGGTCCAGTACGAGCCAGGACGGGTCCTGCAGATGGGCCGCCAGGTCGGCGACGGTGATGAGCGTGTTCGGCATGGTGGGCAAGTATCGATCGAAGTGTCTCGTGGCGCCGCGGCTCGGGCATCTCGCAGCGAAGCCCGCCGGCGCCGGGCCGGGGCCGGCCGCGTCCGTTCAGCAGCGCAAGGCCCGCCGCGTATCGGCCATCTGCTGCGGCGTCATCTTCGACGCGGTCTCTAGGTCGACGTGGTTGCTCTCCTCGCGCAGGACCAGGAAGGCGCCGTCGGGCTGGCGGTGCCAGATCACGAACCCGCAGTGCAGGGCCAGCTTCTCGAAGCGGCTCTCGAAATCCGCCGCGACGTAGAGGCCCGGCGGCGCCGAAGGCGGGTTGTCGTACCAGCTGATCTTGCGGATCACGCGCTCCTGGAGCGCGCCCGCGTCCGGCCGTCCCCGGCCGGCGACGACGGCCCATCGGGACGGCGGGTTGTCGCGCTTCATGGCGGGGTCCAGCAGGGCGTAGGTCTGCTCATGCCGTCCCGCGTCCTTGGCCTGCAGATACTGCAGCGTCAGGCGCTCGATGAGCTTGCCGTCGCGCAGCAGCGGCGAACCCGATCCGGCCGCGGATGCCGGCGGCGACGCGGCGGCGGCCGCATCCGCCTGCTCGGGAGGCGGCGTGCCGCAGCGCACCTGCTGCCGCAGCAGCAGCGACGGCGGCCTGCCGCCTTGCCCGCCTTCCATCGGCGCCTGGCTCTCGAAGGTGTAGCGGCCCCAGTCCACCGCGCGGCCGGCGCACAGCTGTTCGGCCATGGGCCGGACGGCCGCCTGGCCGCGCGCGACCTCGGCGGTGTCTTGCAGCCTGACGCTCAGTTCGTACTGGTCTGGCCCCAGCGGGCGCGAGGTGACGGCAGGCTGCGGCTGGGCGTGGGCGAAGGCAGGCAACAGGCAGGCGAGCAGGGCAAGGCGCGGATGCATGGGTTCGTCGGGAGGTTGCGGTCGAGGTGCCGCGTTGTACCCGAAGAGCCGCGGTGTCCCTGCCGGTTCAGCCCTTGCGCCACACCGGCACGTCGCGGATGTTCACCTTCTTCGGCAATACGCCCTGCTGCGTGAAGGCATCGGCGATGCGCTGCTGCTCTTCCAGCGCGGCGGCGTCCGCCGGCTGCACGGCGTAGCTGCGGCGCAGGTTGGCGGCTTCCACCGTCGCGGCGTCCAGGCCGATCACCGGGGCGTGGAACTGCGCGGCTGCAGCGGGGTTGGCCTTGGTCCACAGGCCCGCCTTGGCGAGTTCGTCGTAGACCACGGCCAGCACGTCGGGGCGCTTCTGGGCGAAGGCCGACGATGCGAGATAGAAGCGGCGGTAGTTGGACAGCCCGGTGCCGTCGACCAGGATGCGCGCGCCGGACTGGCGCTGCACGGCTGCCAGGAAGGGATCCCAGATCACCCACGCGGCGATGGCGTCGCGCTCGAAGGCGGCGCGGCCGTCGGCCGGCGACAGGTAGGCCGGCTGCACGTCCTTGATGCTCAGGCCGTTCCTGGCCAGCGCCTCGATCAGCAGGTAGTGCGCGCCGGCGCCCTTGGCGAAGCCGACCTTCTGGCCCTTGAGCTGGGCCACCGAGGTGATGGGCGAGTCGCGCTTGACGACGATGGCCTGGGCGGTGGGCGAGGGCAGCTCGCTGGCGTAGTAGGTGAGCTTGGCGTCGGCCGCGAAGGCGAAGGGCGGGACCGCATCGGCCACGTCGGCGCTCAGTTCCAGTCCGCCGACGTTCAGCGCCTCCAGCAACGGCAGGCCCGAGGTGAACTCGTACCACTGCACGCTCACGCCCAGCGGGGCCAGCGCCTTCTCCAGCGTGCCCTGCGCCTTCAGGTAGATGGTCAGCGTGGACGACTTCTGGAAGCCGATGCGCACGGTCTCGGGCGCCTTGGACTGCGACCAGGCCAGGCCAGGCACGGCGGCCGCGCCGATGCCGGCGGCGCAGGCCAGCAGGATCTGGCGGCGCGAGGGGTGGGAGTGGCGAGCGGACATGGATGGAAACCTTCTGACTGCGTGTGGGGAGGCGCGCAAAAG
>SCTQ01000026.1 GCA_004322345.1 Aquabacterium sp. | reverse complement strand
GGTGCGCGTCCAGTCGCGCACGAGGTAATGGCCGGCGAACTGGCGCGTCAGCTCGTTGCCGACGGCGCGCGCCTGCTGCAGGTCCTGCAGCCGCAGTTGGACGCCGGTGGGCCCGTCGACGCGGAACAGGCGCTGCATGTCCTCCAGGCGCATCAGCGCCAGGCCGGCGTCGTACTCGTAGTGGCCGGAGGTGAAAGTGCCCAGCACGGTCACGCGCTTCATGCGCGGCAGCACGCCGGTGGGGGTGACCTGGCCGTTGGGCGTGACGATGGTGATGGGGTCGCCGGCGTGCACGCCGAGCTGGCTGGCCATCTCGCTGCCCAGGATCACGCCCCAGGAATCGGGCTGCAGGCGATCCAGCAGGCCGTCCTTCTTCAACTCGGCGGCCACCGGCGTGACGTCGGGCTCGGCCTGCGGGTCGATGCCGCGCACGATGGCGCCCTGCATGCGGTCGCCGCGCGCCACCAGCACCTGCTGCGAGATGAAGGGCGCAGCGCCCACGACCTGCTTCTGCTTGCCGGCCTCCCTGGCCAGCGCGCGCCAGTCGGGGATGCCCAGGCCGTCCGGATCCGACAGCTCCACGTGAGCGACGACCGACAGCATGCGGTCGCGCACCTCCTTCTGGAAGCCGTTCATCACCGAAAGCACGATGATCAGGGCCGCCACACCCAGCGCGATGCCGACGATGGAGATGAAGGAAATGAAGGAGATGAAGCCGTTGCGCCGGCCCGCGCGGCCGGCGCGGGTGTAGCGCCAGCCCACGCGCCACTCGTAGGGGAGTTCGTAGGACATCAGAGCCTGATCGTTGGATGCCGCGGCATTCTGCCCCACGGCCACCGGCGGCTGCGCCGCACGGGATCAGCGCGCGGTCCCCACCGGCAGCCATGCCTCGAAGCAGGTGCCCTCGGCAGCCGAGGACCGCACCTGCATGCTGCCGCCGTGCGCCTTGGCGATCTGCGCGCAGATGTAGAGGCCCAGGCCGAGCCCGCCACCGGGCGTGCTGGTCGCCGGCCGCCAATAGGGCTCGAACACCTTGGGCAGGTACTCCGCCGCGATCGGCTCGCCCTCGTTGGCCACGGACAGCCGCAGCCCGCCCTCCTCGACCGAGGCGGACACACGTATCGGCCGGCCGGGCGCGCCGTGGGCAATCGCGTTGCCGACCAGGTTGGACAGCAGTTGCTGCAGGCGCGCGCGGTCGCAGCGCGCCGGGACGTCGATGCGGATGTCGTCGACGAAGACGTCCTGCGGGTGCGCGGTGCGCGCCTCGGTCAGCACCTCGCGCAAGGCGGCGCCGAGATCGGGCTCGTCGGCCAGCGCCAGGCCCATGCCCGAGCCCAGCCGCCCGCGGGCGAAATCCAGCACGTCGTCGATCAGGCGCGACATGCGCCGCGTGGCCGCCTGCAGGCCATGGCCCATGCGCAACAGGTCCAGGTCCTCGGCCCGGCGGCGCAGCATCAGCTGCGCCGTGGCGCCCACCACGGCCAGCGGGTTGCGCAGGTCGTGCCCCAGCACGGCGATGAACTGCTCGCGCAACTCCGACACCGCGCGCTCGTCGGCCAGCGCGGACTCGAAGGCACGCTGGCGGTCCTCGCTGTCCAGCTGGGAGGCGATGAGCTGGGCGAAGGCCGTGAACATGGCCAGGGTGCGCTGGTCCGACACCTTGCGCGGCCGGGGATCGATGGCGCACAGATTGCCGAAGTACTGGCCGTCGGGCAGCACGATGGGCACCGAGATGTAGCTCTCGATCTTGTAGAGCCTGGGCGTGTGGTGGTCGCGGTAGAGCGGGTCCTGGCTCGCGTGGTCGAAGACCACCGGCAGCCGCGCGGCGCGCGACTCGCGGCACAGCGTGGTCTCCACCGGCAACTGGCCGCCGGGCAGCAGGCCGAAGGCGATGTCGTCCTGCACCGCGCAGGCGGTCCAGCTGCCGTCGGTGACACGGGCCACCGCCGCGAAACCCATGCCGGTGTTCTGGCAGATCAGCCTGAGCAGGGCCGGCACCGCGCTGATGCGCGCCACGGCGGCGACATCGCGGGCGATCTCTTGCTGGCTGTCGGTCATGAGGTGGAGAGTGGGCGCAGCCTGTGAGCAAGGCGGGTGGAGCTGGCGACCGGAGGTCATTGTGCAGGACACACGCGACAATCGAGCCACATGCACCTGCTGATCCCTTTCGCCTCCTCGCCCACCGACGCCGGCCGCCATGCCCTGGGCCTGCTGGACCTGCCCAACCTGGCCGCCCTGCTGGCCCGCCTGACGCCCACCGTGCGCGACGAGGCCGACGAGTACAGCCTGAGCCCGCCGCACGAGCGCGCGATCGCCCGCGCCCTGGGCTGGAGCGGCGGTGACGGCCACCTGCCCTTCGCCGCCTGGGAGCTGCAGCGCGAAGGCGTGGACACCGCCGACCTGGCCTGGGGCCGCCTGACGCCGCTGCACTGGCAGGTGGGCCGCGAACACCTGACCGTGATCCCGCCGTCGGAGCTGCAGCTGGCCGAGGCCGAATCCCGCGTGCTCTTCGACGCCGCGCACGTGCTGTTCGAGGAAGACGGCTGGCTGATGCGCTGGCAGGCGCCGGGCCGCTGGTACGTGGCCCACGAGACACTCACCGAGCTGCCCACCGCGTCGCTGGACCGCGTGGTGGGCCGCAACCCCGACGCCTGGATGCCCGACCATCCCCAGGCACGCTGGATCAAGCGCCTGCAAAACGAGATGCAGATGCTCTGGTACAACCATCCGGCCAACGACGCCCGCGAGGCGCGCGGCGCGTTCACCATCAACTCGGTCTGGCTCAGCGGATGCGGCATCGGCCAGCCGGCACGGGGCGAGCCGCCCACCGTCGCCGACGCGCTGCGCGAGCCGCTGTGGCACGAGAACTGGGAAGACTGGGTGCGCGCCTGGCGCGCGCTGGACGACGGGCCCCTGCGCGAATCCCTGCAGGCCGCGCAGGCCGGCCGGCCCGTCACCCTGACACTCGCCGGCGAGCGCCACGCCCAAAGCTGGGAGAGCCTGCCGCGCAGCTGGTGGGCCAGACTCTCGGGCGGCTGGAAACACCCCGACCCCGCTGCCGTCCTCGCCGCCCTCTGAACCCCCCGTCTGCGCACCCACCCCATGAACCCCCGCATCGTCCTGCGCCCTTCCGTCCCCCGTACCGCCTGGGCCCTGGAGCAGACCGGCATCCACCCGCTGCTGGCCCGCCTGTACGCCGCCCGCGGCGTGCAGCAGCCCGAGGACCTGGACGACTCGCTGGCCAAGCTGCTGCCGCCCACCGGCCTGGCCGGCACCGCGGACGCGGCCCGGCTGCTGGCCGACGTGATCCAGCAAGGCCGGCGCATCGTCGTCGTCGCCGACTACGACTGCGACGGCGCCACCGCCTGCGCCGTCGCGCTGCGCGGCCTGAAGCTGCTGGGCGCACGCGCCGAGGACGTCGGCTACGTCGTCCCCGACCGCGCCATCCACGGCTACGGCCTGACCAGCGCCATCGTGGACCTGGCCGCGAAGCACCGTCCCGACCTGCTGGTGACCGTGGACAACGGCATCGCCAGCATCGAGGGCGTGGCCCACGCGCGCGCGCTGGGCATCCACGTGCTGGTGACCGACCACCACCTGCCCGCCATCGACACCCAGGGCGAGGTGACACTGCCCGCGGCCGACGTGATCGTGAACCCCAACCAGCCGGCCTGCAGCTTCCCCAGCAAGTGCCTGGCCGGCGTCGGCGTGATGTTCTACGTGCTGCTGGCCGCGCGCGCCGAGTTGCGTGCACGCGGCGCCTTCAGCCCCGAGGAACAGCCGCGGCTGGACACGCTGCTGGACCTCGTCGCCCTGGGCACCGTGGCCGACGTGGTCAAGCTCGATGCCAACAACCGCCGCCTCGTCGCCCAGGGCCTCAAGCGCCTGCGCGCCGGGCGCATGCAGCCGGGCGTGTCCGCCCTCTTCCAGGTGGCCGGCCGCGACCCGCAGCGGGCCAGCACCTTCGACTTCGGCTTCGCGCTGGGGCCGCGCATCAACGCCGCAGGCCGGCTGGCCGACATGACCTTGGGCATCGAATGCCTGCTGACCGACGACCCCGGCCGCGCGCTGGAGCTGGCGCAGCAGCTGGATGCCATCAACCGCGAGCGGCGCGAGGTGGAGTCCGGCATGCGCGAGCAGGCCGAGGCGCTGCTGGACAAGCTGATGCCCGAAGGCGACCCACCGGCCGCGCTGGCCCTGTTCGACCCCGAGTTCCACGAGGGCGTGGTCGGCATCGTGGCCTCGCGCCTGAAGGACAAGCTGCACCGGCCGACCTTCGTCTTCGCCTTGGGCCAGGACGGATTGCTCAAGGGCTCCGGCCGCTCGATCCCCGGCTTCCACCTGCGCGACGCGCTGGACCTCGTCAGCAAGCGGCACCCCGGCGTGCTGCGCAGGTTCGGCGGGCATGCGATGGCAGCGGGGTGCACCTTGGCCGAGGAGGATTTCGGGACCTTCGACGCGGCATTCCAGGCGGTTGCCGCCGAGTCGCTGGCGCCGGAGCAGTTGCACCGCCAGGTGCTGAGCGATGGCGCGCTGGAGGCGCAATGGTTCGACGCCGAGGTGGCGCGGGTGCTGGACCAGCAGGTCTGGGGGCCGGCCTTCGAGGCGCCCGTCTTCAGCGACGACGTGATCGTCGTGTCACAGCGGCTGGTGGGCGAGCGGCACCTGAAGCTGAGCCTGCGCCTGGCCGGCAGCCTGCGCGACGCCATCTGGTTCGGCCGCAGCGACCCGATCCCCGAGCGCACGCGCATGGCCTTCCGCATCAATGCCGATGAGTACCAGGGGCGGGTCAGGGTGCAGGTGATCGTGGAGGCGATCGTCGACTGAGACCGGGATCGCGGCAGCGGGCCCGGGGCCGGCTTCACTTCTCACAGGTCAATGTCATCTCATGCACCTTGCCGTCGCAGACATAGCAGCATGACGGGCACATGTCGGTGCCTTCGGCCCCCGCGCCCCAGCTCAGGCCGTTGCTGGGCTGCCATGCGCCATAGCAAATCGTTCGGCCGGTCGGACAGGAGATGCTCTGGTCATAGGACTCGCCGAATTTCTTCGTGTACCAGTATTCGGTTCCGCCCGGCCATCTCCACTTGCCGTCTTCCGTGAAGAAGCGGAAGCGGATGGATTCGGTGTTCGCGCATTTGTCGGTGATCCGCCAGACCATCTTGCCGGAGAAGTTCGAGGTCGCATTCCCGCTCGGCTGGACCTGGGACTTCGGCGTCACGTCGTAGATGACCCACTCCGCCCCACCGCAGACGTTCAGGCTGCGCGTCTCCGCCGTCAGCCCCGTGAATGTCTTGGCCATCACATCGACGTAGCAGCCATCCCACGGGATGGTCCAGGAGTGCGACTGCCCGGCGCCGATCGTCTTGCCGCCGAGTTGATCCTTGCCCCACTCCGATTGCCCTGTCGGCGAGATGTAGACCTCCCAGACCGGAAAGGCATCCCGTCGATTGGTGATCTTGAGCACCTTCTCCGCGGCATGCGCCCCGTGCATCAACGCAGCCATCGACAGCACCACAACCGTCAGCCTATTCATCGGCCCTCCCTTCTTCGTCTTTGAACAACCACTCCGGCTCAGGCTCCGTTCTGGTCAGAACAAGAGTACAGATCTGAGTGGCGCACCACACTAGCGCCTGGCCGCAATGTGCTCGGCTATCTTGTTCTTCGCGTTCAAGGTCTGCGCGTATGTTCCATTCAGCGCATGCTTCTGGCCTCCGGCCACCACGACGACCTTGAAAAGCGGCAGAACCGCCACGCATGCAAATATCGCGGCAGCGACGGCGAAGAAGACGACGTCCGACCCATGCTCGAGCAGGACGTACAGCATCAGCCCCGCGCCGGCCAAGGAGAACACCAGCCCGAAGGCATTGTTCGTCCAGTTGACCGATGTGATCGACTTCAATTCGATCGTCGTCTCTTCGGTGCTGACAGTGGTCTCGGTAATTTTTATTTCCACGCAATGACTCCGGATTGATTGACGTTGCTCAATATCACGCGACTTCCCGCGCACCGAACCCTCGACAATTCAACCCAGTACGAGCCCCGGAATCGTGCACCGAGCAATACCGACCTGCAATTAGAAGACGGGATCGGATAGACCGGAAGGCATTGTTGCGTTGCAGGCCGCATCGCTTCCATCCCAATAACGGATCGCCTCGATAATAGGAGCTTGGGACTGCGAAATCGGGCGGGGCCGAGTGCAGGAGCCGGGCGAAAGCGTCGCCACCAATTGCTCCGTCACCCGGACCAGGCGGGTCGATGAGACCGGCTTGCCGCGACCTGCCACCCAGCCCGCCTGGGGACCCGCTCAAATGCCCGCAGGCGCTGGCACGAGCAGGAACAAATGCAGCGATGAAACGCGGGCATCAGGCCGTGCAGCGAGAGGACGACTTTGATCGCCCCCTCACCTCGCCACACGCGCCGCCATTACATCAGGCGCGGGGCCTGGAACACGATGGAGCAGCCGCGTTGGCCGGGTTCTCGCGCAGCTGGCACTGCACATGCCCCTGCACTGGCCTGGCCAGCCCGGCGATCAGGCGCAGCAGGGTGGACTTGCCACTGCCCTCGCACGCCGGTGCGCGGCCCGGCGACAAGCGCGTGAACTGCATGGCCCATTCGAGCAGAAACGACCACGCGGAAAGGGAGCTTCGATATGCGGCATCAGATCGCCGGCTCAGCAGGCCGGCATGCTCTCCAGTTCCCGAGCCGCTTGCACGCCCGGCGGCAGCACGCACAGCGTCACGCCCTCCAGGGTCAGCGCCAGGCCCGGTTGCCCGCCCGACTGCAGGACGCCGCAAGCGGGCACCTGCGGCGCGGCGGTGCCCGCGGTCCTGGGCGTTGCGGCAGACGCGCTGACCGGCGGCTGGCGCAGCATGGGCCACAGCGCCTGGGGGTCGCGCCCTTGCAGCGCACGCAGGTACAGATGGAAGACGGCTGCCTGGTCCGGATCCAGCTCGGGACGCGATCCGCCGCCCGCTTGCCGCAGCCGCGACAGCACCCGCCGCAGCTGCTGCCGGCTGCCCGCCTCGGACCTGCCGGCGACCGCTGCGATCTCGGCATGGCTGGCTTCGAACACCTCGTGCAGCAGCACCACAGCACCATCCGCGGGCGGCAGATGGGCCGCCAGCAGGCACAGCGCGCGGGCGGCCTCCTGCGCCAGCGTGGCATCCATCTCGGCCGAAGGCGATGCCAGCGCCTGCCCTGCCGCGCCGGCCTGCGCCTGCTCCAGCCAATGCTGCATCCATCGGTGGCGGCGCAGCCGGTCGATGGCGAGATTGCGCACGACGGCAAACAGCCAGGCCTGGGCGGCATTGAGCCGTGAGGCCTCGGCCTCCAGCGCGCGGACGTAGGCGTCCTGCACGGCATCCTCGGCGTCCGCCGGACCCAGCAGGCGGGTGGCCGCGCGCACCAGGCTGCGGCGGTCGGCATCGATCAGGGCCAGCTTGCGGTCGTCATGCATGCGGGGAGCTTGCCACAGCTCGACGCAGGTCCGGTGTCACGCGGGCGACGCCTCGTTCGTCAAGGCAGTTCACCACCTCGAGGACTCCCATGAACACCCCGGACACCGCCACGCCGACCATCGCCACCGAACCCCGCACCTCCTACCTGGAGGAGAAAGCCTTCAAGGCACGCACGCTGCTGATCTTCGGCGCCATCACCGACACAAGCGCCGCGGACGTGGCGCGCCGCCTCATCGCGCTGGACGCCGACAGCACCGCCCCCATCGACGTGCTGGTGAGTTCGCCGGGCGGCCACCTGGAATCCGGCGACGCCATCCACGACATCGTGCGTTTCATCGCCGCGCCGGTGTACATGATCGGCACCGGCTGGGTTGGCAGCGCCGCCACCCACCTCTTCCTGTCCGTGCCCCGCGAGCGGCGCTGCTGCCTGCCCAACACGCGCTTCCTGATCCACCAGCCCAGCGGCGGCGCCGGCGGCCAGGCCAGCGACATCGCCATCCAGGCGCAGGAAATCATCAAGGCCCGCGAGCGCATTGCCCGCACCATCGCACGCGAGACCGGCAAGCCGCTGGACGTGGTGCTGGCCGACATCGAGCGGGATCGCTGGCTGTCGGCCGAGGAGGCCGTGGAGTACGGGCTGGTGTCGCGGATCATCGAGCGCAAGGCGGCGCTCAGAGAAGGCTGAAACCGGCGCGGCGAGCGCTGCATCGGCCGCCGCAGGCCTGCTATTTCTTGCGGCGCCGTGCCGCAACAGCCGCCGCGCCGAGCCCCAAGGGGATGAGACAGGCCGTCGATGGCTCGGGCGCCATGACAGCCTCGATATGGTATTTGTTCTCGATCGGCGAATAGAACGACTGCCCGTCGATGACCAGGCGAGTGCCGTCGAAGGTTCCGCTGTACATGTAGACCGGCCCCGTCGAATAGCAGGACCCGCCGATACCGCTCAGATAGAAGAACACGCAGTTGGTGGCACTGGACGCTTTGCCATCCGTCGTGACCAGGCCTTTGAAGCTGCTGAAGCTCTGCAGGGCGACACCGCCCACGCTCTGCACATCGATGTTGGTCAAGGTGGTCACGTAGACGTACTTCTTGTCCACGAAATACTCGGGAGCCGGCTCGATGGAGAAATCGAAGGTCCCCGTCAATGCGGCACCGACTTCGTCGACCGGCAGGCTGGGGTCGTACGGCGACCTCGACGCCAATATCGAGCTGGTGCCCGGATCGACCTGAAATGTGAGTGCAAGTCCATCTTGGCTGTGGATCAGACCCATCAGGACGAGCGTCCCGGCCAGCTTCACGTTCATGTTTTCTCCCGATATTTTGGTGACGCAGGAGATCCGCCGCGGCACCGTCATACAGGGCCACGCACTACCCAGTGCTCGGGTCGATCTCCATCTGTGGGAGTCTGCCAGACCTTGGTGCGACGCACACCATTCGCCTGGGTGACGAAGCAAGGATCGATCGCTGCGGCGAGGCCGCTCAAGCCGCCTGCACCGCCCCGCCGCTGCGCCGTGCGGTGGCCTGCTCGCGCAGCCACTCCACCAGGTGGTCGCCGATGCGGCGGGATGTCTCGCCGTCCCACAGCTCGGGCGGGCGGCCCTTCTTGCCGCCGTACTTGAGCGTCTCGCCGATGGCCCGGTTGAGCAGGCTGCGACTGCGGCCGACCACCGTGTTGGAACCCTCGTCGACGGTGATCAGGCGGTCGGTATAGGGCAGCAGCGTCATGCAGGGCACGCCGAGCACGGTGGCTTCCTCCTGCACCTCGCCGCAGTCGGTCATCACGCAGGTGGCGCCCGCGATCATGCCGATCATCTCGCGGTAGCCGACGGCGGGCAGCAGCTTGATGCGTGCGTCCAGGATCATGGACAGCAGGCCCATGTCCTCGAAGCGCGAGCGCGTGCGCTCGTGCATCAGCCACAGCAGAGGCAGTTCGGTGCTGGCCACCTGCAGCGCACCCAGTACCTGGGCGAAGATGCTGCGGTCGCTGATATTGGAGTCGTGCTGCAAGGTGACCACGCCGTAGCCGTTGCGGTCGGCCATGCAGGCGGCGTCGCTGCCCAGGCGGCGCAAGGTGTCCTGCGGCTTGATGGCCTGAGTGGCCACCTGCTTGACGGCATCGGCCAGCAGGTTGCCGACGAACTGCACGCGCTTGTCGGCGATGCCCTCGCGCACCAGCGTGTACTGGGCGCTGCGCACGGTCGTGCACAGCAGGCCGGCCAGCTGGTCCGTCATGCGGCGGTTGATCTCGGCGGGCTCGCCACGCTCGAAGCTGCGCAGGCCGGCCTCCAGGTTGACCACCGGCACGTCCTTCTTGCTGGCCACCAGGCTGCAGGCCAGCGCGGCGTCGCTGCCGCCCACCAACAGTACGGCACTGGGCTGGGTGGCGTCGATCACGGGCTCGAAACGCAGCATGACCTCGGCCGTGCGCTGCGTGTTGCTGCCGGCGGTGACCTCCAGGCTCACGTCGGCCACGGGCAGGTCCAGCTCGGCGAAGAGCGCCTCGTCGAGGTGGCCGGTGTGCACCAGGCGCACGCCGGGCAGGTCCTTGCGGGCGGCCAGGTGGCGCACCAGCGGGGCCAGCTTGACGGTGTCCGAGCGCGAGGCGATCACGCACAGCAGCGGGCCGGCGGTGCCGGCTTCGGCCGGCGCGGGCAGCTGGTCCAGCGGCATGGGCTGGCTGGCGGTGGGCTCGGCAAAACGCAGCGCGGCCAGGGCCTCGTCGCGGGCGGCCTGCGTGGCCGCGGGGGACTGTTGGGGAACGATGCGCGGCGGCAGGGCCAGCGGCAGTTCCACCGGGCCGGACGGGTCGCCCACCTCGGTGCGCAGCTCGCGGGCGACGCGCTCCACCACCTGGGCATCGATGACGTGGTCGCCGTTGAGGAAGGCGGCCAGCATGATGCGGTTGCACAGGATGTTGACCCGGCGCGGCACGCCGCCGGTCCAGCGGTAGATCTCGTCGAAGGCGTTGGGGGCGAAGCCGGGGTCGTACTTCCAGCCCACCTTGTGCAGGCGGTGCTCGATGTAGGCGCGGGTCTCGGTGGTGTCCAGCGGGCCCAGGTGGCAGGAGGCGATCACGCGCTGGCGGAACTGCTCCATAGGCTTGGACAGCAGCAGCGAGCGCAGCTCGGGCTGGCCGACCAGGAAGCTCTGCAGCAGCGAACGGTTGCCCAACATGAAGTTGGACAGCATGCGCAGTTCCTCTATCGCCTCGCGGTTGAGGTTCTGCGCCTCGTCGACGATCAGCAGCGCGCGCCGGCCTTTGGCGGTCAGCGCGGTGAGGAAACCTTCGATGGTGGAGATCAGGTCGGCCTTGGTCAGGCTCTTGGACGGGATGCCGAAGGCCGTGACGATGGCACGCAGCAGGTCCCCGGCCTCCAGCTGGGTGCTGACGATCTGAGCGGCAACGATCTTCTCGGCGTCCAGCTCGCCCAGCAGCGTGCGCACCAGCGTGGTCTTGCCGGCGCCGATCTCGCCGGTGACGACGATGAAGCCCTCGCCCTGGTGGACGCCGAACTTCAAGTAGGCCAGCGCGCTGCGATGGCCGCGGCTGTCGAAGTAGAACGACGGGTCCGGGTTGAGCTGGAACGGCAGTCCGGTGATGCCGAAATGTGACTCGTACATCGCGTGCTCGTTGTCTGGTGTGCTTCGCGCGTGGCGGCGTCAGAAGCGGTGATGGATGCCGGCGACCAGCGCGGTCTCGTCGGCGTCGCCCGCCGTCGTGGACTTGATGGACTGGCGGCGCAGGCCGGCGCTGGCCGTCGTCGACGGGCCCAGCGTGGTGCTGATGGTGGCGCTGAATTGTTTCTCGCGCGAGTCGCCCTGCTGCACCACCGTCTGGGTCTCGGTGCGGGCGAATCGCGCCAGCAGGGCCAGCGAGGTCAGCGGCGTGAGGCGACGGTTGAACTCCGCGGCCAGGCCACGCTGCTTCGTGCGGTCGCGCGACGGGGCCAGCACGCTGTCGTCATCGAGCTGCAGGGCCTCGATGTTCTCGCTGAAGAAGGAAAAGGACAGCGTGTGGCGCGTGCCGTTGAAGACCACCGACGCGTTGATCGCGCGCGAGAGCTGGGCGCCGGAGCTGACGATGGACAGCGGCTCGCCCAGCGAGGCCGGCAGGCCCTGGCGGGCGATGAGATCGGCCACCAGGCGAGCACGCTCGTTGGGGTCCGGGTAGCGCGTGGTCAGCATCGCGTCCAGCAACTGGGCGATGTTGCCGCCGCGCCCGCCGGTGCCCAGCGTCTGCGCATAGGTGGTGGGCTGGCGCGAGAAGCCGATGTTGAAGGCGTAGAAGGGGGTGCGGTGGGCGAACCTGCCCTCCCAGCCGGTGCCGAAGCTGCGGCGCTCCACGCGCGTGCTGAGGTCGGTGCGCGGGTCCGGGCGCCAGGCGGCGTCCAGGCCGTAGAGCGTGCTGCGCTCCCGCTGGTCCAGCGTGGTGATGCGTTCGCTGCCCACCACCGCGCCGAGCTGGAACTGCTCGGCTATCAGGTAGGAGCCGGTGACGCGCAGGGTGTCCTCGACCAGCGCGGATTCGTCCTGGTCGCGGTAGCGCGTGTCGTCGCGCGAGAACTCGGCCGACCAGCCCAGCGGATGCGGCTTGTCCTCGATGCGCACCAGGTGGCGCTGCACGTGGGCGTCGGTCTCGCTGGTGGCGCCCTCGCCGCTGGAGCGGGTCCAGCTCTGGTCGGTGCGGGCCTGCAGCTTCATCGTCGGCGACAGGTCGCGCTCGACGTACGGGGCCACCTGGTAGCGCGTCAGCGTGATGCGGTTGAAGGTGGTCGTGTTGTCGGTGCGTGCGGCCAGCAGGTCGCGGCTGGTCTGCTGGGACAGCAGCGAGGCGTCGACGTAGACCCAGTTGTCCACCAGCTCCGAGTTCAAGCCCAGCGCGCCGTTGGGCAGCACGCGGTCCTCGCGGGTGTTCTGCAGGTAGTGGGTGGCGTCGAAGCCGAAGCGGCCGTCGATCCTCGTGTGGGCGCCGCGGGCGCGCACGGAGAAGCCGGCGCCCGTGGTCAGGATGGTGTCGCTGCTGGCATTGCCCCGCTGCTCGAAGCTGCTGTTGTCGGTGGCCGTCAGCGTGGCGGAGACATAGGGCTCCAGCAGGAAGGCCGGCGGGGTGGCCTGGGCGTGGGCCTGGCCTGCTGCAGCCAGCGCCGCGGCGAGGACGGTGGCGCGCAGCATCAGTAGTAGCCGTAGTAGCCGTAGCTCGAATCCGGCCCCATCCCGCGGCACTTGTTCAGCATGGACATGACGACCGGGCAGGACTCCACGGCCGCGAAGGCCTGGGTGACCGCCGACTTGGTGGTGCCACCGGCCTCGACCACCATCACGATCTGGCCCATGCGGGTGGCCAGCACGCGGGATTCGGTGGAGGGCAGCAGCGGAGGCGCGTCGAAGACGACGATGCGGTCCTCGTACCAGCGGCCCAGTTCGTCCAGCAGCTCTTCCATGATGCCGCTGGCCAGCATCTCGGTGGCGCGCGGGTTGGGCGTGCCGGCGGGCAGCAGCGCGAGCTTGGGGATGTTGGTGCGCAGGATCACGTCGGACAGGTCCAGCGAGGGATCGGCCAGCGTGTCCATCAAGCCCTTGTGCTGGTTGCCCACGCCCAGGCGGCCGAGCACGGAGGGGCGCACCACGTCGGCATCGACCAGCAACACGGTGTGGTCCAGCTCCATCGCCAGGCTCATCGCCAGGTTGATGGCGCTGAAGGTCTTGCCCTCGCCGGGCAGCGCACTGGTGACCATCAGCAGGTTGCCCCGGTGCAGCGGGCCGCCCACGGGCTCCTTGATGTTCTTCAGCAGCGGGCGCTTGATGATGCGGAACTCTTCTTCCAGCTGCGAGCGCGGGCCGCCGGGCACGAGGTAGCCGTTGGCCGCCAGGCGCGCGGTGTCGAACTCGACCATCTGCGACTGGCGCGGCCCGATCTTGGGCGCGAAGCGGCTGGGGGCGTGCGGCGCGGGTTCGGTGACGGCGGGGACTTCCGGTACGGGCGCGGCCACCTCGGCCGGCACGACGGCCTTGGGCTCGTTGGCAGGCGCGCGCTCGGCGGTCTCACGTGCCGGGTTCTGGCCGCGGGACAGCAACTCGCGGGCCTCGGTCTCGTTCAGGCCGGCGGCCTCCCAGGGCACGTCCACCCCGGCACGCTGCAGTTCCTCCAGGCGTTTCGCTGCTTGTTCGATCAGGTTCAAGGCACTCACCTCAGCCTTTCGCACGCATGGCCAGCCAGGCCAGCCAGAACACGTGGGCGGCCAGGAAGGCAGCCGTGACGCCGTAGAAATGCAGTTGCTGGCGACGCTCCGCCAGGCGAGCGGCGGGGCCGATGAACATCGACACCGTGCCCAGCACCGGGCGGCCGGACGCTTCGGCCAGGGCCTTGACGCTGTGGAAGGACGGCACCAGCTGCGACAGGCCGAAGGCGGTGCCCAGCCCCGCGGCGATCGCGGCCAGGAAGGCGAAGACCCCGACCATCACGCGGTTGGGGAAGACGGGCGTGGACGACACGCGGGCCGGCTCGATGACGCGGAAGTCGGCCACCTGCGAGGTCTCGTCGATGCGCTCGCCCAGGCTGGCGGACTCACGGCGGCTGACGAGCTGCTCGTAGTTGCGGCGGATCACGTCGTAGTCGCGGTTGAGCTGGGCCAGCTGGGCCTCGACCTCGGGCACGCGGCCGGCGGTGGCGCGGATCTGCTCCAGGCGGGCCGACTGGGCGCCGAGCTGGCCCTGCAGCTCGGCCACGCGGGCCTCGGCCTGGGCCAGGTCGATGCGGATCTTCTGGTAGACGGGGCTGGTCGCCGCCGGGCCGTGTCCCTTGCTGCCGGCAGCGGCGGCGCGCTCCTGCGCCTCCTGCTTCTTCTGCTCGATCAGGCGGGCGATCGCGCGTCTGGTCGCGATGACGTCAGGGTGGTCGTCGGTGAAGCGGCGCTGCAGGTCGTCGAGCTGTCGGCGCTGGGCCTCCAGGCGGGCGTCGGTCTCGGACAGGGGCTGGTTGCCGCCCTGGGGAATGGCCTCGGGCGGCAGCTGGGGCTCTTCCTGGGCCAGCTCGCGGCGCAGCGCGTCGCGCGACTGCTGGGCCGAGGACAGCTCCACGCGCAGCTTGGCGACCTCGTCGGACAAGGTGGAGATGCGGGCGAAGTGGTCCTGGTTGGAGGTGCCGGTGAGGCCGAAGTGCTGGAGCTTGAAGTCCTTCAGCCGGTTCTCGGCCTCGGTCAGCTTGGCCTCGTGGCTGCGGATCTGCTCGTCGAGGAAGCGGCGGGCGGACTCGGAATCGCGGCGCTTGTCGCTGATGCCGGAGTCCACGAACATGTTGACCAGGGTCTCGACGATGCGGCCGGCGCGGCGGGCATCGGTGTCCTTGTAGCTGATCGAGTAGAGGTTGCCCTTGCCGCCGGGCACCAGGTTGATGTTGCGCATCAGCGCATCGACCTCGGCGTCCAGGGCGCCGGATGCCGAGGAACGCACGCCCACCTGGGGCGACTGCACCAGGCGCTCGACGTTCGGGCGCGAGATCAGCGTGCGGGCCAGCATGGCCACCTGCTGGTCGATGTCGGGCTGGAAGGCCAGGCCGGTCATCAGCGGGCGCAGGACGGACTGGGTGTCGACGTAGACCTTGGCGGTGGCCTCGTAGCGTTCGGGATAGACCAGCACGCCCACCCCGCCGAGCACGGCCACGGCACCGGCCGCGGCCACGCCCGCCCAACGCTTGGTCCACATGGCACGCAGGACCGTGACTGACTGTCGGAGGAGATCATCCATGCTGGGATCGTCAGGAGTGGGCTCGAGGCGGTAAGGCCGTCTTCAGCGTCGCGAGGGCGGGATCAGAACCAGCTCTGCGGGACGATGATGATGTCGCCGGGGCGGACTTCGACGTTCGCGGAGATATCGCCACGCTTGAGCAGATCCTTGAGGCGCACGCTGAACTGCTTGCCGCTGTCGGAGCCGCGCACCAGCACGGCGGCGTTGCCGTCGGCGTAGTCGGTCAGGCCGCCGGCCTGGATCATCACGTCCAGCAGCGTCATGTTCTGGCGATACGGCACGGCCTGCGGGCGGGTGGCCTCGCCGACGATGCGGATCTGCTCGGAATAGGTGCCCTGGAACCCGCTGACCACCACGGTGACCACCGGGTCACGCACGTACTTGGCCAGGGACTTCTCGATGTCGCGCGCCAGCTCGGAGGGCGTGCGGCCGGCGGCGACCAGGTCTTCGGCCAGCGGCAGCGACAGGCGACCGTCCGGACGCACGGTGACGGTGGTCGACAGCTCGGGGTTGCGCCAGACGACGACGTTGAGCGCGTCCATCGGGCCGATCTTGTAGACGTGGTCCGAGATCGCCGCGGCCTGGGCCGGTGCGGCGGGATATCGGGCCGTGCCGCAGGCCGCCAGGGAAATTGCAGCCAGCGTGATCGCCATGCGGCGCAGAACAGTCAGGAAAGCCATAGCCACGCCATCCATTCAGAAAAGCTTGGGGAATCGTCATTTGGCCAGCTCTTGCCGGCCGGGAAACAGGCTCGCAGCGCCCTGCTGCAAAGGCAGCGGCAGTGTGTCACATACCAGGGGCGCAGACGCCCGGGCCGGGGCCCGGGCTGTGTGCGCGGAGCGACAGGCCGGCGGTGGTCGGCGGCCGCCTCGGGCCGGCCGCCACCGCGGATCTCACTGGGCGCCTTCGCGGAACAGCACCACGCTGATGGTCTCGATCAGGATCAGCAGATCCAGCAGCAGCGAGTTGTTCTTCACGTAGTACAGGTCGAACTGGTGCTTGCGGCGCGCGTCCTCGATGGAGGCGCCGTAGCTGTAGCGCACCTGGGCCCAGCCCGTGACACCCGGCTTCACGCTGTGGCGGATGTCGTAGTAGGGAATCTGCTCCTTCAGCTGGCCGACGAAGGCGGGACGCTCGGGGCGCGGGCCGACCATGCTCATCTCGCCGCGCAGGACGCTGATCAGCTGGGGCAGTTCGTCGATGCGGGTCTTGCGGATCAGGGCGCCGACGCGGGTCACGCGCGAGTCGTTCTTGCTGGCCCAGCGGGCCACGCCGTCCTTCTCGGCATCCGTGCGCATGCTGCGGAACTTCAGGCACATGAACACGCGCCCGCCCAGGCCCACGCGCTCCTGGCGATAGATGATCGGGCCCTGGCTTTCCAGGCGCACGGCCAGGGCAGTCAGCAGCATCACGGGGCTGGCGACGACCAGCAGGATGGACGAGGACACGATGTCGAAGGCGCGCTTGATCATCGTGCGCAGGCGGTCCTGCACGAAGCCGTGCCCGTAGACCAGGAAGCTGGCCTTCAGGCTGTCGATGGGCACTTCGCCGCGGGTGCGTTCGTAGAAGGCAGCCAGGTCGACCACCGGCACGCCGCTGATGCGGCAGGCCAGGAGTTGCTCCATCGGCACGTTGCCGCCGCGCTGCTCCTTCACCGCGACGATGATCTCGTCCACTTGGTGGTAGGCGACGATCTCCTCGATCGGGGTCTCGCGGGAGAACTCGCCGGGACGGGACACGCCGGCCTCGCCTTCGGCGCCGGTGGGATAGAAGCCGACCACCACGTGGTCGCCGCGGGCACGGGCACGCAGGTCGGCGGCCACGCGCTGGGCCTCGACGCCGGTGCCGACGACCAGCACGCGATGGGCGCCGACGGAGGTGCGGGCAGCGGAGAAGGCCGCGCTGCGGACCAGCAGCACGCCCAGCGACAGATAGATCACGGCAAGGCCGGTCATCGCGTAGGCGTTGATGCTCTCGCCGAAAGAACGGGAGATGAACAAATACGCCACGGGAGCGCCGAGCACGATGGCGACCAGGGCACGCGTGACCTGGGCCGACTGGCTCATCATGTCCGCGCGCTGCTTGTACAGGCCGACGAACACATAGTTCAGCGACATCACGACGGTGAAGGCCATCGCGGGCAGGAAGACGTGGGACATGCCGCCGGCGACGTTGGGCACCGGGGACACCGGCAGGACCGACATGGTCGCCAGGGCGAGCAGCACGGCCAGGAAGCACATGAGGCCGTCGGTCAGGAACTCGGCCAGCGCGGAGGCGGGGAAGTGATGCTGAAGCACGCGAAACATGTGTATTGCCCCGAAAGACGGTCAGCAGTTCGAAGCCCAGCGCGATTTACAGAACCGCTACCGAATATTCAGAACGCCAACGAAATTTTGTAACGTTTGAATATTCTCGTAAGCGTTTGTGCCGAAGGGAATCCTACAGTTTGGGGGGGCAACAAGTTCACACCGGTCCGTTGCGCACCAGCAGTGACTTCAAATCTTCACGCAGTCCCGATCCACTTTTGTGCTTGCAGGCCCTTCCGCCCTAGGCAGAACACCCGCAACTCCCCTTCTGCACCAAGCTGCCGCCCGGAAAACGGGCCGGCCGGAAGTAACAATCGACCATGTAAAGACGATCCGGTTACACCCCGGGGTTAAACCCCAGTCGACGCAGGGCGCGAAAGGTATCACGGCGGGACCCTCGACCAATCCCACTCAAGGGGGCACCCGGTCCAATTTCCCCCTGCCTGGGTGTCCGGACGCATCCGGGCCGCCACGGCGGGTTTGCAGGCCAACCGGCTCATGCAAACACGCTCCAGAATTCGCACTCGAGATTCCCGCAACACGCGCCGCCTTACTAAATGCATTCCCCTGTTTCCTCGCCGTCTGGCAGTGCCGGCGAGACCCGCGGCCACTTCCTGAACCGCCGTGGCCTGCGACTGAGCTATGCGCTTCACAGGCCCGCGGGTGCGTCCACCCGGGCCTGGCTGTTCTGCAATGCCTTGCTGGAGGAAAAGACCTTCAGCCACCGCACCACCGTCAACCTGGCCCGCTGCCTGGCGGCGATGGGACAACCGGTGCTGCGTTTCGACTACGCGGGGACCGGGGACAGCGAGGACCTGCCGGTCGCCGCCCGTGGAGAGCCGCCGACCTGGACGGACGACGTGGCGGATGCCGCCGGCTTCCTGCGCTCGCAGGTGGCTTTTGATTCGCTGCATCTGCTGGCCCTGCGCAGCGCAGCGCTGGTGGCTGCGTCGGCCGCCGCATCCGTGGCCGCGACGCGGCTGCTGCTGCTCGAGCCCACGCCGGACGGCCAGGCCTGGCTGCAGGAAGGCCTGCGTGCCAACCTGACCACCCAGCTGTCCTGCTTCAAGAAGGTGGTCGAGACGCGTGAGCAGATGGCGGCTCGGCTGCATTCCGGCGACACGGTCAACGTTCATGGGCACGAGATCGACGCCGGCTTTTCCGGGCTGGTCGGCGGATGGCGGCTGGCCGAGCTGCTCGAACTGTCGCGTGCCCGAGCCGATCTGGTCCATCTCTCGCGCAAGGGCGGCGCGGCCGCCCCCGCGGCATGGCAAACGCTCGCGACAGGCGGCCAGGTCACCCTGCACGCCTGCCACGCGCCGCCGATGTGGGCCGAATCCAAGCAGCACGACGACGCGCCGGCAGCATTGATCGCGCTCCTGGAGAAGCTGGCCGCCGATGCAGCCGGGGACGCACGATGAAGGAAGAATGGTTCGAGCTCACCGCACCGGACGGTCTGGTCCGCCGCGGCATCCTCACCCTGCCCGATTCCCCCGCCGCCAGTGCCGTGATCCTGCTGCCGGCCGGGCTGAAGTACCACGTCGGCCCCCATGGCCTGAACGTGCAGCTGGCCCGCAGCCTGGCCGCGGCCGGCCACCTGGCGCTGCGTTTCGATCCGCTGGGCGTGGGTGAGAGCGACGGCGCCCTGCCCGCTGCC
>SCTQ01000288.1 GCA_004322345.1 Aquabacterium sp. | reverse complement strand
GCCCGGCGCGCCGCCGCTGGAAAACGGCGTCTACGACCTGAACTCGACGATGCTGGTCGGCTTCGGCGTGAGCGCCGACCGCGGCAGGTTCGTCTACAACTGGCTCAACGACAAGGTCGAGCTGAAGTGGCCGAAGAAGGGCGACGCCGCCATCGCCAAGGCGATCCGCGCACGCATCGACAAGATCGTCGGCAGCAGCGGTTCGGTCATCAACACCAACGAGATCGCCAACTCGACCTGGCATTCGCTGGGCGGCGCCGTGATGGACGTGGTGTGCGACCTGGAAGGCCGCGTGAAGAACCAGAAGGGCCTCTACGTGCTGGACGGCGCGCTGATCCCCGGTGCCACCTGCGCCTGCAACCCGTCGCTGACCATCGCGGCCATCGTCGAGCGCGCGCTCGACCGCATCGTGGCCAACGACATCGGCACGATCATCTGACCGCGCCCGGTCAGTGCCCGGGCGCGCAGCCGGGGCACTGGCCGCCCTCGTGGGCATGGGCGAGCGCCCGCAGGGGCACGCCGGCCGGCAGCTTCTCCTGCAGCGGCCGGCCGTCCAGCCGATGCCGCAGCACGCGGGCCGCCTCGACCATGTTGGCCAGGGCCTCCTGCGTCTCGCTCCACCCCCGCGTCTTCAGGCCGCAGTCCGGGTTCACCCAGAGCCGCGCGGGCGGGATCACCTCGCAGGCGCGCTCCAGCAGCTTCAGCATCGCGTCCACCCCCGGCACCCGCGGCGAGTGGATGTCGTAGACGCCGGGGCCGATCTCGTTGGGATAGTCGAAGGCGCCGAAGCCGTCGAGCAGTTCCATCGCCGAGCGCGAGGTCTCGATGGTGATCACGTCGGCATCCATCGCCGCGATGGACGGCAGGATGTCGTTGAACTCGGCGTAGCACATGTGGGTGTGGATCTGCGTCTCGTCGGCGGCCACGGCCGCGGAGATGCGGAAGGCGCCCACCGCCCAGTCCAGGTAGGCGGCCCAGTCGGCACGGCGCAGCGGCAGGCCCTCGCGCAGCGCCGGCTCGTCGATCTGGATCACGCGGATGCCGGCCTTCTCCAGGTCGGACACCTCGTCGCGGATGGCCAGCGCCAGTTGCAGCGCGGTGGCCGAACGCGGCTGGTCGTCGCGCACGAAGGACCACTGCAGCATGGTCACGGGACCGGTCAGCATGCCCTTCATCGGTCGCTCGGTCAGCGACTGCGCGTAGCGCGTGGTCTCCACCGTCATCGGCTCGGGACGCCAGACGTCGCCGTAGATGATGGGCGGCTTCACGCAGCGCGAGCCATAGCTCTGCACCCAGCCGTTCTCGGAGAAGGCATAGCCCCACAGCAGCTCGCCGAAGTACTCGACCATGTCGTTGCGCTCGGCCTCGCCGTGGACCAGCACGTCCAGGCCCAGTGCCTCCTGGCGGCGCACGGCGTCGGTGATCTCGGCGCGGATGCGCTCCAGGTAGTCCAGCGCGCCGATCTCGCGGCGCTTGTAGGCCGCCCGCACCTGCCGGATGGCAGCCGTCTGCGGGAAGGAGCCGATGGTCGTCGTCGGCAGCGGCGGCAGGCCCAGCACCGCATGCTGGCGCCCGATGCGCGCGTCGAAGGCGCTGCGGCGCTCGGCCATCTGCGGCGTGACGGCAGCCAGGCGCCGCTGCACCACCGGGTTGACGACGCGCCTGGAGGTGCGGCGTGCGGCCTGCGCGGCATCGGAGTGGATAAGCTGCTTGACCACCGCGGCCTCGCCCTGGTTCAGGGCGGCACCCAGGGTGCCCAGCTCGGCCAGCTTTTCCTCGGCGAAGGCGAGCCAGGACCGGATCTCGGCGTCGAGCTTGTGCTCGGCCTGCAAGGACACCGGCACGTGCAGCAGCGAGCAGGATGCCGCCACCCACAGCCGGTCGCCCAGCTCCTCCTGCAGCGGCTGCAGTCCACGCAGCACGCCGCGCAGGTCGGCACGCCAGATGTTGCGGCCGTCGACCACGCCTACCGACAGCACCGCCTGCGGCGGCAGCACGGCGCGCCAGGCCTGCAGCTGCTGCGGCGCGCGCACCAGGTCGATGTGCACGCCCTGCAGCGCATCCTCCTGCAGCAGCCGGCCGATGCGCGGCGCATGGTCGGCGGCGGTGTCGAAGTAGCTCGCCAGCAGCAGCTGCACGCCGCTGCCCTTCAGCGCCGAGTAGGCATGGTCGCAGGCTTCGATCCAGGCCGGCTCCAGGTCCAGGCACAGCGCGGGCTCGTCGATCTGCACCCACTGGATGCCACGCTGCTTCAGCCGCGCCAGGATGCGGCCGTAGGCGGCCAGCAGCGCGGGCAGCAGGCTCAGGCGGTCGAAGCCCTCGACGTGGCTCTTGGACAGCCGCAGCCAGGTCACCGGCCCGACCAGCACCGGCTTGGCCGCCAGGCCCAGGGCCAGGGCCTCGTCCACCTCGTCGAAGAGCCAGTCCACGCCGCCGTCGAAGCGGGTCTGCGGGCCGACCTCGGGCACGAGGTAGTGGTAGTTGGTGTCGAACCACTTGGTCATCTCCAGCGCCGGCTGGGCCTTGTTGCCGCGGGCCAGCTCGTAGTACTGGGCCAGCGTCAGGCGCCGGGCGTCGAAGCCGAAGCGCTGCGGCAGCGCGCCCAGCAGCGCACTGGTGTTGAGCATCTGGTCATACCAGGCGAAGTCGCCCACGGCCACCAGGTCCAGGCCGGCGGCGCGCTGCAGCGCCCAGTGGCGCTGGCGCAGCTCGGCGCCGATGCCCCGCAGGTAGGTCTCGTCGGATTCGCCGCGCCAGAAGGACTCCTGGGCGAACTTCAGTTCGCGCTGCGCGCCGATGCGGGGAAAGCCGAGGATGTGGGTGCGGGCCATGGGTCGTGTCCTGGTTGGTCGATGGCGCGCAGTCTGTTGACCTGCCTAGAATGAATCAAGCGACATGTTTTCAACCATGTATGAATTCCATTCATACGCAAAGCACCCACCACCGGCATGATCGAGTTGCGCCACCTGCGTTCCTTCGTCGCCATCGCCGAATCCGGCAAGCTGGCCACGGCGGCCGAGCGCGTGCACCTGAGCCAGTCCGCGCTGTCGCACCAGATCCGCGCCGTCGAGGAGGGCTATGGCATCTCGCTGTTCGAGCGCAGCAGGCGGGGCCTGCGCTTCACGCCCGCCGGCGAGCGCCTGCTGGCGCTGGCGCGCGACACGCTGGCAGCCGTCGCCGAGGCCGAGCGCGACCTGCAGCGCCTGAAGGGCGACACCCGCGGCGAGCTGCGCATCGTCCTGGAGTGCCACACCTGCTTCGACTGGTTGATGCCGGTGATGGACGAGTTCCGCCGCCGCTGGCCGGAGGTCGAGGTGGACCTGGTCGCCGGCTTCCACGCCGACCCGCTGGCCCTGCTGTCCGAAGGCCGCGCCGACGTGGTGATCGGCTCGCCGCCCGCGCGCCGGCGCGGCTGGCAGGTGACGCCGCTGTTCCGCTTCGAGATCCTGGCGGTGATCGCCAACGAGCACCGCCTGCGCAACAAGCGCCGCGTCGAGGCCGCCGACCTCGGAGGTGAGACGCTGATCACCTACCCCGTGCCCGAGCAGCGCATCGACCTCATCCGCCAGGTGCTGCAGCCCGCCGGCATCCAGTTGCAGCGGCGCACGGCCGAGCTGACCATCGCCATCCTTCAGCTGGTGGCCAGCCGGCGCGGCGTGGCCGCGCTGCCCAACTGGGGCGTGAAGAACTACGTCGACCACGACTACGTGCTGGCCAAGCGCATCGGCGCCGGCGGCCTGTGGAGCGAGCTGTATGGCGTGGCGCCCAAGGCCGCGGCGTCGCGGCCCTGGCTGCAGGACTTCTACGCCATCGTGCGCGACACCTGCGCGGCGCAACTCGACGGGATCGAGCTGCTGGCCGCGCCGGGCTGAGGGCGCCTGCTGGGCCGATCTACTTCGATGGCAGCGCCGCGCCGGCGGCCGCCGTCGCGAAGGCGTCGCCGATCACCTTCGAGCCCGCGGCCGTCGGGTGGTTCTCGTCCCAGAACAGGTAGCTGTCGGGCGTCGCGCACACCGGGCCCGGCAGGCCCATGAAGGGCGGCTTGTAGCAGGCCTCGGCCACGTTGTAGCCGTCGGCCTTGGCCTGGGCGTACTGCTGCTGCGAGTAGGTGTAGGTGTCGAAGGTGCGGATCCTGGCCAGCGGGTATTGCTTGGCGAAGGCCTTGAGCATGGCGGTCATGCTGGTGGCCAGCTCGCCGCTGCGCTTGCGTGCGATGTCGATGTAGCCGCCCTGGATCTTCTCGTGGCTGGTGGCCGAGGGCGTGATGCTCAGGTCCGGCATCAGCGGCACGAAGAAGTTGCGTGCGCCGCGCTTGTACAGCTTGGTCATCGCGGTCTTCACGTTGTTGGTGACGCCGGTGGTGGTGGACGACAGCCAGATGTTGCTGCCCTCGTAGTAGTCGTCCGGCCCGGTCCAGATGACGTAGAGCGCCTTGGCGTCGGCGGACTTCAGCAGGCCCAGGTTGCCCATGTAGTCGTCCACCTGCTTGAGCAGGCCGATCTGCAGCGCGAACACCGGCACCAGGCCCTCGTAGCTGGACTGGCCGCCGCCGAAGGCGTAGTTCAGCAGCGGCAGCTGCAGCGTGTTGCTCATGATCTCCAGCACCACCGGCCCGTTGGAGAAGCGGCCCGCGTAGTTGGGCGCCAGCGGCAGCCCCCAGCCGGCGATGTCCGAGGTCACCTTGTACATGTTGCCGGTGTCGCTCATGCTGTCGCCGAAGGAGATCACCTGCGAGTAGCCGGTGCTGATCGTGCGCGGGGCGGCCGAAGGTGCCTGCGCCACCGGTTTGAGCGTCGGCGCCTTGGTCAGCGCCATCTTGCGCAGGCCCGGGCCGTAGGGCGTCATGAAGGGCACCATGGTGTCGATCAGGAATTGCCACACGTCCGCGTCCAGTGCCAGGATGGAAGCACCCTCGGGGCTGGCGAGGGTCCAGATGAACAGGTAGAGCCCGCCCAGCGGATTCTCTTCGGCCGCGCGCGCGGGGGCGGCGGGCAAGGCGGCGGCGACGGCCAGGGCGGTGGCGGCGGCGATCTTCTTCAGCTGCGTCTTCATGTCTGCCTCTCGTGTTGTCGTGACGTGGTGCGGGAAACGCCCGACATGCTAGGAAAAGCCGGCCCGCGGCAAGGGCGCGCGGGCGTCAACCGCGGGTCTTGCCTGCCCCGTGCTCGCGGGGGAACGAGCGCCGCTCAGCGCCGCAGCAGGTGGAAGCGGTCGCGCGACTGCAGGCGCTCGCTGACGAAGTCGATGAAGGCGCGCACGCGCGCGGGCTGGTGGCTGCGCTGGGGGTAGTAGAGGTAGAGGCCCATGCGCTCGGTGGTGTGGCGCGGCAGCAGGTGCAGCAGCCGGCCTTCGCGTATCGCAGCGGCGACGAGGTAGGTCGGCAGCTGGCCGATGCCCACGCCGTCGAGCACCGCATGCAGCTCGGCCTCCACGTCGTTGGTGGTGAAGACGGCGGGCACCTCGCGCAGTGAGACGCCGTCCTCGCCCTGGTGCTCCCAGGGCAGCAGCTTGCCGCTGCTGACCGAGGCGCTGTCGGCCGAGCTGGCGCCGCTGGGCGTGCACGCGACGGCGATCGAGCCCGGCTTCTTCCGCACCGACTTCCTCGACGGGAAGTCCATGCGCGACGCGGCCGTGCACATCGCCGACTACGCGGCGACGGTGGGTGAGATGCGCAAGTACGCCGCCGGCGTCAATCACCAGCAGCCGGGCGACCCGAGGAAGCTGGCGCTGGCCGTTCTGAAGCTGGCCGACGAGAAGCAGCCGCCGCTGCGCCTGCCGCTGGGGGCGGACACGGTGGGCCGCATCCGCGACAAGCACGCCTTCGTCGAGCGCCAGCTGGCCGAGTGGCTGCCGGTGGCGCTGTCCACGGCCCACGCGCAGGCGTGAGCCGCGCGGCGCGTCAGCGGCGGCGACGCGCCGCCATCCGGCCGATCAACGCCAGCCCCGGCAGCAGCATCAGCCAGGCCGCGGGCTCGGGCATGTGGGTCGGCGCGAAGCTCGACACCTCCTGCGACCCCAGCCGCCACTCGATGGGGCCGTAGGCGCTGATGCCGGCACCGGGCGCATAGCCATGGGCGTTGGTGTCGAGGAAGAACCACTTGCTCTTGCCCGTCTTGGGATCGATGGTGATGTCGATCGTGCCGTTGCTGTAGGGCACCAGCCAGTCCGGGTAGCCGGCGTCGTGGACGATGGCGCTGCCCGGCGCCCATTGGCCGTCGCCATCGGCGACGTAGCCCGCCTCGAAGCTCGTGCCGGGGTGATAGAAGCCGCGCAGGTAGAGGTCGCTGATGCCCCAGGCCTGCGGGAAGGGCGTGCTCGGCGAGCCGCCGTAGCTGTAGTCGGCGATGGCCGTCTCCACCTGCCAGTAGAAGTCCACGGTGCCGTCGTCGTCCCGCACCACCTTGGTCGTGATGGTGCCGTTGACCGACCAGCTGAAGCCGGCGCAGCAGAACTGGGTGGTCTGGAAGCTGCCGCTGGTCTGCTCCAGCAGGGTGCCGGTGGACAGCGACGAATCGGCCAGCGTGACGGCGGTGAAGGAGGTGGGCTGGTTCTCGACGATGGTCGCCGCCGGGGAGGCCGCCGCGGCGCAGCACAGCACGCTGGCCAGGGTGTACTGCATGGGGGCACGCCGGCGGCTGGGGCCGGGCGCGAAGGATGGGGACATGTCTGCTCTCCTGTCGTCGGTATGGGAGGGCAGATGATGGGAAGCCAGCCCTCGGTAGCGCACCCGAACGATCCCCCATAACGCGACCCTTCCGCCCTATAGCTGTAACCGCGGCACGGGCTTGTGGTGCCGTCCGCGGCAGGCGCCGCGGTCCGGTTTTCAGCTGCCTGCCGTGATGCGCGGCAGGTAGAGGCGGATGCTCGTTCCCTCTCCAAGCTCGCTGTCGACCTCGATGAATCCGCCGGCCAGCGCGACCATCCGATGCACCAGCGTCAGGCCCAGGCCGGTGCCCTTGTCGCCCTTGGTCGTCACATACGGTTCAAACAATCGCTCACGTATTTCTGACGGGATACCAACACCGGTGTCGGCCACTTCCAACATCACGTAGAGCGCATCGTCGCCCGCCGACGTGCGTCGATGCGCCTCCTGCACGTGCACGCGGATGCGCCCGCTGCGCCCGGCCATGGCGTCGCGGGCGTTGACCACCAGGTTGAGCACCGCGCGCTCCAGGTGGGCACGGTCGATGAAGACCCGGCTCAGCGGCTCGACGATCTCCAGCTTCAGTCCCACGCCGTCGGCGGACACGCGCAGCAGGTCGGCCTGGCGGCGCAGCACCTGGGCCACGTCCACCACGCCGGGGCGGCTGGGGCGGTCCTGGCCCAAGCTCAGCAGGTCCTGCGTCAGGCGGTTGCCCAGGTCCACCGCCTTCACCAGGCCCTGCACCAGGCCCTGCACCTGCTGGTTGGGGCCGGCCGCGTCGGCGATCAGGTCGGCGAAACCGAGGACGCCGTTGAGCACGTTCTTGAAATCGTGGGCCACGCCGGAGGCCAGGCGGCCGATCACGCCGGCCTGCTCCAGCTGGCGCGCATGGGCATGGAAGGCCTCCAGGCTGTGCTCGGCCAGGTGGCGCGCGGATTCGGCGTGCAGCCGCGCGATGGTGTCGGCCACCGCGGCGGCGAACTCGCATTCGGCCGGCGTCCAGCACCGTGGCGCGCCGACATGCTCGTGGCAGACGATGCCGATGATCTCGCCGTCGCGGAAGATGGGCGCGTCCAGCATCGCGCTGATGCCCAGCGGGCGCAGGTAGGGCTCGCGGAATTCCTCCGTGATGGGCGCGCCCTCGACATCCTCCACGGCCACCACCCTGCGGTCGTGCAACGCGCGGAAGTAGTTCGGGAAGTCCTGCTCGTGCAGCACGGTGCCGGCCAGCAGCTCCTGGTGCGGATGCTGGTAGAGGCAGTCGCAGCGGATGGAGCGCCGGTCCTCGGCGAAGAGCCAGATGCCCACGCGGCGCACGCCCAGGGCCTGGGCCACGTCGGACACGGCCTCGTGGAAGACGGCGCGCAGCGGCTTGCCGTCGGCCACGTGCAGGCGCGACAGCCGCAGGCGGGCCGCATCGAAGCTGCTGTCGCCGTCGGCGACGGGCTCCCCGGCGGGGCGAGGGGCCTGGCTGGATGCACTGCTCATTCCCTGTCCTCCATGAGTAGATGTCCCGGTCACGAGTAACCAATAGTGAGTAATTAACCGCACCCTGCGCAAGCGGCCCAGCCCTAGACTGGGTTCGTCAATCTGTGCCGGGCATGCTGCGAGGCCACAAGCCGAGGCGGCACGCACGGGCGATGCCTGGAGGCCGCA
>SCTQ01000025.1 GCA_004322345.1 Aquabacterium sp. | reverse complement strand
TTCCACTGATCGCGTAGCCACCTCAGGGTGTACCCCTGAGGGCGCTCGTCAAAACGAGGCATGTCCCGAGGGTTCTCGGGCATGCCTCGTTTCGTTTGCATACTGGACGGCGAGGTGCACATTACTTTTCAATCCGGAAAAGATTGGGAAGGAAATGGTCATGCGTCTTGCACATGTCGAGGTCGATGGGCGCTTGCGCCTGCTGCGCACGTTCTTCGTCTCGCGTTTGGTCGCCCGGTGGTCCAGACAGGTCAAGCGGGCGGGCCATCCCCGGCTGGCGGTCATACCCCATGACTCGATCGGCCGCGAGGTCGTCTTCGACGGGATGTACGAGAAGGACCTCCTCGAATCGATATTCGAGGGAGCCTTGCACGCGTTCAAGCAGGACTTCGCGCAGCAGGTGGCCCTGGATGTCGGCGGCAACATCGGCAACCACTCGATGTATTTCGCCCGCCGCTTCCGCAAGGTCGTCGCCTTCGAGCCCAACCCCCCGGTGGCCAAGATCTTCGAGGCCAACTGCCTGCTCAACGGCATCCGAAACGTCGAGTTGATCCAGGTCGGCCTGGGCGAGCAGCCCGCGCGGCTGACCTTCGTCTCCAACGCCGGCGACAACATCGGCGGCTCCGGCTTCATCGGTGGTTCGGCAAGGGAAAGCGACGGCCAGGTGATCGAGCTGCCGATCGAGCGCGGCGACGACGTGCTTGCGCAGCGCCAGCTGGGCGCCCGTGTCGGCCTGTTGAAGATCGACGTCGAAGGCTTCGAGCTCTTCGCCTTGCGGGGGCTGCGCGAGACGCTGGTGAGGGATCAGCCCTTCGTGCTCTTCGAGTCCCATGGCAACTCGGACAGCGGTGGCAAGGCGGTGATGAACTTCCTGCGCGAGTGCGGCTACCGGCAGTTCATCGCGGTGGAGAAGAGCTGGCGGGTGCCGCGCTGGGCGCGCCGCCGCGGCGTCTGGCCGCTGGTGGAGTTCGTGCAGACGGTAATCCACTCGCCGTACTACCGCTGCGAGCCGGTCCAGGAACTGGAGGACCGCTACTACTCGCTGCTGCTCGCCAGTCCGAGTCCGATCATGTGAGGCCGGGCCGGTCTGGGTGACAATCGCCGCCGGCGTAACCCGGACGTGAAGGCTGTACTCGGATGGATGCGTGGAAGAACAAGCGCAAGGAATGGACGACCGCGCGCGACAAGCATGGCGTGAAGAAGGGCGCGGTCTCGGGTGTCAGCATCGGCGACGCGCTGGACAAGGTCTATGCATCGTCGGCCAAGGGCTACAAGCCGCTGCTGGCCGCGATCGCGGCCTTGCGCAAGGACCTGGCAAAGTACATCGACAAGAGCGGCAAGGCCTCTCCATCCTTCGTCACCTGGATCAAGGGCAATCTGATCAAGGACCTGGACCGCCTGGAGCAGGATGCCCAGGCGGACCTCGCGACGCTGACGAAGATGTATCCCTACCTGCTCGAATTCCATCAGGTCTACGTGCCCGGCATGCCGGACTCCAGCGGGATTCCCGCCGTGCTCAAGGCCATGGAAAAGGACAAGCTGAGCTGGCAGGAGGCGGCCAGGAAGATGGGCTTCTTCCAGGCCATACCGAAGATCATTCCGAAGTGGGTCGAGGTCAGCAAGTACTACGCGAGCCTGTCCTTCAAGCTGAGGCTGCCGGGCAAGGACGCGAGCTACAAGTTCTTCGATGGCCGCGACAAGATGCATGCGCGCGGCGCCGTCTTCCTGTCCGACGCCAGCAAGACGAAAGATTTCAACGAGTACGCGCAGTTCATGAAGGCCATGCCCGGCGAGGTCGGCGTGGTCGACACCTCGGCCCTGGGCTTCAAGGCTCTGGTCGAGGGGCTGGTGGGTTGAGCGCGGCGGCGCGCCGGGCGGCTGTCATCTTCTGCCGCTAGAATTGCCCATCCGAGACACCACTCAAGAGCGAGAAAGGCACGAAGGGTTATGACACCGCGAACTACGACCATCCGCTTCCCCTCAGGGGTCTGATCGGCTGGCCGCGGCTTTCCTTCGTTCGTCTTCAAGTCAAAAAAGCGCGGCTGAGTCCGCGCTTTTTGTTTTTCCGCTCCACAAGATTCAAAGAGGTCCGCCCGTGATTTCCATCCAGCTTCCCGACGGTTCCAAGCGAGAGTTCCCCCAGCCGGTGACAGTGGCCGAGGTGGCCGCGTCCATCGGTGCCGGCCTGGCCAAGGCCGCGCTGGCCGGCCGCATCGGCGCTGGCGACGACGCCAAGGTCGTCGACACCAGTTACCTGATCGACCAAGACCAGAAGCTCGCCATCGTCACCGAGAAGGACGCCGACGGCCTGGACATCATCCGCCACTCGACGGCCCACCTGCTCGCCTACGCGGTGAAGGAGCTTTTCCCCGAGGCCCAGGTGACCATCGGCCCGACGATCGAAAACGGCTTCTACTACGACTTCGCCTACAAGCGCCCCTTCACGCCCGAGGACCTGGAGGCCATCGAGAAGAAGATGGCCGAGCTGGCGAAGAAGGACGAGCGTGTCGAGCGCCGCGTGCTGCCGCGCGACGAGGCCGTGGCCTACTTCAAGTCGCTGGGCGAGGACTACAAGGCCGAGATCATCGCCAGCATCCCGGCGGGCGAGGACGTCTCGCTCTACAGCGAGGGCAAGTTCACCGACCTGTGCCGCGGCCCGCACGTGCCGTCGACCGGCAAGCTCAAGCACTTCAAGCTGATGAAGGTGGCGGGTGCCTATTGGCGCGGCGACCAGAACAACGAGCAGCTGCAGCGCATCTACGGCACGGCCTGGGCCACAAAGGACGAGCTGCAGCAGTACCTGCACATGCTGGAGGAGGCCGAGAAGCGCGACCACCGCCGCCTGGGGCGCGAGCTGGACCTCTTCCACATCGACGAGCACGCGCCCGGCGTGGTGTTCTGGCACCCCAAGGGCTGGGCGGTGTGGCAGGAGGTGGAGCAGTACATGCGCCGCGTCTACCGCGACAACGGCTACCAGGAGGTCAAGGGCCCGCAGATCCTGGACAAGACGCTGTGGGAGAAGACCGGCCACTGGGACAAGTACCGCGAGAACATGTTCACCACGGAATCGGAGAAGCGTGACTACGCGCTCAAGCCGATGAACTGCCCCGGGCACATCCTCATCTACAAGCAGGGCATCAAGAGCTATCGCGACCTGCCCATGCGCCTGGGCGAGTTCGGCCAGTGCCACCGTAACGAGCCCACCGGCGGCCTGCACGGGATCATGCGGGTGCGCGGTTTCACCCAGGACGACGGCCACATCTTCTGTACCGAGGACCAGATCCTGCAGGAATGCGCAGACTTCACGGCGCTGCTGCAGAAGGTCTACAAGGACTTCGGCTTCACCGACATCATCTACAAGGTGGCCACTCGGCCGGCGGCGCGCATCGGCTCCGATGAGCTGTGGGACAAGGCCGAGCATGCGCTGATGGAGAGCCTGCGCCGCTCCGGCTGCGACTTCGAGGTCGCGGCAGGCGAGGGCGCCTTCTACGGCCCGAAGATCGAATACACGCTGAAGGACGCGCTGGGCCGCCACTGGCAGTGCGGGACGATCCAGGTCGATCCCAACATGCCCGAGCGCCTGGGCGCGGAATTCGTCGCGGAATCCGGCGAACGCCAGACGCCGATGATGCTGCACCGGGCCATCGTCGGCAGCCTGGAGCGTTTCATCGGCATCCTGATCGAGCAGCATGCCGGCGCCTTGCCGGTCTGGCTGGCCCCGGTGCAGGTGGCGGTCCTCAACATCACCGACGGGCAATCGGCCTATGTCCAGGAAATTGCGAAAACGCTGCAAAAACAAGGGCTTAGGGTCAAGGTAGATTTGCGCAACGAGAAAATCACCTATAAAATCCGGGAGCATTCCTTGCAAAAGGTTCCCTACCTTCTGGTCGTTGGCGACAAGGAGGTCTCCGCCGGAACCGTTGCGGTGCGCGCCCGGGGCAACCAAGACCTCGGTGTGATGCCCCTAGAAGCCCTGTCCCAGAGGATCGCTAGTGACATCTCCCAGAAGGTGTGATGCGGATGGTTTTCCGTCTTCGTCACGCCGGCTGCCGACGGCGCGCGTGTGTTCAATTGCGGGTCTCGTGCCCTGAAGGAAACTGACCATCGCTACTTTTCTCGACCGACGCACGCCCAATGTGGAGCGCAAGCATCGTCTGAACCGGGAGATCATGGCTCCCGAGGTCCGTCTGAACGGACTGGAGAACGAACCCCTGGGTATCGTCAGCCTGCAAGAAGCACTGCGGCTGTCGGCTGAACACGACGTCGATCTCGTCGAGATCGCCGCTCAGGCCGACCCGCCCGTCTGCCGGCTGATGGACTACGGCAAGTTCAAGTATCAAGAGCAGAAGAAGGCTCACGAGGCGAAGCAGAAACAACGCGTCATCGAGATCAAGGAAGTCAAGTTCCGCCCGGGCACGGACGAAGGCGACTACCAGATCAAGCTGCGCAACCTGCGCCGTTTCCTGGAGGAGGGCGACAAGGGCAAGGTGACCCTGCGCTTCCGCGGTCGCGAGATCACCCACCAGGAAATCGGCATGCGCCTGCTCGAACGCGTGCGCGACGACCTGACGGATGTCTCCCTGGTCGAGCACATGCCCAAGCTCGAAGGCCGCCAGATGATCATGGTCCTGGCGCCGAAGAAGAAGTGACGTGAATCGCCGCGCACCCGGTGCGTGGCGATGAAGAGTGAAACGGGTCGGTTTGGTCGCCGGCCCGTTTTCAGTCTCCGCAGGCCATCAAGATCACGAAGAGTTCGTGACGCCTCGTGGAGTAACTAGAAGGAGCAGTCATGCCCAAGATGAAGACCAAGAAGAGCGCGGCCAAGCGGTTCCGCGTTCGTCCGGGTGGCACCGTCAAGCGGGGCCAGGCGTTCAAGCGCCACATCCTGACCAAGAAGTCCACGACCCGTAAGCGTCAGCTGCGTGGTGCGGTCAACGTGCACGACACCAACATGGGTCACATCGCTCAGATGCTGCCCTTCGCTGGTCTGTAACCCGTTAACGAAGGAGCAAACACATGCCTCGCGTCAAACGTGGTGTAACCGCACGCGCCCGTCACAAGAAGGTCCTGGCCCTGGCCAAGGGCTATCGCGGCCGCCGCAAGAACGTCTACCGCATCGCCGTCCAGGCGGTCATGAAGGCCGGGCAATATGCCTACCGCGACCGCCGCGCCAAGAAGCGCGTCTTCCGCCGCCTGTGGATCGCCCGCATCAATGCGGCGAGCCGTGAGCAGGGCCTGACGTACAGCCGCTTCATCGCCGGCTTGAAGAAGGCCGCGATCGACCTCGACCGCAAGGTCCTGGCCGATCTGGCAGTCAACGACCCCGCCGCCTTCAGCGGCATCGTCGCCAAGGCCAAGGCTCAGCTCGGTTGATGCCGTCTGCGCCGGCCGACGCGAAATCGGCCGGCGCGCCGGGTGCCCAGCACCCGGCCTTTGCCCCAAGGCCGTCACCCCGTGTGCACGGCCTTTTTTGTTCTCGCTTTTCCTGACTCATGAGTGATCTCGATCCGCTGGTGCACGAAGCGCGTGAGGCCTTCTCGGCCGCCCATACGCCTGCCGACCTGGAGAACGCGAAGGCGCGTTTCCTTGGCAAGTCCGGGCGCGTGACCGATCTGCTCAAGGGGCTGGCCAGCCTGGCCGCCGACGAAAAGAAGCAGCGCGGCGCCGCGATCAACCAGATCAAGCAGCAGGTCGAGGAAGCGCTCAACGCCCGCCGCCAGGCGCTGGCCGATGCCGAGTTGCAGCAGCAGCTCAAGGCCGAGTCCCTGGACGTGAGCCTCCCCGGCCGTCGCCGGGGCGAGGGTGGCCTGCACCCGGTGTCGCTGAGCATCGAACGCATCGAGGCCATCTTCGGCTCGATGGGCTTCGACGTGGCCGATGGCCCCGAGATCGAGACCGACTGGTACAACTTCACCGCGCTGAACACGCCGGCCGACCACCCCGCGCGTTCGATGCACGACACCTTCTACGTCGAAGGCGGCCTGGTCCTGCGCACGCACACCAGCCCGATGCAGGTTCGCTACGCGGTGGAGCACGTGCAGCGGTACAAGGCACAGATCGAGCGCGGCGAGCGCATGCCCGAGATCCGCGTCATCGCGCCGGGCCGCACCTATCGCGTCGACAGCGACGCGACTCACTCGCCGATGTTCCACCAGTGCGAAGGCCTGTGGATCGGCGAGAAGGTCAGCTTCACCGACCTGAAGGCTGTCTTCACGTCCTTCTTCCGCAGCTTCTTCGAGACCGATGAACTGCAGCTGCGCTTCCGCCCGTCCTTCTTCCCCTTCACCGAGCCCTCGGCCGAGGTGGACATCGCCTTCGGCAGCGGCCCGCTCGAGGGGCGCTGGCTGGAGGTGGCCGGCTCGGGCCAGGTCCATCCCAACGTGATCCGCAACTTCGGGCTGGACCCGGAGCAGTACATCGGCTTCGCCTTCGGCATGGGCCCCGATCGCCTGACCATGCTGCGTTACGGCGTGAGCGACCTGCGCCAGTTCTTCGACGGCGACCTGCGCTTCCTGGCGCAGTTCCGCTGAGGCGTTCCCCCGCGGCCACCCGTTGCGGCCGCAGACCAGAAGAAGAGGAATCGAGCATGAGTACCGTTCGCGCATGGGCATCCCCGGGCAAGGACCAGGCATTGGTGGCCCACCAGTACGAGGCCGGCCCGCTGGGCGCCGACGAGGCCGAGATCACCGTCGAGCACTGCGGCATCTGCCATTCGGACCTGTCTGTGATCGACAGCGAGTGGGGCCCCGCACCGTATCCCGTCGTCCCCGGCCACGAAGTCGTCGGCCGCGTCAGCGCCCTGGGCGCCAACGCGCATGGCCTGCAGATCGGCCAACGCGTCGGCGTGGGCTGGCTGGCAGGCAGCTGCATGCACTGTCTGCAGTGCCTGGGCGGCGAGCAGCAGTTCTGCCGCCAGCAGCAGCCGACCATCATCGGCCACCATGGCGGCTTCGCCGAGAAGGTGCGCTCGCATTGGGCCTGGGCCCTGCCGATCCCGGACGCGATCGATGCGGCGGCCGCCGGTCCGCTGTTGTGCGGCGGCGTCACCGTGTTCTCGCCGCTGCTGAGCTTCGGAGTGAAGCCGACCCACCGCGTTGGTGTGGTCGGCATTGGCGGGCTGGGCCACATGGCGCTGAAGTTCTGCCGTGCCTGGGGTTGCGAGGTCACCGCCTTCACCTCCAGCGACAGCAAGAAGGACGAGGCCCTGGCCCTGGGCGCGCACCGCGCGCTGTCCAGCCGCGACAAGGCACAGCTGAAGTCTGCGGCCGGCCAGCTCGACTTCCTGCTGGTGACTGTCAATGCCGACATGGACTGGGGCAGCCTGCTGTCCACCCTGGCGCCCAACGGCCGCATGCACTTCGTCGGCATGGTGATGAACCCGGTGGGCGTCTCGGTCGGCCGGCTGATCAACGGCCAGCGCAGCGTGTCGGGTTCGCCCACGGGCTCGCGCAACGACATCGCCACCATGCTGGACTTCGCCGCGCGCCACGGCATCGCGCCGCAGATCGAGCGCTTCCCGATGAGCCGCGTCAACGACGCGATCGCCCATCTGCGCGAGGGCAAGGCGCGCTACCGTGTCGTACTCGACGCCGACTTCGCCTGAAGACAAGACAAGAGACGAGACCGCTTCCATGCAATTCCCCGAATCCTGGCTGCGCGAGTTCTGCAACCCGCCGCTGTCCACCCAGGCCCTGGCCGACCTGCTGACCACCGCCGGCCTGGAGGTCGAAGAGCTGCGCCCGGTGGCACCGGCCTTCACCCAGGTCGTCGTCGCCGAGGTGCGCGAGGTCGCGCGCCATCCCGATGCCGACCGCCTGAACGTGTGCCAGGTGGACGCCGGCACCGGGGCGTTGCTGCAGATCGTCTGCGGCGCATCCAACGTGAAGCCCGGCATCAAGGTGCCTTGCGCGATGGTGGGCGCCGAACTGCCGCCGGGCGCCGACGGCAAGCCCTTCCGTATCAAGCTGGGCAAGCTGCGTGGCGTGGACAGCCACGGCATGCTGTGCTCCGGCAAGGAGCTGGGCATTCCGTCAGACGTCGATGGCCTGCTGGTGCTGGACGCCGATGCGCCGGTGGGCGCCGACATCCGCAGCCACCTGGAGCTGGACGACACGCTGTTCACGCTGAAGCTCACGCCCAACCTGGCGCATTGCCTGAGCGTCTACGGCGTCGCCCGCGAGGTGTCCGCGCTGACCGGCGCGGAGTTGAAGTCGCCCGAGGCCACCGCGGTGGCGCCCTCCATCGACGACCGCCTGCCGGTGCAGGTGCAGGCCGCCGATCTGTGCGGCCGCTTCACCGGCCGCGTGATGCGCGGCGTCAACCCGCAGGCCCGCACGCCGCGCTGGATGGCGCAGCGTCTCGAGCGCTGCGGCCAGCGTCCGGTATCGGCGCTGGTGGACATCTCCAACTACGTGATGTTCGAGCTGGGCCAGCCGTCCCACATCTTCGACCGTGACCGCATCGAAGGCGGCCTGCAGGTGCGCTGGGGCAAGGCGGGCGAGCAGGTCGAACTGCTCAACGGCCAGACCGTCGCGGTGGGCGCCGACGTCGGCGTGATCGCCGACGATGCGCGGCTGGAGTCGCTGGCCGGCGTGATGGGCGGCAACCATTCCGCGGTGTCCGACGACACGCGCAACATCTACGTCGAGGCTGCGTTCTGGTGGCCGAAGGCGATCGCCGGACGCGCGCGGCGCTACAACTTCTCCACCGACGCGGCCCATCGCTACGAGCGAGGCGTCGATCCGGCGTCCATCGTCGACCGCCTGGAGCGCGTCACCACGCTGATCCAGCAGATCTGCGGCGGGCAGGCCGGCCCGGTGGACGACCAGCAGGTGCTGGTGCCCGCACCGGCGGCCGTCACGCTGCGCCTGGCGCGCGCCGAGCGTGTGATCGGCATGCCGGTCAGTGCCGTGCAGTGCGAGGACGTGTTCCGCCGCCTGGGCCTTCCATATCGCGTCGATGGCGACAGCGTCGTCGTCACGCCGCCCAGCTACCGCTTCGACCTGCAGATCGAGGAGGATCTCATCGAGGAAGTCGCCCGCGTCATCGGCTACGACAAGCTGCCGCAGCGCGCGCCTCAAGGCCCCATCTTCCCGCGCGTCCTGCCAGAGAGCCGCCGCGCCGCCTACGCGCTGCGCCGCCTGGTCGCCGGCCGCGACTACCAGGAGACGATCAACTTCAGCTTCGTCGAGGAACGCTGGGAGCGCGAGCTGGCCGGCAACGACGACCCGGTGAAGCTGCTCAACCCCATCGCCAGCAACCTCGGCGTGATGCGCTCCAGCCTGCTGGGCGGGCTGGTGCAGGTGCTGAAGCTCAACCTCGCGCGCAAGACGGCGCGCGTGCGCGTGTTCGAACTCGGCCGCGTGTTCAGGCGCGACGGCAAGGTGGTGGACAGCACGCGCAGCGTGGCCGGCTACGAACAGCCGGCGAAGATCGCCGGCCTGGCCTATGGCCCGGCCGACGCGCTTCAGTGGGGGCAGGGCGAACGTACGGTCGACTTCTTCGACGTGAAGGGCGACATCGAGTCCTGGCTGGCGCCGCGCCAGGCCGTCTTCGTCGCCGACAGCCATCCGGCGCTGCATCCGGGCCGCTGCGCGCGCATCGAGCTCGAAGGAAAGGTCATCGGCCACGTCGGCGAGCTGCATCCGAAGTGGCGCCAGGGCTATGACCTGCCGCAGGCACCAGTGCTGTTCGAGCTCGACGTCGCCGCGCTGACCGAGCACCCGGTGCCCGTCTTCGCCGGCGTGCCGCGCCAACAGCCTGCCGTGCGCGACGTCGCCATCGTGGTCGACACCACGGTGACCCACGACGCGCTGGTGCAGGCGGCGCAGGCCGCCGACACCGGTGGCCTGCTGCGCCAGGTGACCCTGTTCGACATCTACAAGCCCAAGGCGCCGGGCAGCGATATCGGCGAAGGCCAGCACAGCGTGGCCTTGCGCCTGGAACTGCTGGACGACGAGGCGACGCTGACCGACGAGCGCATCGAGGCCGCCCGGCAGGCCGTGATCGCCAGCCTGGGTCAGCGCGCCGGCGCCCGCGTGCGCGGCTAATGGCCGCAAGGCAGGGTCCGCGATGGTTTCGCGCGTGACGGGGCGCGTGGTTCAATTCCTGGGTTGACCGAGGTTGCCGTGGAAGACACTGAAGAAAAATTCGAAGGCCTGTCGTTGCCGGCCACCCTGGAGACGCCCACGCTCACCAAGGCCGAACTGGCGGACCTGCTGTTCGAACGCCTGGGCCTGAACAAGCGCGAGTCCAAGGACATGGTCGAAGCTCTGTTCGAGCTGATCCACGAGACGCTGATGAAGGGCGACGACGTCAAGCTCTCCGGCTTCGGCAACTTCCAGATCCGGCGCAAGGCGCCGCGCCCGGGCCGCAACCCGCGCACCGGCGAGACCATCCCGATCGAGGCGCGGCAGGTCGTGACCTTTCATGCAAGCCACAAGCTCAAGGCGCTCGTGCAAGGCGACCTTCATCCTTCCGAAGACTTCGAGTAAAGTCTAGAAACCTGACTGAACTCGTTGACACGGCATGGAAAAAAGCATGGAGAGGGGCCTGCCGCCCATCCCCGCCAAACGCTACTTCACCATCGGTGAGGTCAGCGCGCTGTGCAGCGTGAAGCCCTATGTGCTGCGCTACTGGGAGCAGGAGTTCATCCAGCTCAAGCCCATGAAGCGCCGCGGCAACCGCCGCTACTACCAGCACCACGAGGTGCTGCTGATCCGCCGCATCCGCGAACTGCTCTACGACCAGGGCTTCACCATCAGCGGTGCGCGCAACCGCCTGACCGAACTGGGCCTGGTCGATGCCAGCGGCGCCTTGCAGGAAGCCGACATGCCCGCGGTGGCCGAGGCCGACACACCTGCGGCGAACCAATGGACGGTGGCCGAAGCTGCCCTGAAGGCCGACGGCGCGGCGCGCGCAGCCGCGCCTTCCGTGGCGGCATCCGTGGCCGGCAAGGGGCCGCTGTCCATCGCGCAAGTGCGCGAGGAACTGTTGGCGATACGCAGCTTGTTGGGCTGATCTGCACCAGATCCACGCTATGGGTTGGGCAGGACCGAAAGTCCGGTTATACTCTTTGGCTCACGTCGGGGTGTAGCGCAGCCTGGTAGCGCACTTGCATGGGGTGCAAGGGGTCGCGAGTTCGAATCCCGCCACCCCGACCATTGAAAAAGCGATGGGCCAGTTCTCACAAGGAACTGGCCCATTTGTCTTTCTGCTCCTTGCGCATGTTCCCCGAGAACGCTGGTTGACCGCCTGCGGGCCCGTGGCCACCATTTTTGGAAAGAGTCTTGCCGCCGCTTGGAATGGAGGGAGTACGTCTGCCATGGCGAAGCCGGTCGATCACATCGCGACGCGCCTGAAGATCCTCAAGCAGCTGACGACCCACCTGGAGGCGGTGGAGCGCACCGGGAAGAACCGGGCGGTCATATCGAAGGCGATGCAGTCGTCTGTCGAGAGCCTGGTGCAGGAGATCTTCAACCGCAGCCGCGCCTTCAAGAGTGCGAAGGACGAGATCAAGTGGCGCAGCGGGAACGCTGCTGCACGCGCGGCCTACAAGCAGGCCCTGCGCGTCTTCGACGGGATGAAGAAGACGGACGAGGATCACCTCGAGAACCTGAAGCGATCGAAGAAGACGGTCGAGCAGTACGAGGAGGCGAGGAAGGATTTCCTGGCCGACTTCAAGAAATACCAGAAGTCGATCCGGACCCCGAAGGACGACAGCGACTACGACATCCTCTTCAAGGGCTACAACGAGACGGAGAAGAAGCTCCGCTCGCAGATGGACGATGCCGTGGAGGACGCCAAGTCCTTCAAGGTGTTCGACCCGAAGAAGGCCGACAAGGACCTCGTGGCCGGCCTGAAGAAGAAGTTCGCCGAATTCGACGTCGAGGACGACTTCCTCTGAGGCCGCCGCGGGCGGCGCGCGACATCGGGAGTGCCGCGCATGACGCAGCGGCTTTACTGCTCCGCGAACGCCCGCTCGATCACGAATTCACCAGGCGTGGTCGTGTTGCCTTCCTTGAACCCGCGCTCTTCCATCATGCGCTTGAGGTCGCGCAGCATCTCTGGGCTGCCGCAGATCATCACGCGGTCCTCCGCATGGTTCAGCGCGGGCACGCCCAGGTCGCCGAAGATCTTGCCGCTGTCGATCAGGTCGGTCATGCGGCCCTGGTTGCGGAAGGGCTCGCGGGTGACCGTGGGGTAGTAGAGCAGCTGCTTAGAGATCATCTCGCCGAGGAACTCGTTGCCCGGCAGCTCCTGGGTGATGTAGTCGTGGTACGCCAGCTCGGAGACCAGGCGCACGCCGTGGACCAGGATCACCTGCTCGAAGCGCTCGTAGGTTTCGGGGTCGCGGATGATGCTCAGGAAGGGCGCCACGCCGGTGCCGGTGCCCAGCAGGTACAGCCGCTTGCCCGGGGTCAGGTAGTCGCACAGCAGCGTGCCGGTGGGCTTGCGGCCGACGATGATGGTGTCGCCGACCTGGATGTGCTGCAGGCGCGAGGTCAGCGGGCCGTCGGGCACCTTGATGCTGAGGAACTCGAGGTGGTCCTCGTAGTTCGCGCTGGCGATGCTGTAGGCCCGCAGCAGCGGCTTGCCGTTGACCCGCAGGCCGATCATCGTGAAGTGGCCGTTGCGAAAGCGCAGGGCCTGGTCGCGGGTCGTCTTGAAGCTGAACAGGCGGTCGGTCCAATGGTGCACGGACAGGACGCGCTCTTCTTGAAATGCGCTCATGGCGAAGGATGGAACGTGGATGAAACGGTGGCGCCGGGCGAGATCGGCGGGCCCCGGGAAGAGCCGCTCGGCGCGAGAGGCGACAGCTTATCGGGTTTTCCCAGCGCCAGACGGCTCAGCCTTGCCGCTTCCCCGGTCTGGGTGCGGCAGGAGGTCCTGCTTGGCGGCTTTGGACAGTAGATTGACCGCTTAGGCGGCTGCCGGAGGGAGGCGCCCCAGCGGCGCTCAGCGGTGGTCGGCGTTGGCCGGCGGCGGCCGGGAGCCACCGTGGTTGGCCGGCGGCGCGGCCTTCATCAGCGTCATCGCCGTGGCGATCAGGCCCGAGACTTCGGACATGTTGCCCGGCACGATCATCGTGTTGTTCTTCTGGGCCAGCTGGGCGTAGGCCTCGACGGCCTTCTCGGCCACCTTCAGGTTCACGGCTTCGATGCCGCCGGGCTGGCGGATGGCGGCGGCGATCTTGTTGATGGCGTCGGCCGTGGCCTCGGCCACCGCGCTGATGGCGGCGGCCTCGCCCTGGGCCTTGTTGATGTCGGCCTGGCGTTCGCCCTCGGAGCGCGCGATGTAGGCCTCGCGCTCGCCGGTGGCGATGTTGATCTGCTCCAGCTTGCGGCCTTCCGAAGCGGCGATCAGCGCACGCTTCTCGCGTTCGGCGGTGATCTGCTGCTGCATCGAGCGCAGGATCTCGGCCGGCGGCGTCAGGTCCTTGATCTCGTAGCGCAGCACCTTCACGCCCCAGTTCAGCGCCGCCTCGTCCAGGCCGCTGACCACGGTGGCGTTGATCGAGTCGCGCTCCTCGAAGGTCTTGTCCAACTCCATGCGCCCGATGGCCGAGCGCAGCAGCGTCTGGGCCAGCTGGGTGATGGCCGCGACGTAGTTGCTGGAGCCGTAGCTGGCCCGCATCGGGTCGGTCACCTGGAAGTACAGGATGCCGTCGACCTGCAGCTGGGTGTTGTCCTTGGTGATGCAGATCTGGCTGGGCACGTCCAGCGGCACTTCCTTGAGCGAATGCTTGTAGGCCACGCGCTCGATGAACGGGATGACGAACTTCAAGCCCGGGGTCAGCGTGCGGTCGTACTTGCCCAGGTTCTCGACCACCCAGGCATGCTGCTGGGGGACGATCTTGAAGGTGCGGGCGATGAAGATGATCGCGAGGACCGCGAGGACGATGGCGATTTCCACGATGGGGCTCTCCTGCTGGTGATTCAGTTCGACGCCGGCGCGAGGACCAGGCGCGTGCCTTCGATGGCGACGATGACATGGTCCCCCGGCACGGGCACGCCAGGGCCCGCGAAGCGGGCGGCCCAGCCGGCGCCGCGGTAGTTCACGCGGGCGGTCTGGTCAGGTTCCCAGGCAGGAACCGCGACGCGCTCGCCGATGTCCAGGTTCACGTCGCGATTGGACGCCGCCGGTGCCGAGCGCGGCTTGCTGGCGCGGTGCCGGTGCCACAGCGCGGTGGCGCCGCTGCCCACGACGGCCGCAGCGACGATCTGCCAGGTCAATGCCAGACCGAGATGGGCCGCCACGGCACCGGCCGCCAGGCCCAGGGCCACCATCAGCAGGTAGAAGGTGCCCGTCAGCAGCTCCACGCCGACGGCGATGCCGGCGACGATCCACCACAGGGTTGCGTCACTCATGGTCCGTTTCCTCTCCTCGCGGCGCGGTGACTTGAAAGCCCGCGCAGTGTAGTGCCGGGTCTGTCCGCGTCCTGTCAACTTGTGGGCATCCAGCCGTCCTACACTTCGCGCTTTCCGAATTTTGGGGTGGGCCTGGATGCCTGCCCGCTGGAGCCTTCGCGATGCTGCGTTTCCACTTCCCCATCGTCATCATCGACGAGGACTACCGCTCCGAGAACACATCGGGCCTGGGCATCCGCGCCCTGGCCGATGCCATCCAGAAGGAAGGCTTCGAGGTCGTCGGCGTCACCAGCTACGGCGACCTGGCCCAGTTCGCCCAGCAGCAAAGCCGCGCCTCGGCCTTCATCCTGTCCATCGACGACGAGGAGTTCGGCGCGGGCTCGAAGGCCGAGATCGACCTGGCGCTGAAGAACCTGCGCGCCTTCGTCGAAGAGATCCGCTTCAAGAACGCCGAGATCCCGATCTACATGTACGGCGAGACGCGCACCTCGCAGCACATCCCCAACGACGTGCTGCGCGAACTGCACGGCTTCATCCACATGTTCGAGGACACGCCGGAGTTCGTGGCCCGCCACATCATCCGCGAGGCCAAGAGCTACCTCGATTCGCTGGCGCCGCCGTTCTTCCGCGCGCTGGTGGACTACGCTCAGGACGGCTCCTACTCCTGGCACTGCCCGGGCCACTCCGGCGGTGTCGCCTTCCTCAAGAGCCCCATCGGCCAGATGTTCCACCAGTTCTTTGGCGAGAACATGCTGCGCGCCGACGTCTGCAACGCGGTGGAGGAACTGGGCCAGCTGCTGGACCACACCGGCCCGGTGGCCGCGTCCGAGCGCAATGCCGCACGCATCTTCAGCGCCGACCACTGCTACTTCGTCACCAACGGCACGTCCACGTCCAACAAGATCGTCTGGCACCACACGGTGGCCCCGGGCGACGTGGTGGTGGTGGACCGCAACTGCCACAAGTCCATCCTGCACGCGATCATCATGACCGGCGCCGTGCCGGTGTTCCTGACGCCCACGCGCAACCACTACGGGATCATCGGCCCCATCCCGCAAAGCGAGTTCGAGCCGGCCACCATCCGCAAGAAGATCGCCGCCAACCCGCTGCTCAAGGGCGTGGACCCGAAGAAGGTCAAGCCGCGCGTGCTGACCATCACCCAGAGCACCTACGACGGCGTGCTCTACAACGTGGACCAGATCAAGTCCATGCTCGACGGCGTGATCGACACGCTGCATTTCGACGAGGCCTGGCTGCCGCACGCCACCTTCCACGACTTCTACAAGGGCATGCACGCCATCGGCCGCGACCGGCCCAAGACCAAGGAGTCGCTGGTCTTCTCCACCCAGTCCACGCACAAGCTGCTGGCCGGCCTGAGCCAGGCCTCGCAGATCCTGGTGTCCGAGGCGGAGAAGCGGCAACTCGACCGCCACCTCTTCAACGAGGCCTACCTGATGCACACGTCCACCAGCCCGCAGTACGCGATCATCGCGTCCTGCGACGTGGCCGCGGCGATGATGGAGCCTCCCGGCGGCACCGCGCTGGTGGAGGAGAGCATCTCCGAGGCGCTGGACTTCCGCCGCGCGATGCGCAAGGTGGACAAGGAGTACGGCCGCGACTGGTGGTTCAAGGTCTGGGGGCCGGACAAGCTGAACATCTCCGGCGTCGGCGACCGCGAGGGCTGGGTGCTGAAGGCCAACGAGAAGTGGCACGGCTTCGGCAACCTGGCGCCGGGCTTCAACATGCTGGACCCGATCAAGTCCACCATCATCACCCCGGGCCTGGACGTCTCCGGCAAGTTCGCCAAGACCGGCATCCCCGCGTCCATCGTCACCAAGTACCTGGCCGAGCACGGCGTGGTGGTCGAGAAGACCGGCCTGTACTCCTTCTTCATCATGTTCACCATCGGCATCACCAAGGGCCGCTGGAACACGATGCTGACGGCGCTGCAGCAGTTCAAGGACGACTACGACAAGAACCAGCCGCTGTGGCGGATCCTGCCGGAGTTCAGCGCCGTGCATCCGCGCTACGAGCGCATGGGCCTGCGCGACCTGTCGCAGTCCATCCACGAGATGTACGCCAAGAACGACATCGCGCGCCTGACGACCGAGATGTACCTGTCGGACCTGCAGCCGGCGATGAACCCCAGCGAGGCCTATTCCTACATCGCCCACCGCAAGACCGAGCGCGTGGACATCGACCAGTTGGAAGGTCGCATCACCACCTCGCTGCTGACGCCCTATCCCCCGGGCATCCCGCTGCTGATCCCGGGCGAGCGCTTCAACAAGAAGATCGTCGACTACCTGCGCTTCACGCGTGCCTTCAACTCGACTTTCCCGGGCTTCGAGACCGACGTGCACGGACTGGTGGAGTCCGGCGACGCAGAGGGCCACTACTACGTGGACTGCGTGCGGCAGGAGTAAGGCCGCTCAAGGCAGCCGCAGCCCGCCCGGCTCGCGCCCGATGGCCGGGCCGAGCTTCACATGCGTGCCCTGGCGGCAGTACTGGTCACGCAGTTCGGCGGTCAGTTCGCCGAGGTGCTGCCGGTCCTCGATCGCCTCGCCATAGCGCTTGATCACCAGGTCCGCCAGCTCCAGCAGCTTGGCGTTGAGCGTGCGCGAGCCGTCGCGCAGCAGCTGCTTCACCGTCTCCGTCGGCTCGCCCTGCAGCGCGTATTGCATCGCATGGCGGGCCATCTCGCCCACCGCAGCATGGGCGTCGCGGATGTTGCGCATGTGCTGGGCCTCGGGCTGGGCGCTCTGGGCCAGCAGCTCGCAGGCCGCGCGTGAGACGCAGAAGCGCTCGGCCAGCGGGATCAGCCACTCCTCGGCCTCGCGCAGCGGCGCGCGCGTGGCGGCCAGGCGGCCGAGCAGGCCCAGCAGGTTGCAGGCGGCCTCGAAGTCGAAATCCGGCAGCCGGGCCTCGGCGGCCAGCTCGCTGATTCTCTGGGCCGCGTCCGCATGGCGCTGCCTGAGCATCGATTCCAGCGCACGCGTGCAGCGCAGGAGGCGGCCGATGCGCACGCTCTGCGGATGGATGCGTGCGGCCTGGGCCAGGCTGTCCATGCACATCTGCACGCCGGACAGCCGGCTGCGCGAGGCATGGATCTGCGCCATCAGCACCAGGCTCTGGAAGTCGAAGAGCTTGGAGTTGACGCCCAGCGCGTAGCTCGTCTCCAGCGCGCGCGAGGCGATGTCGACCTCGCCCATGTAGAAGGCCAGCGTGCCCAGCTTCTGCAGGCGAGGCATGGACTGCGGGGTCAGCTCCACCGCCTGGCGGCAGGTCAGCAGCGCGGCGTCGAGTTCGCCTTCCTCCAGCTCGGCGCGGGCCTTCACGTCGAAGGCGTCGGCGTAGGTGGGGCGTTCGGCCAGCAGGCTTTCCAGCGTGCGCAGGGCAGGGCGGGGCTGGCCGGCGTCGATCTGCGCGCGGGCCACGCCCAGCTTGGCCCAGGGCAGGGGCTGCGAGCTCTGGATGGCCTCGAACAGCTCGCGCGCCTGCGCCGGACGGCCCAGGCGCAGCAGCACCTCGGCGCCGATGCGCGCGGCATTCAGCCAGTACTCCTGCCGCTGGTAGAAGCGGTCGATGCACAGCTGGGCGGCCAGTTCGTACTCCTGGCTCTCCAGGGCGGCGTAGATGTCGCGCATCGCCTTCTTGCGCTTGCGCGCCAGCATCAGGCGCTCGGCCAGGCTGGCGGCGCTGTGCGGCTTGAGCAGGTAGCCGTCGAGCGCGCTCTCCGCCGCCTCGGCCACCTTGGCATAGGAGGCCTCGCTGGTGATCATCAGCACGACGGTGGAGTAGGGCAGCACGCGCTCGCGCCGCAGCTCGTCGAGCAGCTCCTGGCTGGTGGTGGCCTCGGAGGCGAAGTGGTAGTCGCACAGCACGATGTCGTAGCGGCCGCGGGCCAGCATCTGGCGCGCGTCGGCCAGCTTGTCGGCGTGCTCGACCTCGCCGATGCCGAAGTCCTTGAGCATGTTGCCCAGCAGGTTGCGCGAGGCGGCGCTGGCGTCGATCACCAGGCCCTTGCAGGCGCGGACGTCGGCTTCGAGGGTTTCGCCGCTCATGAGGCATCCCCGTGCAACCGCAGCCCGCCCGAGGCACGCGTGTCCAGCTGGTCGATCGGCAGCTTGGATGTCTGCTCGCCCACCTCGGCGCGCAAGGCGGCGATGGCCTCGCCCACGGCCGGGGCGTCGTCGATGCGGGCCTGATGGCGCTTGAAGGACAGTGCGGCCATCTCGGCCAGGCGGGTGTTGCCCGTGCTGCCGGCGTGTTCCAGCAAGGCGCGCACGGCGCCGGCCGGGTCGCCGGCCACGCTCAGGCTCATCGCGGACTCGGCCAGGCGGTTGATCTCGGCATGGGTCTGGCGCAGCGTCTCCTGGAAGGGCGGATGGACGTGGGCGGCGCGCACCAGCATCTCGGCTGCCGGCTTGCTGGTCGCGAAGCGCAGGCCGATCGTGCGCACCCAGTCCGTGGCATCGGGCAGCTGCACGTCGAAGGCGGTGACGCGGGCCAGCAGCGTCAGCAGGTTGCAGCCGGCCTCCAGGTCGAAGCCGGGGGCGCGGATGTCCGCCGCCTGTGCCTTGACCTGCTCGACCGTGGCGGCGATGCGCCGCTCCAGCATCACGCCCACCGTGCCCAGCACGGCGGCGAAGCGCTGCAGGCGCGGGCTGGCCGGGGCGCGATCCAGCGCCCTGGCCACGCCGTCGGCACAGCGCTGCAGCGCCTTGGCGTCGCGCTGGTCGAAGCGCAGGAAGCCCAGCAGCACCAAGGTCTGGTAGTCGAACATCTTGGAGTTGGCGCCGATGGCTGCGGCGCGATCCAGGGCCTTGGTGGCCTCTTCGTCCTCACCCAGGTAGAAGGCCAGCAGGCCCTGCTTCTGCAGGCGGTTGATGGAGCCGGTGGTCAGGCTGGTGGCGCGGCGATAGGTGGCCAGGGCGTCGTCGAAGCGGCCTTCTTCCAGTTGCACGCGGCCCATCACGTCGTAGGCGTCGGCATAGGTGGGCTGGCTGGAGATCAAGCTCTCCAGCGTGCGCTTGGCTGCCGGCCATTGGCCGGATTCGAACTCGGCCCGGGCCACGCCCAGGCGGGCCCAGGGGGCGGCCTGGGCCTTGATGACCGCCTCGTAGAGCGCCTTGGCCTCGGCGTGTCGCTCCAGCCGAAGCAGCAGCTCGGCACCGATGCGTGCGGCGTAGAGCCAGTACTGCTTCTTCGCCTCGAAGCGCTGCAGGCAGAGCTGGGCGGCGCGCTCCAGCTCGGACGCCTCGATGGCCTCGAAGATGTCCTGCAGCACGTGCAGATCGGAAGAGCGTC
>SCTQ01000287.1 GCA_004322345.1 Aquabacterium sp. | reverse complement strand
CTCGTTCCAGGTGCCCTGGGCATAACGCAGCTGCAGCCGACCGACCAGCACGAAGCCCGCGCCCTGCCAGCTGCCGGCCGCGCCCAGCTGCAGGGGCGTGTGGTCGTCGAAGAGCTCGGCGCTCTGGCCGATGCGGCGCAGGGCCTCGCCTTCGCGCACGAGCGTGCTGCGGCAGAAGCCGCAGACGGCCATGGGCGAGGCGGCCGACTGGAACTCGACCGGCGCGCCGCAGTTGGGGCACAGCGCGCGCCAGGCGCGCGGGGGGCTGCTCACGCGGCCCGGCTCAAGCCAGCTTCTTCAGCAGCTCCGCCTTCTTCGAGGCGAACTCTTCCTCGGTCAGCACGCCCTTGGCCTTCAGGTCGGCCAGCTTCTCGATGGTGGCGATGACCTCGTCGGGGCGCACCGCTGCTGCGGCCGCTGCTGCGGCCGGCGCCGCGGCGCCGGCCAGGCCCTGCTGGATGCTCTGGGCCATGGTCTGGCCGATGGCCAGGCCCGCGCCCAGGCCGGCGGCATCGCCGGCGATGCCGCTGCCGCCACCGCCGCCCTTGGCGATCTCGGGCAGCGCCTGCGCGGTCTGGTATTGCATGAACTTGCCCATGTCGTTGCCGACCATGCCCATGCCGATGCGCTGGTCGAGGATCTTCTGCAGCTCCTCGGGCAGCGAGATGTTCTGCACCGTCACGCCTTCGAGCTTCAGGCCGATGGCCTCGAAGGCCGGTGCGGTGGCGGTGGCCAGGGCCTGGGCGAAGGCGACCTGGTTGGCGGCCAGGTCCAGGAAGGGCACGCCGCTTTGCGCCACGGCATCGGTGATGTGCTGCAGCACCAGGCCGCGCAGCTGCCCGTCCAGGTCGTTGACGGTGTAGGCGTCGCGCGTGCCCGAGACCTCGGTGTGGAAGAGCTTGGGGTCGACCAGGCGGAAGGCGTAGTTGCCGAAGGCACGCAGGCGCACCGCGCCGAAGTCCTTGTCGCGCAGCGTGATCGGCTGGCTGGTGCCCCAGCGCTGGTCCAACTGCTGGCGGGTGCTGAAGTAGTAGACGTCGCTCTTGAAGGGCGACTGGAAGAGCTTGTCCCAGTTCTTCAGGTAGGTGAGGACGGGCAGGGTCTGGGTCGTCAGCTTGTAGGTGCCGGGCGTGAACACGTCGGCCACCTTGCCTTCGTTGACGAAGATCGCGACCTGCGATTCGCGCACCACGAGCGTGGCGCCGTACTGGATCTCGCGGTCCGTCGCGGGATAGCGCCAGGCGACGGTGCCGTCGCCGGCCTCCATCCACTCGATGACGTCTATGAACTGCTTCTTGACGAAATCCATCAGGCCCATGTCGGCTCTCCTCCGCGGTTTGGAACCCCTCCCTGGGGAACGCGCGGGGATCTTAGCGCCCGCGGCCTACTCGTCCAGGAAGAAATCGAGCACCGGCTCGGCGCCGGGCGTGACGAGGTAGCCGCTGAAGTCCGTGACCCCCGCAGCCCGCAGCACGGCCTCGTCCACATGGCTGTGCCCGCTGTGGCCGCGCGCGTCCTGCGTGAGGATCCAGTGGGCCGCGTCGGCCATGATCTCCGGCGTGCGGCCCAGGGCGCCCACGCCGCCGCCGCCGGCGATCTCCTTCGCGTCGGCCGTGCTGCCGATGGAGGCGCTGAAGCCCGCGGCCGCCACCTTCAGCGCGGCCGTGGCGATGAT
>SCTQ01000286.1 GCA_004322345.1 Aquabacterium sp. | reverse complement strand
CAGCAGACCCAATGCCCGTCCTGCAGCCGGCTGTCGCCGCACCGCGCCTGGTACCACGACCCCGTCGCCGCCAAGGGCGAGGGCAGCGTCGAGGTGCAGGAGCTGCAGGCCAGCTACGACAAGTAGGCCCCGCCCGGCTCAGAGCGCCAGGAAGTGCTGCCGGTAGTAGACGAGTTCGTCGATGGACTCGTGGATGTCGGCCAGCGCCGTGTGCGCCTGCGCCTTCTTGAAGCCGTCCAGCACGGACGGCTTCCAGCGGCGCGCCAGCTCCTTCAGCGTGGATACATCGAGGTTGCGGTAGTGGAAGAAGGCTTCCAGCTTCTGCATGTAGTTGGCGAGGAAGCGGCGGTCCTGGCAGATCGAGTTGCCGCACATCGGCGAGCCGCGCTCGGGCACGTACTGCTTCAGGAAGGCAATGATCTCCGACTGGGCCTGGTCTTCGGAGTAGGTCGAGGCCTTGACGCGGTCGATCAGGCCGGACTTGCCGTGGGTGCCCTTGTTCCAGGCGTCCATCGCGTCCAGCGTCTCGTCGCTCTGGTGCACGGCGATCACCGGGCCCTCGACGCGCACGTTCAGCTGGGCGTCGGTCACGACCACCGCGATCTCGATGATGCGGTCACTCTCCGGCTTCAGGCCGGTCATCTCCAGGTCGATCCAGATCAGGTTCTGTTCGTGGCGGGCGAGGGTGGGTGCGTTCATGACAGGCGTCAGGGGTTTGGGCGAGCCGGGATTGTCGGCGAACTCCTACACTGCCCGCCTATGCAGTCCAACACGATCACTCTCGCCTTCGCGGCTTTTCTGCTGTCCAGCCTGCTGGTGCGGCTGTGGCTGGCAACGCGCCAGGTGCGGCACGTCGCGCGCAACCGCGACGCCGTCCCGGCGGCCTTCGCGCAAGTCGTGACGCTCGAGGCGCATCAGCGTGCCGCCGCCTATACCGTCGACAAGCTGCGCTTCGGCCTGCTGCTGCTGGCCTTCGAGACGGCGATGCTGCTGGCTTGGACGCTGCTCGGCGGCCTGAACGCACTGAACGCAGCGGTGCAGTCCTTCGTCTACGCACATGTCCAGGGCTCGTGGGCGGGCATGGCCTACCAGCTGGCGCTGATCGCCAGCTTCGCGGCCATCGGCGGCCTGCTGGACCTGCCCTTCGCGGCCTGGAACACCTTCCGCATCGAGCAGCGCCACGGCTTCAACCGCATCACTCCCGGGCTCTGGCTGGCAGACCTCGCCAAGAGCACCCTGATCGGCACGTTGCTCGGCCTGCCCGTCATCGCCGTCGTGCTGTGGCTGATGGGGGCTGCGGGATCCTGGTGGTGGCTGTGGGCCTGGGGCGTGTGGATGGGGTTCATGCTCTTCGTGCAGTTCATCTTCCCGGCCTTCATCGCGCCGCTGTTCAACAAGTTCGAGCCGCTGCAGGACGCCGGGCTGCGCGTTCGCGTCGAGGCGCTGATGCAGCGCTGCGGCTTCACCGCCAGCGGGCTGTTCGTGATGGATGGCTCGCGTCGCTCGGCCCACGCCAACGCCTACTTCACGGGTTTTGGCGCGACCAAGCGCGTGGTCTTCTTCGACACGCTGCTGTCCAAGCTGTCGCCGGGAGAGGTCGAGGCCGTGCTGGCGCACGAGCTGGGGCACTTCCGCATGCGCCACATCGTCAAGCGCCTGGCGACGATGTTCGCCCTGAGCCTGGGGGCGCTGGCCCTGCTGGGCTGGCTGAGCCAGCAGCCGGCCTTCTACTCTGGCCTGGGCGTGCAGCCGGACATGTCCGTGCCCAGCGATGCCCTGGCCCTGCTGCTCTTCCTGCTGGCGCTGCCGGTCTTCGGCTTCTTCGTCTCGCCGGTGTTCGCCGCCGTGTCGCGCAAGCACGAGTACGAGGCCGACGCCTATGCATGCTCGCAGGCCAGCGGCAGCGACCTGGCCGCCGCGCTGCTCAAGCTCTATGAAGACAACGCTTCGACGCTGACCCCGGATCCGCTGTATGTGCGCTTCTACTATTCCCACCCACCGGCTTCCGAGCGCCTGGCGGCGATGAAGGCGCTGGCATGAGCATCCACCTCAGGGCCAACCCGTTGGCCGAACAGCACTGCGTCCCGCGGACCACCGCGCTCGATCCCGCCACGCTGGCCGATGAGCTGACCCGGCTGCCTGGCTGGCGGCTCGATGGCGATGCGATCGAGAAGGCTTTCGACTTCAAGGATTTCCACGAGACCATGGCCTTCGTCAACGCGCTGGCCTTCATCGCGCACCGCGAGGACCATCACCCCGACCTGCAGGTCGGCTACAAGCGCTGCACGGTGCGCTACGCCACCCACTCGGCCGGCGGCATCACGCTCAACGACTGCATCTGTGCGGCCCGCATCGATGCGCTGCTGGCTTGATGCGCAGGGCCTGCGCATGAGGGCCGCGCGATGAGCGGGCGCGCGTCGCACCTGGCGCGCCGCTACGCCGGCAAGGGCGAGTCGCGCAGCGGCGCTGTCGATGCCAACGCAGGGCTGGCGCTGGGCCTGGTGATCAGCACCCACGGACGCCACTGCCTGGTCGAAGCCGAGGGCGGCCGTCGCCTGATCTGCCACCCGCGCGGCAAGAAGAGCGAGGTCGTCGTCGGCGACCGCGTGCGCTGGCAGCCCACGCCCGGCAGCGGCGACGAGGGCGTCATCGAGGCCGTGGAGCCGCGGCGCAACCTGATGTGGCGCCAGGACGAGTGGCGCAGCAAGTCCTTCGCCGCCAACCTCGACCTGCTGCTGATGTGGGTGGCCGTCGAGCCCGTCTTCAGCGAGGCCCAGCTGGCGCGTGCGCTGATCGCCGCGCATGCGGCCGGCATCGAGGCCGCGGTGGTGCTCAACAAGATCGACCTGCCGGCGGCCGACACCGCGCGTGCGCGTCTGGCGCCCTATCGTGCGATGGGCTACGAGGTCATCGAGTGTTCGCTCAAGCACCGGCGCGAGGAGGCGCTGGGCCTGATCCGCCAGCGCCTGGACCATCGCGCGACCCTGGTGCTGGGCCCCTCCGGGGCCGGCAAGAGCACGCTGATCAATGCCTGCGTGCCGCAGGCCCAGGCCGAGGTGGGCGAGATCTCGCAGGCGCTGAACTCCGGCCGCCACACGACGACGGCCACCCGCTGGTACTGGCTGGACGACGGCGGGAGCCCCGACAGCGCGTTGATCGATTCGCCCGGCTTCCAGGAATTCGGGCTGCATCACGTGGCCGCGACCGACCTGGCCTCCCACATGCCGGACCTGTCTCCCTACCTGGGGCAGTGCCGCTTCCACAACTGCACGCATCGCCAGGAGCCGGGCTGTGCCGTGCTGGCGGCGGCTGGGGCGGGCAACATCAGCCCGACGCGGCTGAGCCTGTACCAGGACTTCTTCGAAGAGCTCAGCCGCACGCGCTGGTAGGGCTCGATCACACCTCACCATGCAAGCGACCCTGACCCGACTCTCCGACAGCCTGGATGCCGCCCGTGCGGGCAACCTGGGCACCGCCCAGCTCGTCTCCACCTGGCGCGAAGCCATCGACGGCGAGCCGGCCTTGCCCGAGCGCTACCGCCAGGTGGCCGAGAAGGTGCTGGGCCAGATCGAGTCCAGCGCGCTGTTCACGGAAGAGAGCTGCTCCTTCAGCCAGGGTGACATGTTCGACGCGCTGGCCGACTGGCTGGGCCACGCGAGGCGCCTGGCCGCGGGCTGAGAGGCGGGCGCTTCAGCCGGCCAGGTTGGCCAGCGACAGCAGCGCCAGCAGGAGCATCCACAGCACCATCGAGCGCCAGATCAGCGCGACGATGTTGCGCAGGTGGGCCGGCTGCGGCACCACGCCGGAGGTGCTGCCGGCCGATGCCGTGGTGTCCGCCCGGTCACCGCTGTCGAAGGTCCGGCTGCGGTCGCTCTGCAGGTCCGGCGCGGCTTGGCCGCCAAGCTGCACGCCCACCGCGCCGGCGGCCGATGCCAGCAGCACGCCTTCGTTCTGGTGCGTCCACAGGCCGGCGCAGCGGCGCCAGGACTCGATGGCGTCCTCGAAGTTGCCGACCACCGCGAAGCCGAAGGCCGTCAGGCGGGCGGGGATGTGGTCGATGCGCTCGAACAGGCGCGAGGACAGTTGCATCAGGCCCTCGTTCGTCGGCTTGCCGGTGACGTGGCTGCGATAGGCCCAATAGCGGCTGGCGAACTCGGCCATGCGGTAGAGCACCGCGCCCGCGGGGCCGAGGCCGGCAGTGGACAGCACGACGAACCAGAAGAAGCCCCCGAAGACGAAGCGGTGGGCGGCCACCAGCGATTGCTCGATCACGTGGCGCAGCAGCTCGCTGCGCGGCAGGTCGCTGGTGTCGAAGTGGCGCCAGTGGGCCAGCAGGCTGCGCGCCTCGCGCTCGTCGGCGCGCTCCAGCGCGTCGCGGATGGCGGTGAAGTGGTGGCTGAACTGGCGGAAGCCCAGGGTCAGGTACAGCGCCAGGATGTTCCAGCCCAGGGCGAGCACGAAGCTGTAGTGGTAGATCGCGCGGTAGACGATGGCCACCAGTGCGGCCGGGCCGAGCACGGTGATGATCCACACCACCCAGGCGTGGTGTGGCTGCCCAGCGTCGAAGTTGCGGCCCACCCAGCGGACCCAGCCGCTCAGGGCATCGTGGACCAGGTTGCGTGCGGGCAGCGGCTTGAGCTGTTCGATCAGCAGTGCGAACAGCACGGCGAAGAAACTCATGCGGGGATGATAGCCCGCACCCTCGGCCCAGAACCCTCGGGCAGACCGCGGGGCGTCGTGCGGCGTTGCGCGCCGGGCACGACGTCAGGCGGCGAGAAAGCGATAGAGGTTGCGCAGCATCGCAGCCGTCGCGCCCCAGATGAAGTAGTCGCGCTCCTCGCCGGCATGGCCCAGGCCGCGCCAGGGCATGGACAGGAAGTCGTGGCGCCCGCCGCCTGCGGTCATCGCGTGCCTGCGGTGGTGGGCCGGGGTCATCAGGAAGTCCAGCGGCACCTCGAAGGTCTCGTCGACTTCGAAGGGGTCCGGCGTCAGGGCCAGCGGCGGGGCGACCAGGCCGACGATGGGCGTGACCACGAAGCCGGTGACGGTGGTGTAGGTGGGCAGGTGGCCCAGCACCTCGATCTGCTGCGGCGCGAGGCCGACTTCCTCCTGCGTCTCGCGCAAGGCCGTGGCCACGGCATCGGGATCCTCGGACTCGACGCGGCCGCCAGGGAAGCTGATCTGGCCGGCGTGGGCCTTCAGGTGGGAGGTGCGCCGTGTCAGCAGCACGGTGAGCGCCTCGCGCGTGACCAGCGGGATCAGCACCGCCGCACCGGTCTGCTCCCGCGTGCCGAAGCCGACGTCGCCGATGCGCTCGGGTTCCCAGGCGGGTGGCGTGCGGAAGCGCTCGCGCAGGCCCTGGGCGGTGAGTCGCTGCAGCGGCACGGGAGCCAGGTCCGCCCCCGTTTCCACCACCGGCATCTCTTCGGGAACGAAACCGTGATTCATCCCGCCACTTTATCCGGTGGGCGGCCCACAATGGTCTGGCCTCGTACGACCCTATGGTGCAGTCATGACCATCCGGACGCTGGTTCTCAGTGCATGCTGCCTCGCAGCGGCTGCCTGCACGACGCTGGAGCCGCAGATCGCGGCGAAGCCCACGCAGGGCTACGACCTCGTCGACCCTGCGAAGGTCGAGGTCGCCCAGTACGAGCGGGACTACGCGCAGTGCGCCGCCCTGGCCAACCAGGATTCGACCGGCGTCGAGCACACGGCCACCAAGGCCCTGGGCACGGTCGCTGACCGCGCGACCTTCGGCATCATCGGCCAGCGCAGCAGCAAGGACGCCGATCGCCGGGCGGTGCTCAAGCGCTGCCTGACGGGGCGCGGCTACAACGTGCTGCGCTGAAAAAGAAAAACGCCCGCGGCTGCGGGCGTTTCTTGTCGGGGAAGCGGCTTGAGCCAGCAGTTTGACTGCGGCGAGCGTTCTCGCTTCGCTCCGGCTTGCCCTGCGTGCGGCAAGCCATTCCTGACCTGCGGTCAGGCGAGCTTTTCCTTGATGCGTGCCGACTTGCCGCTGCGCTGGCGCAGGTAGTACAGCTTGGCGCGGCGGACGTCACCGCGGCGCTTGACTTCGATGCTGGAGATCAGCGGGCTGTACAGCTGGAAGGTACGTTCCACGCCTTCGCCGCTGGAGATCTTGCGCACGATGAAGCTGGAGTTCAGGCCGCGGTTGCGCTTGGCGATCACGACGCCTTCATAGGCCTGCACGCGCTTGCGGGTGCCTTCGACGACGTTGACGCTGACGATGACCGTGTCGCCGGGGGCGAAGGCCGGGATGGTCTTGTTCAGGCGAGTGATCTCTTCCTGTTCAAGCTGCTGGATGAGGTTGCTCATGGGAGGCTCCAAGTGATCGTGCCCGCGCTGGTGTTCGTATGTCTTGCGTCCCGGATGGACGCAGGATCAGGCGTTTCCTGGTTTGGTCTCCTGGTTGGGAGGCCTGAAAGCCGGGTAGAGGATCGGGAAAACCGGAGATTATAGCTTCAAGCCGGCCAGGAAGCGCTCGTCCGCATCCGTCAGTTCGCCACGGGCGCGGGCGGTGGCCAGCAGATCGGGGCGGCGGCGGGCGGTCAGTTCGAGCTGGCGCTGCCGCCGCCAGCGGGCGATCTCGGCGTGGTGGCCGGACAACAGGACCGGTGGCACCGGCTGTTCCGGCAGGGCCGGGTGGACGGCCAAGGACTCGGGACGGCTGTAGTGGGGGCAGTCCAGCAGGCCGTCGGAGAAGCTGTCCTGCTCGTGCGACTGGGCGTCGTTCAGCACGCCGGGCTGCAGCCGGGCGACGGCGTCCAGCAGGGCCAGGGCTGGCAGCTCGCCGCCGGACAGCACGAAGTCGCCGAGGCTGATCTCCTCGTCGACCTTGGCGTCGATGACACGCTGGTCGATGCCTTCATAGCGGCCGCAGATCAGCACGGCGCCGTCGGAGCGCGCCAGGCTGCGCACCCGCTCCTGGGTCAGCGACCGGCCGGCCGGGCTGAACAGGATCACCGGGGTGGCCGGGCGGCCGGCGGCCTGCTGGTCGGCGCGCACGGCATCCAACGCACGCAGCAGCGGTTGGGCCAGCATCACCATGCCGGGGCCGCCGCCGAAGGGCCGGTCGTCGACGCGGCGGTAATTGCCTTCGGCGTGGTCGCGCAGCGGCCACAGGCGGGTTTCGACCTGGGCCGTGCCGCCCTGCGGTGCCTCGAAGGCGCGGCGGGTGACCCCGGCCGAGAGGAAGGCCGGGAACAGCTCCGGGAACAGTGTGAGGATGTCGAAGCGCATGGCGCGGCCGGGCCTGGTTCAGCGCAGCTTGCGCGCTCGCTTGGCGGCCGGCGTGGCCGGCTCGGCGGGCTGGTCCCAGTCCGCTGCCCAGTCGACGACGATGCGCTTCTGCTCCAGGCTGACGCTGTCTATGTAAGCGCCTACAAACGGAATCAACCTCTCCACGCCTTGGATGGGGTCGGCAATGCGCAGCACGCTGTGGGCGCCGGTGTCGAGCAGGTCGCTGACCGTGCCCAGTTCCTGGCCTTCGCGGTTGGACACCTGCAGGCCGATCAGGTCGACCCAGTAGAACTCGTCCTCGCTGGCGGTCGGGAAGCTGGTGCGGGAGACGAAGATGCGCCCGCCCTTGAGTGCCTCCGCCGTGCTGCGGTCGTTCACTTCCTGGACCATCGCGACGATGCCGTCGCCATGCTCCTTGGCCTGGGTGATGCGCAGCAGAGGTGGCCAGCTGATGCGAGCGCCCGCTTCGCGGGCTGCGGCCGGCAGGTATTTCTCTTCCGGCGGCAGCAGGTACCAGCGCTTGGTGGAGAACAGCGCCTGCGGGTCTGCCGAGTAAGGTACGACCTTGATGCCGCCTTTGATGCCCCAGGCATCGATGATGCGGCCGACCTCCACCGCGTCCTGCGGGAGGGCTTCGGGATCGGGGGCGGCGTTCATGCGGTCGGTGTGGTGCGTGAAAGGCCAGCCACCAAAGAATACGCGCGAGGCCTGGAGGGCACTCGCGCGTATTCGGGGGCTGGCAGCCTGCTCATGCAGGCCGTCGGCTTCAGGCGGCGGCTGCCGGCGTGGCCTTGGACTTGGCCTGCTTCACCAGGCGGGCCACCGTGGGCGACAACTGGGCGCCGTGGCTGGTCCAGTGCTCGACGCGGTCGAAGGCGATGCGCAGGCCTTCTTCACTGCCGCTGGCAACCGGGTTGTAGAAGCCGACACGCTCCAGGAAGCGGCCGTCGCGGCGGTTGCGCGAATCAGCGGCGACGATGCTGTAGAACGGGCGCTTCTTGGAGCCGCCGCGGGAGAGTCGAATCACGACCATGATGTGTTTCCTTGACTGGTTCAGGGGTGGCTGCCAGACCCGGGAGACACGCGGGGCAGGGCGGCCGGCCAGCGTCTGCGGTGCTCACTCGGGTGACTGCACCTGCATCGGCGGCTTGTGAATGACGGATTCGACGAGGTTAGATACGCCGCCTTGCCCCGGGAACCAGGGCCGACGGCCAGCGTCGAAAACCGCGCATTATATTGGCCCTGCGCCGGTTTGGGTAGGCAGTTTGCCGGCCGTGCTGCACTTCCTGTCCCTTCCTGCCTGGATCCCCCGGATGTCCTCCCTGCTCTTCCCGGCGCCGCGCCCGGGCTACAAATCCAAGACCCTGGCCGCCTGGATCGCCCTGGTGGGCGGTTCGCTGGGCCTGCACCGCTTCTACCTTTACGGCTGGCGCGACCTGGTCGGCTGGCTGCATCCGCTGCCCACGCTGATTGGCCTGGCCGGCATCCTGCGCATGAACAACCTGGGGCTGGACGACCACTGGGCCTGGGCGCTGATCCCCATCCTGGGCCTGATGCTGAGCACCACCATGCTGATGGCGATCATCTACGGCCTGATGCCCGACGAGCGCTGGAACGCCCGCTTCAATCCCCAGGCGCCCGAACACCACGCCGGCTGGAGCACGGTCTTCGCCGTCGTGCTGTCGCTGCTGCTGGGGGCCACCGCGCTGATGGCCACGCTGGCCTTCGGTGGCGAGCGCTTCTTCGAATGGCAGGTGGAGGAAGCTCGCAAGATCAGCCAGTGAGCGGCCTCACGACCGGAACATGAAGTAGGCCGCCCCCACCAGGCACAGCGCCGCCCACAGGTAGTCCAGCTTCAGTGGCTGCCCCATGTAGAAGAAGGCAAAGGGCATGAAGACGCCCAGGGTGATGACCTCCTGCATCACCTTCAGCTGCCCCAGGTTGAAGGCCTGGTGGCCGATGCGGTTGGCCGGCACCTGCAGCAGGTATTCGAACAAGGCGATGCCCCAGCTGACGAAGGCCGCGATCCACCAGGGCCGGTCGGCCAGGTTCTTCAGGTGGCCGTACCAGGCGAAGGTCATGAAGACGTTGGAGGCGATCAGCAGGCCGATGGTCTGCAGTGAAATGGGCAGGTTGGACATGGGTGGGCAAGGGTGGGGAGAAGGGCTGCCGGATAATTCCACGACTTTCTCCCGACCCGACCGATGAAACCCACGACTCCCCAGGACCCCCAGGCGCTCACCTACGAGCAGGCCGGCGTCAACTACGACCTGATCGATCCCCTGAAGGTGGCCGCCCAGCGCGCGGCGGCCGCGACGGCCGCCAACCTGGGCCCGCATGGCTTCGCCGAACTGGCCGCCTCGCGCGGGGAATCGGCCTACGTGGTCGACGTCGGCCCGTTCTACCTGGCATCCATCGTCGAGTGCCTGGGCTCCAAAGCCCTGGTGGCCGACGAGATGCGCCAGCTCACCGGCAAGAGCTACTACGACGGCATCGCGCAGGACACCATCGCGATGGCCGTCAACGACCTGATCACCGTCGGCGCGACGCCTCTGGTGGTGCAGGCCTACTGGGCCGCGGGCGGCTCCGACTGGTTCGGGGATGCCCAGCGCGCCCAGGCTCTGGTGGCTGGCTGGAAGCGGGCCTGCGACACCTGCGGCGTGGCCTGGGGCGGCGGGGAGACGCCGGCGCTGGCGGGCATCGTCGAATCCGGCCGCATCGACCTGGCCGCCTCGTGCACCGGCATCGTGAACCCGAAGACGCGCCTGTCGGTCGGCGACGACCTGGCCGCCGGCGACGCCATCGTGCTGCTGG